>JBIKLJ010000058.1:0-26014 GCA_044359895.1 Pirellula sp.
CCAAGACCAAACCTTCTTTTACCCAGTCGGGAGTGTTCTCGTTAAGGATCTTAATCGAAGTAGGGTCCTGGGACTCCAAATCTGACACTGTAGCATCCGTAGCATCCGTAGCATCCGTAGCATCCGTAGCATCCGTAGCATCCGCGGATTCCGTCGGCGTTTCAGAAATCGACTCCAACGACATGCTGGCATCAATCTCGGCGTCAACGATTACTTCCTTACCACTTTCCTCAATCGCTTCTTGGGCGTCTCTTACAATCTCTTGAACGTCTTGAAGGACATCCTTTGAATTCTCAGAAAACTCCGACGGGAGCTGTGGTGGACGAACACTTGGAACGTCTTCCGTTGGTTCCTGGCAAACGGCCCAATGCGATAGGCAGAGAGAAATCGCAATCGCAGCCCCGTTTCGCAGCGCATTCCTTTTGGATTTGAATTGAAACATGATGAACCTAAGCAACTTTCGGTGAATGGTTGTAATCGATCCAAGGGGACGCCATTTGCAACGTGAAGGAAGTTACGCCTGCGAACACCAAGCACCAAGGGGATGGAAAGTAGAACAATCCTTCCACCAAGGCAGCCATTCCGATACTCCATACGATCGCCCAGACGCTGAAGCGGTTCTTCCGGAGAATATCCGACTGTCTCCACCAGCGTACAATCCACATCAATGCACCAAAGAAAGCAATATGGCCAGCGAGCAGCGGAGTCGAATTGGAGTCATAAAATCCTTGCCAACCTCGATTCCAATTCATGTCCGTGGAATCAAACTGAACCGACCCCTCACCCGATATCTCGTTCCATGGAACCATCAAGAAATCGCTAATGTAAAAGCTAACTACTCCCAGCCCCACACCGAATGCGAGCTGAACAAAACGCTGCACGATCGAATCCTCAGGCCGCTGTTCCCAACGCCTGGTCAAATGCAGGACGGTCCAAGTGGTCAGCAACGACATGATCGCTGTCCATACAATTCCGCTTACCATCGCGATTCCAGAGCTAGGCCAATGGCCCTGAATGATCGAACTGGCAGCGGCTTGATCGCGGGCCACCGTCAGGATAGATCCACCCACAGCCAAAACCAAAGTAACAATCCCTGCGAATGCCCAACTGCGTGTCTTGTCGTGACTTCTTGTCCAAAAACCACGCTGCTTTAGCTCGGCTCTTTTTTCTTCTTGCCAATTTCGCAGCGCGACTTTGTACGGCACGGGCGCGGGCTTCGCAGGTGCTGGCGGCGCGTTCGGGAAGTGTGCTGTCGGCTGCGGAGCATAAACAGGGCGAACCTGCTGAGCCGGACGCACATTTCCAGCCATCGGCTTAGGGGTTGTTCGGATCGGTAAGTGCGATCCTACAAACATGTACCACACCACGTAGTAACATGCATACAGCCCACACAGCAAGAACAACAGCGGAGCAATCATGCCGGAGTTGATCACCAAGAAGATGATGCCGACAACCAGAACTGCACCGCGTCCGCCCTGAGGTAAATCCAGGTAGGTTTTTTGAAGGTCGTGAAATCCTTTATGGACGGCGCGCGCGATGGGTTCTCGATAGAACCCATCGCCCTGCACGTCTCCAGCAAAGCCATAGCGATACTTCCACGGATTATTCGTAGCCCCGGAATGAGCTTCGCGGGAATTGCCCCGTTGGAAGCCCGGATTTCCCGCTGTGGTAGGGTCGAGGTTTCCTAGTGAACGAGCAACAGGAATCGCTCGAGCTGATGCGTTTGCATTCGGTTGCATCACAGGTGGCATGCTAACGTAGCTGGCATCTGTCTTCTTTCCAGCCATTCCACTCTGGTCCAGTTCCCACCCTAGGGCTCGCAACATATCGCGACAATCCCGAAACCGGGAAGCAGGATTTTTTGCCAACGCTTTATGAATCACGGATGCGAAGGGTTCCGAAACTTGCGACAGGTCAGGATCTGCGGTCAAATGCTTCAGAATGATTTCTTGGCTGCTTTCCCCGTCAAAAGGCACAACACCTGTTAGCAATTCATACAGAATGATGCCAAGGGAATAGATGTCGATCTCCTTACCATATTCCCCCTTGCCGATCTCTGGGGCCATGTAATGAAAGGTACCAACGCTTTCCGTTTGACCACCACGTCGTGAAGCACTGATGTATTTCGAAAGGCCATAGTCACCGATTTTGACTAGCCCGCCATCAATAAAGACATTGGCAGGCTTCAAATCACGATGGACGATCCCTTGATCGTGCAAGTAAGCCACCCCGGCCGCTAGCTGCGAGAACCACTGCATGGATTCAGCTACGGACATCCCTTGCGGAAATCGATCCATACGATCACGCAGAGAATCTCCGTCGATGAACTCCATGACGATCCAACCTTGCTCCAGCTTGTCGAACTTAATGTCGTAGATCGCTACGAGATTAGGATGACGAAGATTCAAGCAATGGCGAACGCCGCGCACTTCTACTTCAAGGTTCTTCTGAATACGCTTGAGGGCGACTTCTTTCCCCGAGTCGCTTTCGGCAAAGTAAACTTCACCGAATCCGCCCGAGCCAACGCCGCGTTTAATCTTGTATCCGTCGAGAGGCGTATCACCACTACCGTATTGGAATTTCATCGAAACACCGATGGGTTTTGACATTGCTGGGGCCGCTTCCTGTACGGGGGAGACTGGCTCCTCCATCGCGGAAACGATAGGTTGTTGAATTGTTGGGCGCCGAAGCTTTGCAAACATCTTTATTCTCCATCGCCATCCTCGCGGCTATCGGCTTTCCAGCCAACATCTGCAATCAGGTCGACACTTAGTTTACTACGAGATGACTTTCGTTTCTGCCCTAAAAAGCTTGGTGCCATTATTCGAGGGTCATCGAAATTTCATCACCAGTTATTCTTTGGCCCTGAACCAGAGGAAAAGGGGCGCTCATGGATTTGCCGTTTAACTGAATATTGGCTTGCGGTGCCGCCCGACACATCCATTGCGTCCCATTGCGAAACAAAACAACCTTGCTTGTCCAGTCCGGGCAAACGACATGGCAATTGGACTCTGGCCCCAACACACAGGACTCGCCCATGAATAACGCTGCCGACAAAAGGGGTTGCCAGCGCACGTTCCCTGTCAATTCCAGCCTGGCTGTTCCGCTAAGCTTTGTTGGGCGAATGTACAGGAGCTCGATTCTAGCCCCCAAAGATATCCTGCAACCATCGCTTAGAACGACGGCGCGATCGATCTCACGTCCGTTGACCAAGACCGTCTGCAACGGCTGAATCAAATGGTCTTCTCCATGACGCCTCATGATGGCGGCTTGTCGACTGAGATCGCCACGTATCGCGAGATCGACCGAGTTTCCTGGGAAAGCTTGGCCAATAGACACCTCCGCCTGGTCGCAAATCGCATAGCTCCCAACGCCATCGATCCATAGGATTTTGGGAGGAGACATCATGACCGGAGGGGGAGAATGAGGAACAAGCCTAGCGAGATGATTGATCATACACGTTTCCTCTCGTTTCGACTCTGCCAATTTGAAATCAGGTATTCATAAAATCGGCCCGACTTTTTAGGTCGGACCGATATCGTTTCGAATCGCAATCCATGCGGTAGACAACGTAATGACTCTCGGGAATTTCACCGTTGAAGATTATCGATTGTCGACCAAGGAACTGACGGTGGACGTGGATTTCTCGTCAAAGTAGCCTGTGATCTGCTCAATCAAGTCTGCAGGAGCTTCTTCGCTCAGAACAGGAATGCCAGAAGATTCATCCAAAACATCGGTCAATCGCTCTTCCACATCGATCCTGGTTCCAATGTCAGCAACTGTCTGACGCACCGAACTGACTTGACTGTCGTTGACGCTGAATTGATTGCTTGTCTTGGCGACTTCTACCATCGTCAAACGAGCCTGAAGGTTTTCTACTTCCACTTCCAGCTGGCGTTTCGCAGCAAGCATTTCATCCAGCTTCCGACGAGCACCTTCCAAGTTCCTTTCGCGTGCCGACAGGACCTTTTCCAGCTTGTCTGCCGTAGCTTCTTGAGTCTGATAACTCTTGAACCGGTCGCTCAAGTCTTTATGAACTTGCTGCATATCGAACTTTTTGCCGTTATAGGTAACGTAGGTGACGCCGCTTTGCGCATCCTCTTTGAGCTTGAGAATGGCATTCTTCGACTTAGTAAGAGAAGCCTTTTTCGCTTCCACTTCCCGCTGCAACCGCGCCACTTCGACTTCTTCCCGAGCAATCACCTTCAAATTTCCTGCGATCTCCGGCTTCAAGTCGACAATCATGTCGCGTGCTCTTTTGATTTCGACATCCAAAGGAATCTGTTCCTTGATTTTGTCTCGCAACGAGTGATAACCCGTCTTCATGTAGCTAGAGGCGGAAGTGCCAAGAAGCAGTCCACCAGCACCTAAAACGATCGCCGATCCTAAAACAATTTTCTTAAGCATGGTTCTTTCCCCCAAAACGTAGATGAAACAGACGCGGAAACGCCCGCCCCTGCCGCTCCCATTCATCGCATCGTGTCGTCATTCAGATTGCCCTGTGCAATCCATTCCCATGAAAACCGACCAGACTTGAGGGCCACGGACAAAGAGAAATTCGCAAAGGTTACTAATTTCTTGGAAGTTTTTTTCCTCTTTTGCTCACTTCTTGCACCTCAACCTCAATCCGACTTGACTCCATTTTAGAATTTTCTTAATCCCAGACAGTTCGGAAAATCACTAACTCTATTCCAAGATCTCATGATCCCCGAAAACATCCCAATCCTTTCCAAGGCATTCTCGGTTTATCCAGCCGCTTCGTGGCTGGCAGGGATCATTGCATGCATTTCCTTGGTTGGTTGCCGTCAACGGGCATACACCGAGCTGTATGTCGAAAACATGGCAAGCGAGGTTCGAGTTCTCGAGGATCGAGTTTACGAATACGACGCAGCCTACCAATCGCTTGAACGTGAGAACGCAGAACAACGACGCATCAACGCCACCCTAGAAGCGAAGCTCCGTGAATTCAAGTCCGAGCCGGAATCGATCCAGTCCTCGAATAAAAACAGCCTAAAAACCCCGCCCAAGATGCGAACGAAGCCAGAGCCCTATTCGCTACCTGGCGAATCCATCCTTGAAGACGTCGTCCCACCCGATGCAACGAAAAATAGCTCACCCTCGAAGTTGGAATCGATCCTGGAGCTCTCGCCGGAGCCGGAGATGTTGGAACAGCCTCCCGAGGTCAGCAGAACTCCGACTGCCCCACCAAGCCGAAGCCCGTCTCCGACCCCGCTCGAACCTGCAACCTCGCCATCCATGGAATTGCCTGCCCCCGCAGACGCGAACACGCCAAAGAACCAAACCCAAGAAGTACCCGTGCTTCCCTTTCCTGACCCACAAGCTCTGAACCTCCGAAAGGGACGCAAGACCAAGCCCCCTCCGATCGCAGACAATCAGCTTGTCGAACAGGTTGATATGCCAGAAACTTTGTTGTCTGGTCGAGGCCCAGCAAAACCTTCGACCATAGCGATACCAGTTGGAACTTCCCAATCCAAAACACTCAGCTCGACTCTGATCAATCCGCCAGCACCTGAAAATTTTGCTCCCAGCAATACAAATCCCGAGAACTCCAGCAAGCCGCCTGCACTGCTTCCACCAGCCACGAGCAATCTCCAAGGAAACCCACAAGGTCGCGTTCAACAAGGAAAGATCCGAATGCCGGAGGGAAGCGCCGTTCAATGGGCATCAGCGAATGTTTCCGTGGAGTCGACGAAGCAAGAAGCAGTCCTGGATGAAAAAATAGTCGACATCGCATTTCACCCCACCCTGTGTCGTGGGCACAATTTTGACACGAACCCCGGCGACGACGGTTTGTACTTGGTGGTTACCCCTCTGAATGAAGCAGGACAAGTGATTAACCAACCAGGTTCTCTGACCGTGATCGTTGAAGAAGATGGCCTTGACACCAAGGATGGAACGACGAACGAATCCCACGCTCGTATCGCCGGCTGGGATATGACGAAAGACGAGGTTCAGGAATCGCTGAATCCGATCGGATCGGCTCAGGGGTTTCACTTAAGCTTGCCATGGAAAGAAGCTAGTCCAAAAGGACAAATCGTAACGGTATATCTCAAGTACGAACTGGATGACGGGCATGTCTTCGTCAATCAACGCAACATCCAGCTGCGCAAGCCTTCCAAGGGACAGTCCGTTTGGTCCCCGCGATAACAAGCCCTGCGACGCAAATGCAAGCAAATACCGCAGTCTCTGACCTTATCACTGATCTCATCGGTGAAACTACTTGCTATTGGAAATAGCGTCGGCCCGAGCCGCCTCAAACTCGTCGCCCGGCGTCCAGGTTTGCATGCCTGCTGCATTCGCTGCAATCCAGCCTACTTGGAAAAGAAGTTGCACATCTTCGACTGCACCTGACAAATCCCAGTTGGGATCGTATTCGTCGGATCGTTGGTGGTAGTGCTTTTCTGTCCAAAGATCGAGCTGCTCTTTCCCCCAACCTTCCGGACGGTCTAAGAAAGCATGGCCCGTGTGAAGATAAACGCCTGGCACCCCCACCTTGGCAAGCGAGAATTGATCGCTGCGGTAATAGTACCCCTTGCTAGGCTCCCGGTCAGGTACGACCACACGATTTTGGTACTTGGCCATTCGCTCCACCAAAAAATCTAACGAGCTCTTACCGAAGCCAATCACATTCACGTCCTTGGTTCGTCCAAGGAAATTCAATCCATCAATATTGACTACCGCTGACTGTTTGCCGTTAGGTACTGGGGGATGAAAGGCATAATACTTGGAGCCCAATAAACCTTGTTCTTCCGCCCCAACCGCCGCAAAAACCAGAGAACGTTTCGGGCGAATGCCGCTCTCGTAGACTGCGGAAGCGATGGACAACAACGCGGCTGTTCCAGAAGCATTGTCGATGGCTCCGTTGTAGATATTGTCGCCACGAATGTCTCGATCCATTGCAAGCCCGATATGATCATGGTGGGCCATGAATACGACACTCTCCTCGGCGAGGATCGGATCGCTTCCCGGCAAGACAGCAATTACGTTTGCCGTTTCCTTTTCCCGCACTTCACATTCGATCTTGGTCGTGAGGTAGATGCCAAGTGGGATTGGCCGAAAGTCCTTCGATTCGGCTTTCTTGCGGAGTTCGTCGAGATCGAAACCGGCTTGCTGGACCAGCCTGGAAGATGCATCATTGGTCATCCATGCTTTCATATCGATTCGGTTTGCATCCCCATCGCGCAATTCAAATTGCTCGCCCGTCCAAGATGTCTGAATCACGGTAAAGGGATAACCGGCCGACGGTGTCGTGTGAATAATGATTGCACCAGCAGCCTTTTGCCTAGCTGCACTTTCGTATTTGTAGTCCCATCTTCCATAATAAAGTCTGCGTGTCCCTGCAAAAATTTTAGGATCGCTCTCGGGATCATTGTTCATCATCAACAAAACCTTGCCGGACATGTCCATCCCCTTAAAATCGTCCCATTGGTATTCGGGGGCTTGTATCCCGTAACCCACGAAGACGATTTCTGCTTGCTCCACTGCAATCTCCGAAGCTGGCTTACCAGCGACAGCAATAAAGTCATCGAAGTACTTGAAGTCCATGCCGCTAACCTGACTAGCGTTTCCTTTTTTAGAAAGACTCCATCCCTTGCTAGGCTTCGTGGTTAGGCCCAACATGGGAAACTTCTGCCGATACGACGGCAGCGATTTAAGAGGCGTCAGCCCTTGGCTTTGAAATTGAGTTTCAAGGTACAGCTGCGCAATCTCGTCTCCTTTGGAACCAGGACCGCGACCTTCGAGCAAGTCGTCCGCCAAAAACTTCATATGCGCATGTAGCTTTTGTTCATGGATCTTGCTTCCAATCGACAATCCGATATCCCAATCCGAAGGGGATGAAGCCTGTCCCAAAAGAACTGCAGGACCAATCAACGCATAGCAAATGATGAAAGCAGACAACACAGCCAAAGGGTGCCCGAGCGGGCGTGCAACACACGAGACGAAAGACCGGGCAAAAGGGAACCGGCGCGTAGTTAAAACCATGAAATCAACCTAATTGCGAGTGATTGTTTTACGGAAGTTCTAATTTCGATTTGCTCAGCTGGAAAGACTTGCTCTCTCCTTCTGCGAATACAATTCTGGCCATCCGCCGCAATCCCTTGCCTTCAACAGATCGGACAATGCCCTGTCCGTACGTCGCATGGATCACAAGACACCCTTCTTGAAAACGATCGACAGGGATACCGTTGATCGTCGTCGCTGCAGCGATTTGAGCGGCAGTCTTTAGCCCCTCCCCCGGCAATTGTTTACTTAGCCTAGCCAGCTTCTTCGAGATCGCATCCAGCCCTTGTGGTGCATCGTCATCGGGCGAAACATCTTGTATTTCGCTAAAGTCCTGGAACACCACATCATCGGGGTCATTGGGACTCGATATCTCTTGGGAGACCTCCCATTCCTCATCCTTGGAAGCAGATCGGGGCTTTGCTGCATCCGCTTTGATTTGTTTGGGTGCTACCGTTTTGTTTTTCTTTCCCTGATGAAGAAAGCTCTTTGCTTCCCATCCTTCTTCCCAGGAGCCACCATGTTCTTCCGTAGAAAAATCATCGCCGAAACCATAAGAGTCACTTTTGTCAACGATCTCCATTTCGGCCCTCGGAAGCTCAAATAAAAAGGAGCTGGGGGACGACATCTTGGAATTGTTGAAGCCTCGAGTTCGAGCGGTACTTAACTGAAGTCGGTTCCTTGCTCGAGTGATTCCAACAAAGAACAGACGCCGCTCTTCTTCCAATTGGGAAGGATCGTACAACGACCGAATGTGTGGCAGAACCTCCTGCTCGACGGCAATGATAAAAACGTGATCGAATTCCAAGCCCTTCGCCGAATGAAGAGTCATCAAGGTCACTTTGCTGTCCGCATCCACGATACCGTCAACGTCGCTTAACAAAGTAACCTGTTCAAGAAATCGTTCGATGGCGTTACCATCGGTATCTTGCCGATCCACTTCCGCAGCGTCAGCAATCAGTTCGTTAATGTTGCCTTGAATACTTTCATCCGGAGCTTCGGACTTTTTGTTAGCTAAATACTTTACGTAGTCCGTTGTCTGAACGAGATGCTTGAGCAACATCACCAGTGGGCCCGACGACAGCTCGACAATCGATTCGTAGACCGACAAAAACTCACGCGCGCCTTTGGCAGCCTTATTGCTGAGCAACCCATGCTCCACGGCCGCTCGAAGCGCCACCAACATAGGAATATTTTTTGCCCTGGCGAGCTCGGTCACTTTCGCAATCGATTTGTCACCGAGCCCACGGTTCGGCACGTTCACAACTCGCTCAAACGAAATGTCGTCTGTCGGGTTGTGGACCAGTCGAAGGTAGGCCAATAAATCCTTGATTTCTTCGCGATGGTAAAATCGAAAGCCACCAATCAACTGGTAATTCAACTTGCGTCTAAGCAATGCCGCTTCCAGCAATCGCGAGTGCGCATTGGTTCGATACAGAATTGCAAATTCTTTGGGTTTTGCTCCGTTAATAACCGCCGTCGCAATCTGGTCCGCGATGTTGTCCGCCTCATCTCTCGCGGAACTGTAGGTGTACCATCGGATCGGAGCTCCCGATTCTCGGCATGGGATAAGGCGTTTCGCCTTGCGTCTGGAGTTGCAAGCGATCAAAGAGTCCGCCGCAGATAAAATCTGAGGTGTGCTTCGGTAGTTTTGTTCTAGCCGTACCGTGACGACCGTTGGGTAGTCACGCTCAAAATTAAGAATGTTGGAGATGTCGGCCCCTCGCCAGCCATAGATGGACTGGTCCGGATCACCGGTTACATTCAAATTAGGATACTCCACCGACATCGAACGAACAATCAAGTATTGAGCAAGGTTTGTATCCTGGTACTCGTCGACCAAGATATATCGGTGCTTTGCATCCAGATCGCTTCGGAGCTCTGGATTCGATCGTAGGATCGAAGCGGTATGCATCAAGAGATCGTCAAAATCGACTGCGTTGTTTTGAAGCAAAAGCTTTTGGTATTCCGGATAGATCTTGGAAAGAACTTTGTGGTTGGCAGTTCCCGGATGTCCCTCCATCATTTCAGGGGTAATGACCCGATTCTTGAGCTCGCTAATGCCCTTGGTTATTTCGTTGAAGTTCAGGTGAGTCATAGAAACCTGTGCGGCTTCAATCGCGTGCTGCATCGCCTTTTTCGCATCGTCCATATCGAAGATCGAGAAGTTTTCAGCAATCCCTACCATTCGGCCATACCGACGTAAGAATCGGGCACAGTAGCCATGAAACGTTCCCATCCAGACCGGAGCGTCTTCGCTGATGCGAGACAGTCTCGACTTCATTTCCTGGGCGGCCTTGTTAGTAAACGTCAATGCTAAAATCGAATACGGCGAAATACCCTGCTGAAGTAGGTAGGCGATTCGATGGGTCACCACGCGTGTTTTTCCGCTACCCGGCCCTGCGAGAGTCAACAGCGGACCATCAATATGAGTGACCGCCGCCAGCTGAGCTGGGTTGAGGTTGTCTAAGATCTGAAATTCATCGACCGCCATAAGCGATGCTCCGTGCGTTGCAAAAACAGGGTCGTCGGACAACCAAAACCAAAGCCTAAGTATCGCTGATTGCCCCCCGATTTCATAGAGGCAACGATTGTCACAGCCCATTTCGCTTATGGGGCCAGCTTAGGGGGCTGGGCTGGACATTCAGGTGAAAGCATGGCTGGTGAGATGCAACCACCTTGGCTCATTTTTTTCAGCGGCTACATTTTGTGTTTCTGTTGATTTTCAAAAATTGCCTTGAGACCGAAATGAACAAAAGCGAAAAGCCAGACGAAGTCGCAGCACCCATCAAGTGGCACGGTGGCAAAACTTATCTTGCGGCCCGCATCATTGAGATGATGCCCGAGCACACGCACTACATCGAGCCTTATTTTGGCGGCGGGGCGGTCTTCTTTCGAAAGCCTGATTCACTCATCGCGGGCCATTCGGAAGTCATCAATGACGTTTTTGGTGAACTGGTTCATTTTTGGAAGATCTTGCAGTCGGACACTCATTTCATCGAATTCGAACGCCGAATGAACCTGACTCCGTTTGGAAAACCTGAATGGGAAGAATCGCTCAAACCGACCGCGGAGAATCCAGTCGATCGGGCTTGTGCGTTTTTCATTCGGTATCGGCAATCGCGGCAGGGTCTTGGCAATTCTTTCGCAACCATGTCGAAGACGCGAACGCGACGAGGAATGAACGAACAAGTTTCGTCTTGGCTTTCGGCCGTGGAAGGACTACCCGTTGCCCACGAGCGACTGAAGAGGGTAGTTATCTTTTGTGAAGATGCCGTCAAGCTGATCCGGCAAGAGGATGACCCAAAATCGTTCTTCTATTGCGACCCACCCTACCTAACGGAAACCAGAAGCTCGAAAGATGCTTACTCCTTTGAAATGACAAACGACCAGCATTCGGAGCTATTGGAGTGCTTAGGTGGCCTCACCGGTAAATTTCTTCTGAGCGGATATCCAAATTCGCTTTACAATTCCGCAGCGAATAAGTTCGGTTGGAACCGAATTGACATCATGATCGACAACAAGGCAAGTTCGCTCAAGTCTAAGCCGAAGAAAACAGAATGTGTATGGTCAAACTACTGAACCATCACGGGCTGACATTGGTCGCAATGCAATTCAATAAAAAACCCTGAGCGACTCGGCTCAGGGTTTTCTTGTATTTTTCTGGTCCGATTTAACTGACCGATCAGGGAGTCACAGGGCTTGTGATCGGTGCGTCGTTGTTACCACTGTCTGCAAGAGCAGAAATACCGGCTACCAAACCGCCGATACCAGCGATGGCACCGAGGCCACCAAATCCACCACCGCCGCCGCTACCGCCGCCACCAAAAGAACCGCCGCCGCCCATACCAGGTGCACCCATCGGTGGTCCAGCCAAGAAAACTTCATCCGAAGGCACAGGCTCAGGTGGTGGAGGAGGAGGCGTTGTTCCACTCGCATCGCCCAGTTCGAGGTTGAGCGAAGATGCAGCAGCCATCCGGTTCACAAATCGTTCACCATTTTGATTTATCATGGCAAGCCCCGGAGCGATTGCACAAAAACCTGTTGCCGACACCCCCTGGGAACCAGCAGCAACAAAACCGTAACTTCCTGGCTTCAAATCGCGAATCACGAACGAACCATCGCTGGAAACTCGTGAGCGGCTAATTTCGATTCCGTCTTTGAAGACAAACGCCGTAACGCCGCTCATGTCAATGTTGGCCGTCGGCTTGCCGAGCTTTCCTCGAATCGATCCCGAAGCGTCCAACGCAATTTGATGTGAAGCGGACTGTTTGCGAACAGCCGCCAAAGGATCTTGAGTGGGGATCGCATACAAAGTTGAAGTCGGTAGTGATTGCCCCTGAAGAACTTCGAAAACACGACCGCCATTGGTCGACATCAACCGGGCTTCCATGAAATTAGGCAGATGCTTTCCAGCAACCGAATCAAGAACCGTCAATGAATAGATGGCAAGCCCACCGTTCATTTCTGCAACAAATGTGTAGACACCGGGAGGGACCCCCTCTAGCAAAAATTCGCCAGCGATGTCTGTGTCGTCGGACAAAACCACTTCGCCAGCCTGGATCAGGGAAACCCTCGCTCGAGGCATTGGAACCGTTTCCAATCCGACCAGGCTGACAACCGACCCGCGAACGTTTTTGAATTCGTCCGCCTGAACCCACTGAGTTACATAGGATTCCGACAAAGGTGCTGCGATCTCCGTGACGGACGCCGAACTTGTTCCAACGTTGCCGCCCGCAGGTAGCAAATCATTGATTTGGGCATTCGAAACCGACACGCAGGATGCGGCGATGATGAACGAAAGAATGGAGCGCTTCATGATGATTTCCGTAGATTTGATTTCGAGACTCCTTTCCATGATAATCGTTGCACCCGTTAAAGCAATCAAACTTTACCTCTCACTCCCATTTTTTACCCAGAAACTTGAGGTGCTACCGGAGCAATTCCTTAACGACCCAAGCATCAGCCCATCGCTCAAGAAAATGGTGTTTTTTTCCCGCCAGGACATCTGGGGTTGGTTTTCTCCTGTGGAGATAACCAACATGACCTCCATTCTGCGAAATACGGAGCGAGGTGGAACTGGATAAGATTGCGTTTTCAAACATCCAAGCTGGAACGATCGGGTCATGTTGATCGATCAAAATGGTGGTTGGCACTTGGATTTGGTCCAGCCAAGCCGCTGACGAGCCGGCCGCATAATACTCTTCTGCATCGCGGTATCCCGCCATGGGCGCTGTCACGCTTTCGTCGAACTTGCGAATGGTTTCGAAGGAGGCCTTTTTCATCTGATGTGCCCACTGCGGCCAAATGGATGCACGGAATGCGGCCTGTTTCTTCAACGAACCCATAAAGTATTTGGCATACAGTTGATGAACGCCTTGTTCCATGTGACTTGAGCAATCCGACAAGCGAATGGGTGGCGCAACCGAGACGGAACGAACAATGGAAAGTGCTTTGGTTCCATCGCCTGAATCAATCGAGGGGTGTTGGGTAGCCAGCAAACGCAATAGGATGTTGGCACCTAATGAGATCCCTGCGATTCGCCATTTTTGTATTTCTAATTTGTCGCGAAGCTCCAAAAGCATTCGCCAGACCTCGTCAAAGCAGGCCCCGTGCGGTGGAAGCGGAGTGAATCGTCCCGAAGGACCTGCGCCAGGAAGATCGGCCCGAAATACTCTAGCCCCCTGCTTCAGCAACTGTTCTGTCATCGAGGTCATGTAGGTTCCTGCATGAGAGGAACCGAGCCCATGGAGCAACAAAACCCCTTCCTCCGCATAGGCTGAGTTCGCGCACTTGGGGCGGTTCTCATAGACAAGGCTGTAACCCAAACCTTCAGCCATCGGGATCTTGTGTTCGATGGGAGGTGGCAAAGCTGGTTTTGGTCTATAGAATCCTGTTAAGATGGTTTGAAGATGACCATTTCGGAGAAACCATGGCGGTTGAAATTCTTCGGGCTCAAGCATTCAATTTCATTCATTTCCGTCGTTTTTGGGCACCGTCGAGTGCTCTGTGGATCCCTATGACACTGCTAGCCGTCGGTACCGTGGCTTTCGATACGATTGAAACCCCGACGTCGCGTCGCGATCGCATTCTGGGTGGAAGTGCGACCTTCTTTTCCATCGCCGCCAGCCTGTTCACCAACGTTCGATTGGTAGGCATGGTAGGAAAAGATTGGCCAGTTGCATACTCGGATTTGCTGGAGTCGCGGGGAATAGATCTCCAAGGACTGGTGGTTCACCCCACTTTGGATACTTATTTTTGGCACGGAAGATACACCCAAGATTTACAGGATCGCGAAACCCTAGCTTTCAAAATGAATGGTTTTGATCAGTTCGATCCAATCCTCCCGGAAGGGTTTCGCGATAGCCAGGATGTTTTTTTGGGGGCCGCCTGCCCTGCGGTTCAACTTAAAACCCTCGCTCAATGTACCAAGCCTAGATGGGTGGTTGCGGATACCGTTGACGCGTGGATCGAAACAACTCGAAATGATCTTGAGACCTTGCTCAAGCAAATCGATTGCTTGTTGATCAACGACAGCGAGGTTCGGCAATTGAGTGGGATTCACAACTTGGTTGGGGCAGGAAAGTGGCTCCTTACCCAAGGCCCAGGTATGGTCATCATCAAAAAAGGGGAACACGGCAGCATTTTTTTAGACCAACAATCCGTGGTTCCGTTCCCTGCGTTTCCATGCGAGAATGTGGTCGATCCGACCGGCGCCGGGGATTCCTTCGCCGGGGGTATGATGGGGTACCTGGCCAACCAGGAAAACATAGAGCGAGATTCGATTCTTCGGGCAATTCAGATTGGGACCGTCATGGCGAGTTTTACCATTGAAGATTTTTCGGTCGACGGCCTGCTCCGGGCTTCCAGGCTGGATGTCGAACAAAGGCACAAAGATTTCGCAAGGAACCTCGCATGAACTCTCCAACCAGTCCGAGCGAACTGCGAACCGAGAACCGAGCGGTATTGAGATTGGTCGTTTATGTTTTTGGCGTCATCTTGGTCAGCTGTTTTCTACTGGCATTGAACACCGGAATGTTTTTTGCGCTGTCGCAGGGTATCAAAAGCTTGTTGCCCAGCATGGACGGCATCTCCCAACTTATTCAGTATGCAAACTACATCGGCCCCATTATTCTGCTGTACCTGGAATGGTACGCATGGGACGTGATCAGCTCACGAAGGTTGCCCTCAAGGACCACATGAGCTCGAGGCAGAGCCCCGTGGAACGCTTCCCGAGAAAGAAACTGCCAATCTCATCAAGAAAATTTTTTCGAAGCGACGCTGGCTAGGATTCGATCGGGTCTGACTCTGGCTTCGAACGCACCTTGACCATGGTGACTTGGTTCCCGGCTTCATTGTAAATTGCTTCACTCATTAACTCACGCATCAGCATGACCCCGCGACCGCGAGGCTTGTCCAACAGCTCATCGTCGGTAGGATCGGCAACATTGCGATGGTCAAATCCCTCCCCTTCATCCTGAATCATCATGGTTACCTTTTCGGGGGTAACCTGAAAAACGACATGAACCAATTTGCTAGGATCACGTTTGTTTCCATGCTCAATCGCATTGACAACAGCCTCCTCCACCGCCATCTGAATTCGAAAAAGATCCGCTCCTTCCCATCCGCACAAGTTGAGCGCATTCATCAAATCCTCGATCGCAGCATGCCCAACGTCCAAATCGTTAGCCAAGTGCTGGTCGAATTGCCAATGCTGAGAAGTAGGCATCATGTGCTCAAAACCCGAATCGCTAAAGTTTGAATGCGGCTACTGCATCCGCTTCGGTTTTACGCAAATCGAAAACTCGGTCCAGTCGCGTGATGGTAAAAACTTCCTTGATTTCGGCACGCAAACCGCAGATTTTCAACCGGCCAGCTGCGGCTTTGACTTTGCTGTTTAGCGAAATAAGCTTGTTGAGCGCTGCGCTGGACATGAATTCTACACCATCAAAATTGAGAAGGATCATGTTCCGCTTCTCCACGGTCACCAACGAATTCAGTTCCTCTCCGAGCTGTTCAATACTGCCAGAATCAACAATTTTCTTGTCGACAAATCGAACCACGCTAACACCTGAACCGTCATCAATCACACTGATTCGTCTATGAGTCGACATGTTACTTCTCTGCTTTAAGTCAATATGGCTGTGTGGAATAGCAAAACCTGGGTCGGGACAAACCAATTCGGGCGTCCCTCTTGCTCCGGCGTTTGAACGGCACCAGTCCGTCTGATGCTTTAGATTAAACCAGACCTTGCAAACCAGCAATAAACCCTGGCTGGATTATTCGATACGGATTGCAAATATTCTTTGTGCAACGAGTCATCATTAAATCTTGCCGGCTGCTGGATTCGTCAGTTTCAAATTGCTTGGTTTCTTCAAGGGGTAAGGAGAACTCGATTCGGAATCGGATAACGGTTCGGCAATCGAAATCCCCATCACGAGCGCCAGTAAGAAGGTTGTCGCGAAAAACATGGAATAATGAAGCAGGGACTGCCCTAGCTCTAGTTCCATGGAAAGCATGGAACCTAAAGTACCAACAATAAACATGAGAACTACGAAAACTGCGAACTGAACTGCATCCACTTGAGCGAGCGACTTGTTTCCAAGATAGATCGCTAGGAACCAATAAAGGCCCCAGCTGAACGCAAACACAGCGGCGCATGCTCCAACCCGCGATAGCCTCTCCTTCCCCGAGTATTCTGCCAGCTCATCGTCATGGAAAAAGGTATAGCCGATCCATGCTAAAGGAAACGCCAACACGAGAACTCCAAGGAACGGAATCCACGATGGAATTTCAGAAAAGCTAAACCGAGCGTAAATCGCGAAGCCAATCGAAAAGATCGATAAGACACCCGCCACGATGAGTTCGGTTTTCGACAGCTTGAACTCAGCTCGCTTGAGCGGCTTCAGAACCGCAACCCCCTTGGTGTCCTTCGGCCCCGCCGTCTCGGGAGCGTGAATGACGATTTCCTGAGACTTGTCTGGAACCACCAATTGCTTTTTGCACTTGGGGCAAGGACCCGTTTTGCCCGCGTATTTATCGCTGACAGTGAACCGCGTTAGACATCCAGGGCAAGTGACTGGGATTGGCATAGAGTTCGTTGAAAATGACTTGGGAGATTCGCGGTATCGCTTTGCGTTTCGGACTAGGCCTATAGTTAAACAGCCCAAGGCATTGGATGCAAGCAGTCGTGCCCAGACTCAAGTGAATTACTTGGTTTTGACCTTGGCGTTCGCTTTTCCTGGCCAAAAGTTAAGCCAATTGTTAGCAATCCCTTTGTCGACTGCGGTTTTCTCACCACTCTCAGTTCGGACGATTTCAGCACCATTGAGCAAGTCAGTCAGCTGTTGGACAGCCAGAGTTATCGCTGCTTTCGGAGCTTGTTCGATCAAAGGCTGCCCGTTATTTCGCATTTCCACCATGGTGCGATAATCGTTAGGAATTTGAAAGAAAACTTCCCTACCGATCGTTTCCTTCGCCTTTTTCAGGCTGATCTGCCCACTCTCAAGCCCTACGCGATTGACGACCACTTTTACCTTTTCACGAATGGACTCCATTTGTTGAAGGCTCATCAATAGTCGCACCATGTTTCGCAAGCAGGGCAAATCCAACTGCACGATCAAAACGATTTCGTTGGAAAGCTCGAGCGCGGTTAGATCCACTTGCGAAAAGGACTTGGACAGATCGATGACGACATGTGAAAAGGAAGCTCGCAATAACCCGATTACTTTGCGAAGGCTATCAGGGGTTATCAAATCCAAGTCTTGTAGCTGAACCGGCCGAGGCAGCAAGTACAGACCGGACGAATGTTTCGTCAATGATTTACGCAGCAGATGGAAGTCAAGCCTCGAGACATTCTCGGTAACGTCCACTAGGCTGTAATCCGGAATCGAATCTAGGAAAACATCCGCATCCCCCAGAGCCAGATCAAGATCCACCAGCGCGACGGAGTTCTCCGCATTGGAGGCAAGATTGCACCCGATGTTCACCGCAACCGACGTGCAACCCACGCCACCTGTCGCACCGGCAACAGCAATCATCTTGCATCCGCGAGTCTTGCCGTCGCTTCCGCCGAATTTTGCCTGAAGAGTACGCTCCAAGGCACCGTGCAACTCTTCGACTTCGACTGGCATTGGCAAAAATTCTTTAGCGCCCGCTCGAATGGTCTTTAAGATCAACTGCCCTTCGGTGCTCTTGGACAACGCAAGGATGGAGCATTCCGGCGATTGGTGCCGTAGTTTCTCCATCAGTGCCAGCGCCCGGTCCACTCCGCCGTCCAATGAGATAATGGCGGCATCCGGTTTCGACTGCTCTACGACATCCGAAAAGAACTCATAGCGAGAGCATTCCGCATCCAGCCAAACCACGTCCATGCCAAGAAGCATGGACTTGAGCCCCTCGCGAGATTGATCATTGGGGTCGACGATTGCTAATCTAAGTACGTTGCTCATTTGGTTTCAATTCGGTCGGTTCTGAGATTTGTCGAAGATGGTGCCGCATTAGGAAGAAATAACTTTTAAGTTATCTCCTCACTGGGTTAGGACGAGTGCTTTCGTTACGTAAGGCAGAAGAAGCGTTGGCAGAATAAGTTTTTTCTGGCCCATTTCCCATCGTCGGAAGTGGGGCGCTAGCTTGGCTTGGGGTGCCAGTGGGCGAAAACGCTTGACTGTGATACTGAGGTGTCGGTTGCTCGGTCGGTGCACATGCCTCTTCATTAGGACCGCACGTGGCTGGTACTTCGATGTATCCCTTGAGATAAAGTTCTTGATCGAGAGGACTAGCGCTGTTGAAACCAGGCCTACCAACCGGAACTTCATTGCAATCCATAGGGCTCGCAAAATTAGGAGTCACCAAAATCAGAAGCTCCACCTCGTTTTGCACTTCGAGATTGCTTCGGAAAACCGCCCCCAAGTAAGGAATATCAGCAAGGCCTGGTATACCCACGGATTGACTTTCCGTTCTGATTTGCAACAGACCTGCTAAAGCCAACGTTTGTCCGGCTTTCATCTCCACAGCAGTGTCGACGAAACGGCTGCGAATACCTGGAACACTGGTGCCATTGATCAACACGCTTCGACCTGGATCAATTTCGCTAATCGTCGGCCTTACTTCCAACCATATACGGCTATCGCCACGAACTTTGGCAACGAAATCGAGACGCGTTCCAAACTCACGGAACTCAATCGCGACTTGGCCAAGCCCTGCAGGCACAATAATTGGAAATTCACCACCCGAGTTAAAACTGGCTGGCCGCCCGTCAATGGCTACCACGGTAGGATCGGCCATCACCTTGGCCAAATTGTTTCGTCGCAGCAAACGCAACAAGCCAAAGAACTGATTGCCGCTGTCAACAATTCCAAACTTCAGCGTTTCACCCCCTGCGCTTGCCAAATTGGGGACCGATCCTGTGCCTCCAAGCCCGCTCACAGAACTTGAAACAAAGTCGTTCCCGAAACCAAGGCTCCAATCGATTCCGCACTCTCGTAACTTGGTGCGGGATACCTCCATCACCTGCGTCTGAAGCATGATGGTATGAACACCAAGCACCTCAATACGGTTGATGACGTTGGGGTAATACTGCTCTGCAATGGTAACCGCTTGCGCGACGTGATCATCTGAAGTAACTTGCCCCGAGATGATAACGGCTTGCTGAATAGGTCGAACATGAAGCGTAGCTGTCGGAAATTCTTGAGACAGAATTGCTTGCAACTCTCGCGCATCCCCAGTCACTACGACCTGCACGTTATACACAGTTCCATCCTCCCCTTTCAGGTCGATTTGGGACATGCCGGTCGCGATGGCGGAGACTAAAACTTCATTCTTTCCCGTTGCTTGCACTTGGATTGCAGCATCGTTTTGAACAGTCGCAAGCGGGATTGGCTGCGGGAAGGTCAAGTACTGTGATGTGGTTACCACCATTTGAAGCGATTGCTGCTCTTTGGTGATGGATAGCCTACCGTGTGGTATCAATAATTCGTCAGCCGCCAATGACTCTACACTCCAAGCCGAAAGGCTTAGAATGGATGCCACCAGCGTTGCTGCAAAGTTTTTCCGTTTAAAACCCATCTCAATTCACTTCCCTGTGAACATTCGGCGGACAATGTGCGACCCGGCGGGCCGTACTTCGCTTTATTGATCGGAAGATTTGTCGTTCCTGACAGCTTCCTTACAATTGGAGTCGTCGAAGGCCTTGTTGAAACCGCGCTACGACTCGATCGTTGTATTCGGCATTTTCGCTACCGAAAGATTACTTGCCACTGGGGTAGGTTGCCTTAAAGCCCCCAGATTGCCAAACCCCAGTATTCGGATCCCACGTCAAGTTTGGCTGCGGCGCTGTGTTGGGCTCCGATGTTGGGTTAGAGCCGAAACTTTGCGGTAACTTGGGATTTGTGCCCGTGGCTGAGTTCGACTTCAACGGAGAACTGTTCGGCGAATAGCCAACGCCAGGGCTACCGTTCAATAATGATGAGCCATAGCTATCAGTAACCGCAGTTTTTTGGACTACCATTTGGCCGTTTACCATCTTGTACTGCGTGGATTTCGCCGCCGAGACAATTGTCATCACATGGAAGTCTGGACTAGCTTCGCGTTCCGTGGGTACGGGTACGGGAACGGGAACGGACTCAGCAACGGGCAAACTGGTAATCACTTCCGATGTTTCAGATTGCTTGAGCCATTCCATAAACTCTTCTCCGTTATCCTCGAGAGCCGGGGTATTGCTGGCTTGCTGTGGAGGGCAAAGTGCCAAACGCAATTTACCTAAATTAGCGGCCGTATCCAAAACGATATACTGCGAGTCCTTGACAAGAAGCTGGATAGTACTCGGTTTTTTACTTGATGTTGCTTCTGGGTCGACTATCGCAACACCATCTATCATGACAACTTCAAGGTTCTCAATGACTTTGACGCTCTTGGACGACTGACCTCGTGCGGTCGAAGCAAAATAACCGAAAACATCGACTCGATCGCCTGGGCCGATGTAGCCGCTACCACCTGATTCATCTTTCACGGGAATATCAAAAATTTTGAATCCAACAGGTATGCTGAACTCTTTGCCTTTGGAAGACAGTTTCGCCTCAAGGAACGGTTCGCCAACATAAAGGGGTTGCTTCAAGAACCTATTCTCGACCATTTTGGGATCGGAAATAGCACCCAACGGAATACGATCCGCCGGCCATTGCTCCACGCGAAAGCCATCCATGGGCACCTTGTGCGCCGCCGACAAATCCTTGCAGGCTACCAAAATGCCAATCGTCTGTACTTCCTGGCGATCGTTCTGATTGAGCACAACTTGACTTACAGCAACGGATGCGACGACACCACACCCCAAAGCAACGACGAGAAGCAGGACCGACTTTGATCTCATGACAGGACACCTTGAAGGGAGAATGAGTATTGTCACCACTTCGGTGCGGCAATACGTAGGCGTCCATGCCCGTGGAATCTTTGCAGATGAACTGGAGCCAATCTGCGTGTACTTACAAGTTTGTCATTCGACTTCACCGCAGGACGGAATTAAACGAATTCCTACTGTCCCAAAAATGCAACCTGACCGGCGCCTTAGGAAAAATCCGCATCAAACGACTTGCCCCAACATCCGTCCCAAGGCGGTAAGCATTTCAGAACCTTGGTTTCGCCCCTCAAGCGTGTTTAATTTTGCGCACCAACGGTGCTCGTAATCCATTGCCAGGATGATTCAATACATTCGATTTGACCTGCGGACGCTATCCGGGATTTGGTTTCCTTGTTAAAAACGGTCAGAACCCAGGAGGATTCTGGAAGATCCTCATTCCTGGTCAAGTTTCCCGATTTGAAGATACGACATTCATTTTTTGATTCTAGAGTTCATGAAACCACAAAAACCAAACTCATTCCTGTGTTCACGCCATTACCTTTCCAACCCAGTGGTTTTGCTTTTGGTTAGCCTTTTGTCCTGTGGCTCGACCTGGAATATTTCGTCCGTGCTTCTTGCGGCGGACGACAAAAACACGCCAAACAAAACGAACTCTCCAGCCAGGGAAAAACCCATTGCGGAAATTCCAAAGCTACAACCAGCTTCCGCAGAAGCCTCAGCAGCGATTGGATCCTTCAAAAAACCTGATGGGATGACCTGCGATCTTTTCGCGGCGGAACCTATGCTTGGCAACCCAGTTGCTTTTGCTTTTGACAATCAAGGACGGATCATCGTTTGCGAGTCGTATCGGCAGAACAATGGCGTGACCGACAATCGCGGACATGATGAAGCATGGCTCACGGCCGATTTGGCTGCGATGACGGTCGCGGATCGCATTCGTTACCACCGCGAATTGCTCGGGGATAAAGCTCGAGACTACGAAACTCAAGATGACTTACTCAGGCTTCTTGTCGATACCGATGGAGACTTCGTCGCTGACAAGGCAACCGTCTTTGCCTCAGGTTTCAACTCGATCGAAGAAGGAACGGGCGCCGGCGCACTCATCCGTAACAACACGGTTTATTACACCAACATTCCCAAGTTGTGGGTGCTCGTGGATAAGAACGAAGATGGCGTCGCGGATGATCGCGTTGTGCTCTCCGACGGCTATGGTGTCCGAGTTGCTTTTCGTGGCCATGATATGCACGGCTTGATTCTTGGGCCGGATGGACGACTCTATTTTTCGATCGGCGACCGCGGATACCACCTCGAAACACCCAACGGCATATTGTCTGATCCCGAAAGTGGAGCGGTCTTTCGTTGCGAGCTGGATGGCTCGAAGCTGGAAGTGTTTGCAACCGGTCTTCGAAATCCGCAAGAGCTGGCCTTTGATGATTTTGGAAACTTGTTTACCGGCGATAACAACTCCGATTCCGGTGACAAAGCCAGGTGGGTGAATGTGGTTCGCGGTGGAGATTCGGGCTGGCGAATGATGTACCAATACATCTCCGATCGAGGTCCCTTCAACCGCGAGAAGATATGGTTCCCCTTCAACAATGCGACTCCGGCATACACGGTCCCACCGATTGCTAACGTCAGCGATGGGCCTTCGGGCTTAACTTGCTATCCCGGCACTGGCTTAACGGCTCCTGACGATGCCCCGAATCGATTCCAGAACGCGTTCTTTCTAGTCGATTTTCGCGGCCAAGCATCCAACAGCGGTATCCGGATGATCAAGGTAAAGCCGAACGGCGCTTTCTTTGAACTGGAATCGAATGAAGAATTCATCTGGAACATTCTGGGAACGGACGCTGATTTCTCGCCAGATGGTGGACTCTATGTCAGCGATTGGGTGAACGGCTGGAATGGCGAGAACAAAGGAAGACTCTACCGTTTCGCGGACACTCGGGCTCAAGCATCGCAAGACGTCAAAGCAACGAAGGCCATCTTGAATGCAGGGGTCAAGAATCTAAGCCCCAACCAACTTGGCGAACTTCTCGGACATATCGACCGTCGAGTTCGATTGGAAGCGCAATGGGAACTTGCCTCGCGTCAAGAACGTTCTATCTTGATCGAGGCTTCCAAGCCTTCGACGCAGTCCATGCTGAAACGACTCCACGCTGTTTGGGGACTAGGTCAAATCCTGCGCGGCAATCCCAATGATTCCGCTTGCTCGAATGCAATCAAAGTCTGCTTCAACGACTCGGACCCCTGGGTCGTTGCCCGGGCAATTGAAATGACCGCCGACGCAGGACTGAAAACACTTGCCTCGGATTTAGTGACCATGGCTTCGCACGAATCGAGCATCGTCAAAGCTGCAAGTTGCATGGCTCTTGGCAAACTACAAGTGGATGTTGGTCTGACCGACATCATCAAGGTGCTGGCCGAAAACAACAACCAAGATCCAATCTTGCGTCATGCCGGCATCATGGGACTTGTCGGCGTTCA
Organism: Pirellula sp.; assembly: GCA_044359895.1. Classification (GTDB taxonomy): domain Bacteria; phylum Planctomycetota; class Planctomycetia; order Pirellulales; family Pirellulaceae; genus JBKCUI01. The sequence goes on from JBIKLJ010000058.1 coordinate 23,864, forward strand.
AGATTCAGTAAAACTGCAGTCGCTGAAAACCAACTCCAGCGAAGCGGTTCGTTTAGCCACCGTCGTTGCTCTTCGAAAGCAAGCCAATCCAATCATCGCCGAATTTCTAGGTGACGCTTCCACTTCGGTCATCAAAGAAGCAGTCCGAGCCATCCACGACGTTCCAAAGCTGCATGCTCAGCTCGCTTCGGTGGCAGACCTTCCATTGGCAAGCAATGCAGAGGATGCAGTTGTTCATCGCGTCCTAAATGCTTGCTTCCGCCTTGGTCGAAAGCAAGATGCCATCAAGCTTGCCAATTTTGCCGCGAGCTCCAGCGGCAGCGAAGCCATGCGATTGGAAGCTCTAGAAATGCTCGCCTCTTGGAGCAAGCCTGGACTTCGCGATCGAGTCATGAATCGCCATCTTCCACTAGCCGACCGAAACGGTGATACCGCGACCCAAGCGATCCGAGACCGTATCGAACTGCTCTCCGCCGCACCTGCCAAAATCCGAGACAAGTTTCTTGAGATCGGCGCGTCGATGGGGATCACGGAGATCTCTCAATTACTTCAAACAACAGCCAAAGATTCCAAAGCACCCGGGGCTAGGCGAGCTGCTGCCATTCGAGCGTTATCAGGCCTCGAACCCCAAGCGATTCCTGAATTGATCGCTATGGCAATTCTGGATTCGGATGCCGATGTGCGAATCGCAGGACTTGGATTGCAAGTAGTCGCATCCCCCGAAAAGGCAATTCCGAACTTAGCGAAATCGATCGAGTCGACGACTCCGCGCGAACGCCAATTCGCATGGGACCAATTGGGGACTCTCGAACTGCCGGAAGCAAAACGTCTGTTATCCCAAGGGGCCTTAGCTTACTTGGACGGCATCCTTCCAAGCGACTGCCGTTTGAACGTAGCAGAAAGTGTTGCTGGAAAACTGCAAGGGGATGTTCTCGAGCGATGGGAGTTGAACGCCGCAAAAAAACAGGCTGCTCTCGAACAAGCTCCGCAAGAATATTATGTTGATTGCACCGACGGCGGAGATGTCAATCGAGGTCGCAACTTGTTCTTCACACGCAGCAATCTATCGTGTGTTCGCTGTCACAAGGTCGGTCAAATCGGTGGCGAAGTTGGGCCGGCTCTTGGTGCGCTGGGCACTCAGAAAAGTCGAGCGTATTTGTTGGAAGCCATCGTAGCTCCCAACACCACGATTGCGCAAGGATTCGAAACTGCTGTTATTTTGGATACCGAGGGCAACACGGTTTCCGGAATCATCAAGTCCGAAGATGACGAACAAATTGTGCTGATGGACGCCCAAGGCGCCGTCGTGACCATCGAAAAAGAAGCGATCGAAGCTAGACGCAAAGGATCATCATCCATGCCAGCGGATTTGATGAAGTATTTGAATCAGCGTGAATTGCGAGACCTGGTAGCCTACTTGGCATCGCTAGACGGAAGCCCCGAAGCCACCGTCGGGCTCGATTCCGCCCAATCCGGCCATCAGGTCGAATAGCTCTAAGCCGTAACAAGTCGCTGTAGGCCGTAACAAGTCGCTGTAGGCCGTAACAAGTCGCTGTAGGCCGTAACAAGTCGCTGTAGGCCGTAACAAGTCGATCGTAGGCCGTAACAAGTCGCTTTGGACGCAGTTACGGCATGGCCCTTCAGATGGTTCGAAGTCGGTTCTTGACTCGTTTTTTAACCACGGAAAACACCCAACACACGGAAAGGAAGCCGAACCTTTCTTACGTCCTGAATTCTGTGTGTTCCGTGGTTCCAGAATGCTGTTCTTGACTCGTTTTTTTAACCACGGAAAACACCGAACACACGGAAAGGGAGCCGAACCTTTCTTACGTTCTGTATTCCGTGTATTCCGTGTGTTCCGTGGTTCCAGAATGCTGTTCTTGACTCGTTTTTTAACCACGGAAAACACCCAACACACGGAAAGGAAGCCGAACCTTTCTTACGTCCTGAATTCCGTGTATTCCGTGTGTTCCGTGGTTCCAGAATGCTGTTCGTGACTCGTTTTTTCAACCACGGAAAACACCCAACACACAGAAAGGGAGCTGAGCCTTTCTTACGTTCTGAATTCTGTGTGTTCCGTGTGTTCCGTGGTTCCAGAATGCTGTTCTTGACTCGTTTTTTAACCACGGAAAACACCCAACACACGGAAAG
>JBIKLJ010000221.1:0-8037 GCA_044359895.1 Pirellula sp.
GAAATGAGCCGCGGGCGCTAGCCGCGATAACCGTATTTGGCAGGGAAACCGTAACGCGGCTAGCGCCCGCGGCTCAAGGAAGCGAAGCCTCTACGATCTCAGGTTGCTAAGCACGGATTGCGCGGATTGAACGCATCGTGCCCAGCACCCATGCGGTTAAAGAAGGCAGTTGGGCCTGTCGAGGCGGCCCCCCTACGGAAAAGCAAATTGGGCGATTCGTTAAGAATTTGTTGCGTTTTCTACATGGCCCACAGGCAAAACACTTACAACGATCGCCTCGAAAGGTTTTGGCTTGGCACGATTGGCATTCGTATTGCACCATCGATCCCGCAGCAACACGTATCATTTGCCATAACCTCGTGCAGATTGCCATAACAAGGTATCTTGTGTTGATCCTTGAATTGAATTCGCTCCACCGACGGACCTAAAGAAGCATGCGACCAAACTATCGAACGAACTCGGAACCCGAGCTGATTGACACCCATCATAAGGCCTTAGATGTAAATCTTGACCCTCGGCGCTACGGAACATTTGCCGAGATCGGAGCTGGCCAGGAAGTCGTTCGCTGGTTCTTTCGAGTCGGCGGTGGAGCTGGCACCATTGCCAAAAGTATTTCTGCGTACGACATGAAGGTCAGCGACGCGATCTACGGCAGAGCGAGCCGCTATGTTTGCCGGGAACGGCTGCAAGCCATGTTGGACTACGAACATCGCTTGAACCTGGATCGGCTTCGCGAAGTCCGCGGCGATACGACGGCCTTCTTCGCTTTTGCAGACACCGTTTCTGCCCGTAATTTTAAAGGGACCAATGAGTGCCATGGCTGGATGGGGATCAAGTTTCAAGCGCACCCACGCGACGAAGATAGTCAAATCATCATCCATGTTCGTATGCTGGATGTGGAGGCCGCATTGCAACAAGAAGCGTTGGGAATCGTCGGGGTCAATTTGGTTTACGGGGCTTGCGCTTTAAGCCACGAGCCGGATCAGCTGATCGTATCCCTGCTGGATGGACTGTCCACCTCGCGAATCGAAATCGACATGATCGAATTCTCAGGGATCGCGTTTCGCCACGTCGACAATCGCTTGATGAGCTTGAAACTGGTTGAACTGGGACTGAGTGGTGCCGCTATGTTCGCTGCCGATGGCGAAGTGCTGATGCCTTCCGAATTCATGTACAAGAAACCCATTCTCGTCGAACGAGGAAGCTTCCGGCCGGTTTGCAATGTGAATCTCGATATGCTCCGCTGTGCCTATGAAAAGTTTTCGCAACTGCCGAGCGTTCAAGGAAAGGAAGTCATTCAGGTCATGGAGGTCACCATGAGCAATCTCAAAGCGGGTGGCGAGATCGACCTGCGAGACTTTCTGGCTCGAGCGGATGTCATGTCCGCTTGTGGAATGCCAGTCTTGATTTCAGACTACTCCGAATACTATCGGCTTGCCGCGTATCTTTCTCGTTACACCAAAGAAAGTATCGCGATCACCATGGGGGCAGGAAGTCTGCAAGAGCTCTTCGATGAAAAATACTACACTGCCCTTGAAGGAGGGGTCCTTGAATCCTTTGGTCGCCTCTTTAAAAATGATTTGAAGATCTATTGTTATCCCTTGTTGAATCAAACCACAGGCGAGCTGATGACTTGCGATAATCTCCAAATCGCTCCCGACCTTCGCAAGTTGTATGGATACCTGCTCGACCGCGGCGGAATCAACGCCTTAGACAACTACAGCAACGATTGCTTGCGCATCTTCTCTCGTGAGATTCTGAAGAAAATCAAGACGGGCGATCCAAGCTGGGAAACCATGGTGCCCGTGGCGGTCGCGGATATCATCAAGAGCAAAAGCTATTTCGGTTACGAAGCAAAGTAAGAAGCGAGGCCCAAAAGAGAAGCAAAAATGCTTGGAGCAAAGCAATCATTCAACAATGATCTTGACTCCCGAGGTTAATTTTGAGAGAGCTCTACTGCGAAAGCGATGGGAGACTATTTGCCCTTAAATAACTCGTCGCCGCGACTTCCTATAGCGAGCCACGTTTCATGAGAATTAAGCTGATTCCGACCTACGTTTCTTTAATCGCTGTAAGCTTCCTGGGCTGCGCAAGCATGAAGGAATCGGATACCGCCCGAACAGGACTGGAGCAACTTCTGATTAGTAATGCCGTGGATCAGTCGCTAGCAAAAGTGGACTTCAAACCAGTCGCAGGCGCCAAAGTTCACTTGAAAACAGACTTCCTCGATTGCGTTGATAAGAACTACATTCTGCTTAGTACTCGATCGAAGCTTTTGGCGAACCAATGCACCATGGTGGACAAACCGGAGGACGCGGATATCGTGATGGAAATCGCGTCGGGGGGCGTTGGCACCGACCGAACGGACCTTACCGTCGGTTCGCCTGAAATTCCACTTGGCTTGATGGGAAGCATTCCCAAAATTAGCGTTTACGAACGCAAGAAAGCCATGGGGACTGCCAAGCTAACCATCATCGCCACCGATACGAAGTCCAAGCAGCCCGTGATCAATTCCGGATATTCGCTGGCGCGCAGCGATCACCAACATTGGACCATGATGGGTGCCGGGCCTGTTCTTTCTGGAACCGTTGCTGACCAGCTCAAGGAGCACACGGGTGTCAGCGAAACCTTGATCTACACCGGCGATATCCCAACGTTTCCAAACCGAGTTGCCGGCAACTCCTCCAGCGGCACTAGCTCCAGCGGCTCCTCGAAACGGTAAACGCAAAATGCAAAAGTCGCCACGCACCCTCGTTGAACGCAAGTTGCCAGCTTAAAGCAAGTTAATCTTGGGATACGATTCCCCAAGAACCTGCTTGCTCTTGTCCGCAAACCATTGTTCAACGATGGTGGCGTAAACGCTACGGAAATCGGTGTGGAACTTGAGATCACCATCGTCCAGGTCGGTCAGGCTGGGAAGTTTTCCAATGACGGGCTTCGGCAAGGAACAACCCGCAAAGAAGACCGGAGCCGCCGCCCCATGGTCGGTTCCTTCACTTGCATTCTCTTGGACACGGCGTCCAAATTCGCTGAAAGTCATCACGAGAACGCGATCCGCCTGCCCCGCTCTTTCCATGCGTCGCACAAATGCATCCAGCGCATCGCTCCAATGCCGCAACAGTCCCGCATGCGCAACCGCTTGTTGCGAATGCGTATCGAACCCATCGAGCGTAACGTAGTAAACTCGAGTCGATAATCCTGCCAGTATCAGACGCGAGATTACACGAAGCTTTTCGCCAAGATCAGTCTGCGGGAACTCCGACTCGGTGTCAGGCTTTTTGAGTGCCTTTTCCAATCTTTCACTTGCCGCAACCGCTGCGTCCGTGGAAGCTTGCAAAAACCCTAGCAGATCATTGCCATCGTTTTTAGCTTCGTTATCACTCGACTTATTGGAAAGCATGGCATTGCCAATCATCCCTTCGTCGGCGATTTTCAAACGGAACTGATCCACCGATGCAATGGACGGCACTTGAACGCCGCGAGCTGCCAACGCCAGCGGTTGTTGGCCCCCACCCAAATGAAGCCCAAGCGAATCCGTTTGCTTGTCGGAAGCACGCGAGCCAATCCACCGTCCGAGCCATCCGTCCGTCCCGCGTTCCTCTTTACGGCGGCAAGAATGCCAAATGTCCATCGACTCAAAATGGGAGCGGTTAGGCGTTGCATAGCCAACTCCCTGAACAATGGAGAATCGCCCCCGTTCCAACAGCTTGGACGCGCCGGCAAGCGATGGGTGCAATCCCAGCTCATCATCGATCTTCAGAACATTGCTCTTGGGGATCGCCAACTTCGGCCTCGCTTTGTGATACTCTTCGTTGCTGTACGGAATGACCGTGTTTAAACCGTCATTGCCTCCTGAAAACTGGATGACCACCAGAATGCGTTCCCCCCCCACGGCGTCGCTTGCCAAGGCTTGCATCCAAGGTCCGGGAACAGGGCTGCCAATGGCTAGCCCCGCCGAAGCTGCAAGCGAACCGCCCAAGAATTGACGACGTGAGGCTGATGATCTCTTCATGATAATCCTAAAGCGTTTGAATCAAGACAGCTGGAACTGAGGCATAGCAGCCATAAGGCAAATCATTTCGCGAAACATCCGATCCTCGGATTTTCCATCTTGCGACGATCGTAAACTCATGCGTTGTGAATCGGAGATCGGCACGGCCAAAAACATTGTGGAAAACCAGTCCAAGAATGCATCCGGATCGGACAGCTTTTGGCTCTTCAACCAATCACTGAAGCTGCCACTTGCAAAGCGTGTTTTTTCGTCTCGGATCAATTGGTATACAAGGTTTGCACGTCCAACCAAGGTCGATGAATTGACCCAAGCTCTTCCGCCATCCCACCCCTTCACGTTAGGGGGAAAAAAAAGAGCTTGCCCGACCTCTCGCAATCGAGTCGACAACTGGTCAAGATTGGAAGTCATTTGCATGGTCCGCATCAACCCGATCGCCATCTCCACCGGGGACCGAACTTTCCTTGCAATGCTCCAGTTGGACAACATGAGCCGGCTACCTAACAGCTTTTTGATAACCCCTTCAAGAACCAGCCCATCCCTTGCAAATTGGTCTGCAAGTGGCCGCAGCAATGCATCCGTCGGCGAGGGTTCATCACCGATCAAGAAGTGGAACAGCTTGCGAACAATGAAGTAAGGTACCTTCTTGTGCGATAGGACCGTATCGATGGCAGCTTCGCCCGTTTCGATTTCCGTCCCCAATACGTTTTTGAGCCCCGAATCATGCTGGTAAGGATTGAAGCGAAAATTCTTGCGTCGAATCTCCCAGCCGGTAAAGCATCTTGCTAACTGTTGAACGTCTACTTCGGTATAGTTGCCTTCGCCGATGCAAAAGAGTTCCAACAGCTCGCGAGCAAAATTCTCGTTCGGATGCGCTTTTCGGTTGGTCACGCTGTCCAAGTAAATCAACATGGCTGGATCCTTGGCAATACCATGGGCCATGGCACGGAAATCACCAAAGGCGTGCTTGCGAAGAAGCTTGTTTTGATCCAGCATCAGGCCTGGGTCGAGCACTTTTTCCGCACCCGTTGCAAAGTGGCCGTGCCAGAACAAAGTCATTTTTTCCACGAGCTGCTGCGGATGATGGAGCATTCGATGCAGCCACCAGATCGATAGACTTTTGGCTTCGCCGCCAGCGACCAGGGATGCAGCCAGATCCGCCGATTCCACTTCAAACTGCTCTGTCGCTTCCCCGCCGGTTTGAAGCATCCGTTCAATACAATCCGCGGGGGATGTTTGAAGGGCAGCCTGAATTTCGCTTTCGGTGGCACCAAAGCCAGACCTGCGAAGCAGCAAGGCCGCTCGCTTTCGATCCCATGGCTCTTGGACGGACGGTTCCCAAGGTTGCCATGCCCAATCAGGATCTAATTCATCGAGTCTCGTTACTTGCATCATCGTTTGCCTCCGCCAATCTGCATGCTTTACTTTACAAAATGCAAGGACGTTTCGAGTGTTGCTTTGTCGTTGAAGCTTAAGTCTACAGTCATTTGATCAAGCATTTTCAGTACGGCTAACAGCAATCCCACTTCCGTTTCCGCTTCGCTTTTGGAATGCCCATTTTCTACCATGTTTTGCGATACCATCAGTTTGCGATTGGCTTCCAACGCTTCGCGCAATGCAGCCGCTTGAACATTCAAAATCGTATTCTTGGCCGTGGATGGAGCTGGCGATGCACTCTCCCCCGCACTCGATTTTAATTGATCCGCCATCTGCTTCGTCAACGCGACGGTGCTGGACAGGACCACGAAATCATCGACGAACGCCAAGCAGGGACTGAAATTGAATTGGATTGGAAGTTCCGCGTTGTCCTTGCGATCAACCTCTGGAACAAAACGCGATGTGTAGTATTGTTGGGCCGAGTCACCTTCGATATCCAAATCCAATTGAGGCTGCCCGTTCATGGCGCTCGTAACGTTGATGAACCCGACAAGGCTCTGAAAAATACGTTTCAATTCTTGCTTCATCAGAGCGGGTTTTCTCAGTTTGGCAACCAACGCAAATTCGGGAAGTTTGACGGCTGGTATGCTGCTAGCTTCTTGGAAATCCTGATGCGAAACCACGATTCGAACTTCGGGGTAGATCGCACCAAGGATTTCTTCACCAAAATCGCGACCGGAGAACAATGTGGTCAACGTGCTGTCTGCTTGCGCCAGTTGATCGTTGACCGTGGCATCGAACAAGTCACCAGCACGGAGCCACAACTGGGAAACATCGCGGTACGCGCTCAGGCTAGCGATCCGATTTTCGGATTGCAGCAATGGCATCGCATGGCCTTTCCCTTCTTCACCAAAAAAGAACACACGCTCTTCTCCTCCCCAACCCGTTTCGTAGGGTGAATTCAGAGAAAGTGAAACCTTGGAATCCGACAAACGCAAAGTGCCAGATACCGTTGGCGTTTGGTGGAGAACTGCAAGCAGCCCACCAAGAATCATCTCGGCACCAAAATCCTTCGCCTTGCCACCAAGCAGATCCGGCGCCACCCCCGATTCGCGAAGGCTTTGGATATCCACTGTCATCCGAACCGCCTCTTTTTCAGAAGAGGAGGAGTCGGTTGATTGGTTTCGATCTTTGGCAAATTGCGAATATTGTTCCGTCTGTTCGAAGCCATCGGCAGATCGATCGACATAGCGGTCCGCGATGATCTTCGCCAGAGTATCCTTGTTGGTAATCAGAAGAAACTCATCCAATACAGCGATGATTCCATCCTTGGTCTTGTAAGCAAGCAAGCCGCGGTATTCGGTTTCTTTGAGAGGATCATCTTCCTTCTTTTTTGTCGCTTCGTCTCGAGCCAGTTTCACTAGTTTTTTGAGATACGATTCGAGCCAGTCTTTGCTCTCCGTTTTTGTTACCAGAGCGACCCCTTGTTGTTCCTTGTCCACCGCAAAAGCAGCTCCGCCCTTGATCAATTTCGTGATTAGATTCTCCGCCTTGTCGCCTAAAGCAAACTCGGCCAACATCAATCCACTGCGAAGTTTCATTACCGGCTCGCTTCGCCAAACTTCCTTGAAGTTAGCAGATGCTTGAACTTGCTGCCGCAGAGGATGATGGATCCATTGGTCAGCCGGTGCAAGCTCGACGAAAGCGACTGTAGATTCTGGGAACAACTGAACCAAGGAACGATCCTGAGCACTTGCGTTTGGCAGTAGTATGCAAAACAGTAAGCAGCTAAACAGGGATGATGGTAGGGAGGATGAAATCGACATTGTTTCTCAAAGTTCTTTTTGAGCCGGGGGGAGGCCAAGGGAGGATGAATCGCGGGAACGCTCGAAGGAGCCTCTGTTATAAGACAGTCGAGGAATCCTTGCCAAGCAAATTGAAAGGTTCGAGTCATTTTTGCCATGAGAACGACGATTTCTACGTCGCCAGCAGCAGTGAAACTGGGCCTCGAGCCCAGATTTCGCAACAGGTTTGGTGCGTTACCCCCAAGGGCCCGCCACTTGCGATCGCGGTCCAGTGCCTCGAGCCCGCCGACGGCACCAGGTTTGGCGTGCTACCGGAACTGGGCCCCGCGCTCGCTTCCGTCGAGTTTATCTCGGCGAAGCGCACAACTGAAAGCTACCAAAAGACGTCCCTGACCGGGACGAGGCTACGAGTCCCTGTCTTCGTAGTGGACGAGGCAACGAGTCCCTGTCTTCGTAGTGGACGAGGCTACGAGTCCCTGTCTTCGTAGTGGACGAGGCTACGAGGCCCGGCTGTTTTAGTTTTAGTTTTAGTTGAAGTTGAAGTTGAAGTTGAAGAAGCAACGATGACGGCTCGCACAAAGAAAGCGAAACAGGGCCTCGAGCCCGAATTTCGCAAAAGGTTTGGCGTGCTACCGAACCTGGGCCCGCACTCGCTTCCGTCGAGTTTATCTCGGCGGAGCGCACAACTGAAAGCTACCAACGACGCAAACGTTGGCCCGCGACCGGGACGAGCCCGACGGAGGCCCAAAATGAAAATGAGATTTCAAGATGAGAGTCGCTTGTAGCTTCCAGTTGTAGCTTCCGATTGGGGTGAACCCAACGGAAAGCTATGGGGCTCGACGGCCA
>JBIKLJ010000222.1:0-8010 GCA_044359895.1 Pirellula sp.
ATCGGTCTCTGTTGCGCCCGTCGCATTCAAAACCAATAAATTGCAGCCGGTTCACACACGTCGAGAAAACAAATCCAGCGCATTAATTTGATTAGTCGACCCTCCACAAGCCGGTCGGGTTAGCTAATCGGTCTGCGTTTTAAACTGATGGATTCCATGCTAACGCGCGCGTACATCTTTATCCCCATCAATCGTGTACAACTTATCCGCGTACAACGCCAAGGATTCGGACAGCACCCGAGTGTTGCCCAAGGAAGGTGTCACATCACAACTCAATTAAGAACCGCCACACGTTCGGATTAGTCAGTGACGTGGCATGCACTGGTTATTGCTTGGATGATTCGAACCAACTCTTGTGCTATTGGCGATAAACTGCGTTCACGCAGCCTGACGATTCCTGCCTGCGTTGTTAGTGTTGGCCCGTCGACGGGGAGAATGAATAAACGTCCCTCAGCGACCTCCTCGCGAATTGTGTCTGATAATGCCGCACTAACTAGATTACCCGACATCACCATACGCTTAAGCATGGAGTAGCTTTCGCATTGTATGTTGGGCATCGGTCTTTGTGTTCCCTCCAATTCCTCATATTCTTTTTTGGCCGCGGCAAACCACCGGACCGCCCAGATCGGCATGCGTGGCGTTGCCAGTGGATATTCAAGCAGATCCTTTTGCGACAACCTGGACCGATCCGTAAGAGGATGCCCAACTCGACAAAACCAGACGATCTCCTGCTTCGGAAGGGAAATGCATTCGACTCGTTTGTCGTCGGCTCGCTCAGAGATGTCTGCGACAAAAAAATCAATCTCGTTGCCCAGCAGCCATTCAGAAAGTTGCTGCCAATGATCGACCCGCACGTTCACCTGAGTGTGCGGGTGGTTTTCGGCAAAAGTCGCAATCGCGCGGGCAAGGTACGATTCCGACATCGCCGGCCCCACGCCAATTGTCACCGACCCTACATGCAACCCTAGGAAAAGATCAACTGACCGACGCAATTCCGCAACTTCGCTCAGGATGCTCTTGGCACGCGTGATGACATCATTTCCAAGCGCGGTGGGGGCGATTCGGGATCGAGAACGATCGAAAAGCGATCCGCCGATCTGGTTTTCCAACCGCTGGATCGATTTTGTCAGTGCCGGCTGGCTCAGGCCAACCGCCGCCGCCGCCCGCCCGAAGTGACGGTGCTCTTCCAGGCTGAGCAGATTTTGTAAGTCCTGCAAATCAAACATGGTGACGGCTAATGATTCCTAGGGCGGATCGAATGATTCGTATGGGTTATTGAAGAAGCCTTTTAAATTACCCTGGGGAATATTGCGAAGCAACCCGGATAGTTCATAATGGGAGCACTTCTCGCAGAAGCGCGGCAGCATTCTTAACAGACCTCCTCAAAAGTCCCTTTTTCACCATCGAATCGGAGCAACTGAAATGACATCGAAATATTGCAAGTGGTTAAGCACACTTGCGTTAGCTATCACCTTGCTTGGAGCCGCGCAAGCGAGTGCCCAAAGCGAGTCCAAGGCAGGTAAACCGAATATACTCGTGATCTGGGGCGATGATATCGGTACCTGGAACATCAGCCACAACAACCGTGGCATGATGGGCTACAAGACGCCCAACATTGACCGCATTGCCAGAGAAGGCGTCGGCTTTACTGATTACTACGCCCAGCAAAGCTGCACCGCTGGCCGCGCCGCCTTCATCAGCGGTTCCGCGCCAGTACGATCGGGCATGACAAAAGTTGGTATGCCAGGCGCGAAAGAAGGTTGGCAAAAGACCGATGTCACCATGGCTACTGTGCTGAAGAGCAAGGGTTATGCGACTGGCCAGTTTGGAAAGAACCATCAAGGTGACCGCGACGAGCATCTGCCGACCATGCACGGGTTCGATGAATTCTTGGGAAGCCTCTATCATTTGAACGCAGAGGAAGAGCCAGAGAATCGCGACTACCCTGGGGACATGAAGTTGCCTAACGGGAAAAGCTTTCGTGAGCAATTCGGTCCGCGTGGAGTGCTGAAGTGCAAGGCGGACGGCAAGGGTGGCCAAACGATTGAGAACCTCGGGCCACTGACGAAGAAACGCATGGAGACCATTGACGATGAAAGCGTAGAAGCAGCCAAGGACTTCATCACACGGCAAGCCAAAGCGGGGCAACCGTTTTTCTGCTGGTGGAACGGAACACGAATGCACTTCCGCACGCATGTTAAGAAGGAGCATATCGGTCTCTCTGGTCAAGATGAATACGGTGATGGCATGGTCGAACACGATATGCACGTCGGTGAACTACTCAAGCTTATTGACGACCTGGGTCTTGCCGACAACACGATCGTCCAGTATTCGACCGACAACGGCCCACACTACAACACGTGGCCTGATGCTGGCACCACGTTGTTCCGTGGCGAGAAAAACTCCAACTGGGAAGGTGCATTCCGGGTGCCATGTTTCGTTAGATGGCCCGGCCACTTCCCGGCTGGAACTACACTCAACGGGATCGTCTCCCACGAAGATTGGCTCCCCACCTTCGCGGCTGCTGCTGGTGCACCGGACATCAAGGAAAAGTTGTTGAAGGGAGTGGAGCTCAATGGGCGCAGCTACAAAAACCATGTCGACGGCTACAATCAGCTCGACTACCTCAGTGGCAAGGCAAAAGAGTCTCCGCGAAAGGAGTTTATCTACCTGAACGACGGTGCCGAAGTGGTTGCAATTCGTGTAGGTGATTGGAAGGCGACGTACTTGGAAAACCGCGCCCATCAATTAGATGTTTGGCGCGAGCCTTTCGTCCACTTGCGTCTGCCGCTGCTTTTCAACCTCCGCCGTGATCCATTCGAGAAATCTCAACATAACTCGAACACCTATCACGATTGGATGATTGACCGAGCGTTCGTGCTCGTGCCTTTGCAGGCGGTAGCGAGCAAGTTCCTCATGACGTTGAAGGAGTTTCCTCCAAGCCAGAAGCCAGGCGATTGGAGCCTTGATTCGCTCGAACGGCAGATCAAAGGCATGACGACTGGCGGGGAATAAGTCTCGCCTATAATTCGACAACCGACGGGCCGCTCATCAGTGAGTGGCCCGTTTTTAATTTGAAACCAAATTTATGCACCACATGATACTCGCTCTTTCCGTTGCCTTTGTACTGAGTGCGACACAGTTCGTCCTCGCACAAGACGCGCTTCCCTCGTGGCATGACACAGCACCGAAGCGAGCCATAATTGCTTTTGTTGAGAAGGTTACTAAAGAGGGCTCTCCGGAGTTCGTCGCACCCTCCGATCGTGTCGCGGTATTCGATAACGACGGTATGCGTCCAGCGACTCGCATTCCTTTGGCTTTCATCGCGGCTCGCGTTTCGGCCATGCGTTCTTTTGTCAGGTCCTGCTGAAACTCGCTAGCGGCAGCAACAATGTTTGACGAAAGTCGACTTGCAGCCGATTCGCCAAAGTGCGGATCAGTCACTACCGTCAGCTTGACACCGCTCTTGTCGAACAGTTCGATCAGCCTGGCAAAGTCGAATAAGCGCCGAGTCAATCGATCGACAGCATACACCACCACATGTTCGAACTGGCCGATCTCAGCGCAAGCCATCAGTCGCTGCATTTCCGGTCGTGCGAGATTTTCGCTCGACGATCCTGGATCTTGAAATACGTCAACCAGCCGCCAGCCAATACTCGACACCATCTCCCTACAGATTCCAAGCTGCGCATCACACGAAGCAAAGCTTGAATCGTTCGTGCGCGATTGGCGTGTGTAGATGGCGCATCGTGGAGATTGCTGAGTCATAGCGGAGGATTGTTTAAGCGACTATGCCCGAGGTATCTCTCACACTTGAGTATCTCGGGAGCTCGGACACTGCGAGCATTTTAGCAGCGATTTTTGGCTAGTTGAGCGAGAAGCGTTTCAATCTCGATTGGAGGAGTCCGGCGGGAAGAGCCCGAACAGTTGCTCAGCTTGGCGTATCTTGATGCGCCGCTCATGGTTGAGATCAAGCGCCTGGATCGTTACTTGGCCGACTTCTGTTTTGCCCACAAGAGCGTAGTCGTCCCACTCAAAATGCTCGGCCCAAACTTCAGATCGCGGATTGAAGAATGCAACCGCGGTGATGCTTGAGCTTGGCAGGGAAGAAACACGGTCAGCCTTGTGCAGATTGCAACTCGGACAAGCCAGGGCGAGATTGTTCGAATTGCTCTGCCCGCCCTTCACGCGTGGTACTACGTGCTCGATGTGAAAGGTCGCTCCCTGCAGCGACTGGTGCATTTGGCAATACTCGCACCGCCCGCCAGTCCGCCAGCCCGCGCCGTAATGAACTCACGAGTCTCGTCTGCCACCGGTTGCTCGCTTTACGGTTTGCGGCCAAGTAGATGCAGAGCTTCAGCACGTACCAGGGAGAGGTGTTCACTCAGTTCGGCCAGCGCCGCTAGTTCCTTCCGTTCCTGATCAGTCAGCAATCCTTCGTTATTGCGATCCATCAATTGCTGCAAATGCCGATCGGCCTGCTCCGGCAGCCGGAGAGTGGCGACGTTTTCGACCCATTGCAGGGGTGCATCGATAGTTGTGACCATTGGCATCCTCGAATCGTGAATCTCTTCCCCGGACCCCTATTCTACGCAAAAAAACGTGTTTCCGGTAGCTCAATCGGCCCTCGCGATGTAGCTGGAGGTGGTTTCGTAACGCCCTTTTTGCACGATAACATCTTGGAAGTTACCGTGCGTCCATGGCTTTACGTCAAAGCCGGGGTCGGCGTTGTTAACCCGAGGCATTCAAGTTCGAACTGAAGACCGAAAACACCTCGGGTTAACCGTCTGAGGGCAAGATCCGCACAGAATAAGCGGAAGACACGACGCTCCTACGACAGTGCGCCGACCATTCTGAGGGCTCTCCGCTGATGTTCCCCGGCCACCAGTCCACTCGGCTTGACGGCGTTGTTTCCCCAAGTGAGTCCATGCTCCGATTGTCTTTTCGCATCTGCCTGGAACGACCATCCACTCGGAAAAAACGGAAAATCCTTGAGGAAAAGACCACGCTTTTGCCCTACGGTTACGCGCCGGAACTGATCCAGGACGTAGTCACAAGTGTCGCCGACAAGATGAAGGGGCAGCTAAAACAACTCGAAGACGAACGGTTGGCCCTTGGTCGCGACACCGCCCGTTGGAATAGCGAGATCCGCAAGACCACTGCCCTGATCCGTCCCAACGAGACCGACTCGCCAGCGATCGCCCGGTTGGCAGACCTCCAGGAACGAATCGCTCACAACGAACGCCGGATCAACACCGTGCTAAGCGACATCAAAAAGATCAGCAACAACTTGCTTACCCAGCAGGATGTCGAGACCGCGATGACGACCTTCGATCCTATCTGGGAATCAATGACACTCCGCGATCAGATCCGTTTGGTTCAAGTGGTCATCAAACAAGTTGACTACGACGGCGAATCTGGACGGGTCACCATCACCTTCAACCCGATCGGCATCAAGAAGCGTGCCGAGCATGCAACCAAAGATCTTGAGGAAGCCCGAGCATGAACGACGAAATCCAAGTAGGAGCCACCTTTCACAAGAAGCGCGTTGGCAAGCACATCGCCATGGTCGAAGGCCCACCACCGACAGCTCCCGAACGTCCCAAAGGCCGATTGCCTCGCATCACTCGCTACATGGCCCTCGCCATCTACTATGAGGACCTGATTCGCCAAGGTCATGTCTATGACTACGCCGAGATCGCCACACTTGGTCACGTCACGCGAGCCAGGGTTACGCAGATCATGAACCTACGGTTACTAGCAAAGGATATTCAGGAGCAACTACTTACCATGCCAAGGTTGTTGAACGGTAGGGATACTTTGTGTCTACGCAGCCTCCAAACTTTATCGGTCGAGCCATGCTGGAAGAAGCAAAGAATTGCCTGGAGTCAGCTGTATTGTCCTCCGGTTTCAAACCAAGGTTCATTAGAAAATTAGAGAAGGTAGTTCAACCAACTGTAGGCTCGAATAATGAACATCACGGGGATTCCTGCGATCTGAATGTGCTCGGTGTACACGGCTGCGTATGCGTGACTACCACCAGGCAACCTGAGTTTGTCGCCTTTGTCCAACTTGATTCGAACTGCGAATGAACTCGGTGCGCCGGTCCCCAGTGCATCAGGAATGTCACCACTCGCCATTAACTGTCCTTTGCCGTTCATGTCGATCGTGTTGATCACTCGGCCAGTAAAGATCTCTCCAGGATAATCTCTTAACGCGACCTCGGCATACTGCCCATTCTTGATCAAAAGAAAATGCTTTTGATCGAATGTAGCAACGATCACTCCACGAGAATCTTCGCTTTCTTCAAGTACGAAGCTCATCACTGACCCAACATTTCCGCCGACGAGCATCCCAGGACGCAATTGCAGATTGACAACGAAGCCATCTCCGGGCGCTGTAACGATTGTCTGATCCAAGTCGAACTTTGCATCTTTAAGTTTCTGTTCCACCTGCACGGTTCTTTGTTTCGAAGACTCAACGGAAAGCCTCGCTTGGATCAATCCAGAATTCGCCTGCTCCAATGCTGAGTCGGCTTCTACGTAACGAGTCAAGGATCGCTCATATTCATCACGACTCACCGAATTGGTCTCGACAAGCGAAGCGTTTCGATCACGGTCTCGCGTTGCAAATTCAAGATTTGCCTTAGCGCGGCTTATCGCGGCATTGGCAGTGTCGACGCTTGCTAATGAAAATGCTTGGTTTTGTTTTGACACTTCCAATTCAGATTCAAGGCTCTTGATGGCAACCTCGTAGGGAATCGGGTCGATGCGAAAGAGGACATCACCTTTCTTGATTGGCTCATTTGCTTTAGTTTCGATACTTTGTACTCGGCCTGGCTCACGCAGTTGCGGTGCGATCGGAACCACCTTGCTGAGTACCAGGCCAGTGGCACTAAACGGATGAAAGTACTGTGCGCAAAAAAGCAGACTGACAATCAACGCAGGCCCGACTGATCCTGCCAGGATCGCGACAGGGAGTGTCATTCGAATAAGCTTTAGCTTCGCGAAGATCAGCCAAAGTAGGCCGCAGTAAATCGCAGCAAGAATCCAAGCCATGATGGTTGCCTTTTTACTTTCGGGTCTTTTCGAGAAGCTGTTGCAATCGTACTTCCATCGCGTTAAGTCTCTCCGAGGGACTCTTCGCATCGTCCGAAGATGTCGACGTCGCGTGGCTATTTGGCGCGTTCAAGCTGTAGTAGAGGTACGCAACGAAGACACAACTTAGAATTGCTGGGATCATAAAGGAACCATCCATTGTGTTATCGTGAGAAGCATGAAATTGCAGTTACGGTGGAGAAAGGGTTAAGGTTAAAGGCCCATGTTGTTTTGAATCTATTTTTTTAGCTGATTTTCAAGCTGCTCGACGGTGTATTCCAATCGCTTTAACTGCACATCAAAATCATTTGAGGCCAATGACTTTTCGGAGGAGATGGCCGATGGACGTCGAGTAAACGCCCACACCATTGCGACCACCCAAAGTACACCCGTTGGCAATCCCAACCATCCGCACACGTTGATTGCATTGGCCTGCGGATGTCCTGTTCGTTTTGCGACTTGACCAGGTAAAGCTGCTAAGAGGACGATCACGATGAGGGCGGCAACGGCGAAAAACAACATAAAAACCAAGACGACATAGCGCAACGTCGGACCTAGGGATTCGAATGCATATTCCATAATCTTCCTTTTGAGATGTTGGTCCATTTCGCCAAAGCAACGAGGTGTATTACAAAGAATACGGTCGTCATCTTACCAACTTTTGACTTCCTATCGGAGCAACTGCCAAAGTTCGTTGCAGATCCCACTTCGACTTCGGAATACCGAGCGACCCAACTCTCGCTATCGCTAACAAGAATAATGCCCGCGAACTTGCGCGTCTTATGCTTCTGGTTGGCAGCAATCAGCGGCAGCGAACAATCCGTTTCTCGACCAAAACCGTGAGACAGTGGCATCCAAGCAGAACGTGACAACTTCCACAAACACCAATAACTGAAGCAGGAGAGTCGCTGAG
>JBIKLJ010000223.1:0-7961 GCA_044359895.1 Pirellula sp.
ACGTTTAACGTGTTCAGTGCATCGCTCAGATTTTTCAGAGTTGGCCGGCCCTTGTTGCTGGCTGCCGTGGGTCCGATGAGGCTTCCATCTTGAGAGCTGACCGGCACAAATCCATTCGTGACCGTTTGGGAGCTTCGCGTGGAAATGGTCAGATTCTTGTGTGCGATGGCTACCGGGGCGATCGTGACTTCTTCGCCGATGATTACGACACCCTCCCGTTCTTGAATGTAAACGCGTTTTCGGTTGTGTAAGTTCAACAACTGCAAATCAAGAATGAGCGATAC
Organism: Pirellula sp.; assembly: GCA_044359895.1. Lineage (GTDB taxonomy): Bacteria > Planctomycetota > Planctomycetia > Pirellulales > Pirellulaceae > JBKCUI01. Next base: position 285 of record JBIKLJ010000223.1, read on the forward strand.
GAAAGAAACGGGGCGTTCGCGATAAGCGGGTGGTATGTTTACCTCGATGGTTGTTTGGTCAACCGCTCGAGCAAGGTCAATGATATCCACTTTTGGGCTCATGCCATTCGGTCGGGCAGGACCACTAATACCCTTCTTGTGAAAATCATTGATCACATCCTCGATGGTTTGCGATGTTTCGATCGATCGATGAGCCGGGTCGACAATCAATGTGATGCGATTCTCGGCCACAAATTCATTGGCAACCGTCATCTCCATTTTACAGCCTTGAACAATCTTGCCGGCCGTTGGAACTTTGGGGTCTTCCAAGCTGATTTGGCCACTTGCCAGTGCAAACACGATGGGTTGATCCGCTCTGGGGCCAAGCAAGGGAGTTAGCATTAGGCTTCCACCTTCCAAGCTTTTCGCGCTGATCGCGTTGACTTGGCAGTTCAGCTTATCTCCTTGCTGAACCCCGGTGGTTGGGATCTTGACTTCCACAAATACGAGAGCGACGTTTTTCGCGTTCGCCATCTCTTTTTCGATAATGCGGCCCTGGAGGTCGCTGGCAACTTGGCCACCCATTAATTGCATCGACCTGGCAAGGGCCCGAGTCATGGGCTTGATGTCTCCGTCCCCTGTTCCCTTCAAGCCGACAACTAACCCAAGACCCTGCAAAGTGTTCTCTTCCTGACCTTTGAGTCGGCAGAGATCTTTGATTCGCAATTCTCCTTGCCCCAATGCTTGCGAGCTAAGGACGAAAGCAATCGCAACCGAAAGGGCAATGTTTAAAAGTGTGTTGGATTTCATAGTCTTGGCAACGCAGCTGGGCGGTTGCAGTTAAGTCGCATCAAAGTTCCCTTTAGAAGTAACATCCTGGTTTTTTGGCAGCCAGATCGAAATGGAAGAACTGGCAGTCTAGGCAAGATAAGGGCCTAATTTCGCGGAAATCGGGCATCGGATGGCCTGGCATCTCCTTGCGATTACGATGCACATTGGACACACTAGGCAAACTAGTTTCGTAACGATAATTCTCATGAGGTTCCACCTAATGGCAGCACTCAGCCAATCGACTGTTCCTTCGGTCCACCCCCCCTTAAGTATGGCCCGACGAATCATCTTCTCCATCATGATGTTTCTTCAGTTTGCCATCTGGGGATCCTGGATTATTGTTTATTACCCGTTTCTTGTCGGGAAAGGCTTCACAGAAACTCAAGCGACTTCGCTGGTCGCCAATATTTACCTGGGTGCGATGATATCGACGCTGTTCGCTGGATACCTGGCAGACAGATGGATCAATAGCGAAAAGCTCATGGGGATTTGTCACGTTCTGGGAGCGGTGCTGTTGTATCTGATGAGCCAATTGACTTCGCCCGATCAGTATTGGTCGCTATTTGCAGTTACCTTTGGTTATTCTTTGTTGTTCAATCCGACTCTCTCGGTAGTCAACTCATTGACCTTTCGAAACGTCCCGGACGGGGAACGCGACTTTCCAGGACTGCGAGTTTTTGGAACGATTGGATGGATTTGTGCTGGACTTCTTATCGACCGTGTATTCAGCGGCACAACGACGAGCGAAGCCGGTAAAGCAATTCCGAACACCATTGCTACCAACGGCCCCTTGTTGCAAGCCGCCATCATCTCGTTCTTATTCGGAATCTACTGCTTCGTGGCATTGCCCAAGACACCTCCCGCCGGAACGGGCTCAGGCGCGCTGGATTTTTTCCGCGCATTGTCCATGCTCAAGGACTTCTCCTACGCGGTATTTTTTGTAACTACTCTGTTCGCTTCGATTGCGATGGGAATGTACTTTAATTCAGCGGGTGGTTTTTTGGAGACAAAAGCAGGCATCAAAGAAGTGGGATCCACCCTTGCCATCGGACAAATTGTTGAACTTTTGCTGCTGGTCTCGCTCCCTATTTTTCTAGCCAAATTCGGGCTCAAGACAGTCATGGTGATCGGCCTGTTTTGCTGGGCGCTTCGCTATTTGCTATTTGCACACGGCAGCGATAGCGGCCTTGGATTTGCATTGGCCATCGGTGGTGTTGCACTGCACGGATTCTGCTTCGACTTTTTCTTCGCAGCTGGCTTCATTCATGCTAACAAAGAAGCCCCTGACGATTTGCGAGCTAGCGCCCAATCGCTTCTTGGCTTTTTGGTCTACGGCTTAGGCACTTGGTTGGGAACCCTGGCAAGTGGCTATTTAGCGAAAGTCAATAAAACCGAAACAGGCACCGATTGGTTTGGTTTCTGGATTGTTCCTAGCGTTGTGCTTTTTATTGCCCTTGGTTTCTTCATGGTGTTCTTCAAAAGCAAGTCATCAACAACTACCAACGCCTAGCCGATCCTGCTGATTGACGCGTGTTGCTACTAAGCACCCCTATCCTCCGAAGCCGCTATATCGTCTGAGCCCCAGCCGATATAGCACTTTGGATAATGCAGCGAACAGGATCGTCCAGCCTACAAGCATCAGCATGTCGATCACAAGCGCCATTCCATGCACTTTTCCCAAGGCAACCGCGGCTGGGAAATAGGCCAAGTATTTGATCGGCAGATAGTTGATGATGGTGAACCACGGTTCCGGCAGAATATCCAGCGGGAACATATGCCCCGACAGAAAAAACTGGAACAACATGTACACAAAAAGAAGGGATGAAACCTCTAGCATCCAAAAGCCAATCAGTCCGATGCATGCTTCCAGATAAAAGCCAAGCATGAAGCTAAGACCAAGCGACAGGATAAAGGCTAACATGGTCCAGATGTTAGGCACTCCGACGGGAAAGAAGTCTCGGCACACCACGAAGACGATGATGAATGGAATCGTCGCCACCGTATAGTATGCGATCTTGTGAGCGACTCGTGACCAGAATAAGAACGACACAAGTTCCACCGGTTGAACCAAGAATTTTTTGATTTCGCCATCCCGAATCTTAATGGCGATGCTCGATGATAAACCCGGCATCGAGGAAAAGGCTCGCCCCACCATGGTCAGCAGATAGTAAGCCACCATGTCTCGAAACGAGTAGCCTGACAAACGACCTGCATTCGGGTCGGAGGGGCTGATCGATTGAAAGATGCTCCACCAAAGAAAGATCTGAGTGATGACGGGCAAGAACCGCATCAACGTTCCCAGCATAAAATCGCCGCGGTACGCCAAACGCTCGGCCAATGCAATTCGCAAAATCATCCAGCGAGTTTCCAGGCCCTCCATGACCGAGTCCTTGAAGGTCCAGGCTGTTGGTTTGGACTCGACAGACTTAGATGCTGCAACGTTCATGGGGATGGGGTATTCCCCTCTTCTGATACGTGCTTGAACAGCTTCGAAATGGTTTCTTCCAGTGGGGGATCTTCCACCGACATGTCATCGATTTGGTACCGGCTCAGGATCGCCGCCAAGGCCTCGGAAACCTTGGCACGAGGAAGCCGAAAAGAGACGCGGGGTAAAGCGACTGTATCCAAACGGCCAAACCGTTCGAGTCCTTCTGGCCCAACGCCAGGTCCAAGCTGAAGCGTGACAATTTTGTCACCAGAAAAGCTATCTACGATCCCGCTCAACGATCCGTCGTATTGGATCTGGCCCTGCGCGATCACCACGACCCGTTTGCAAAGCGCTTCCACGTCCTTCATGTAATGGCTGGTCAGCAAGATGGTGATTTTTTGCTCTTCCTGGTAGTGCTTCAGGAACTGTTGGATATTATGTTGAGCAATCACGTCCAAGCCGATCGTCGGCTCATCTAGAAATAGCACTTCGGGACTGTGAAGCAAAGCGGCAATCAGCTCCATCTTCATGCGTTCCCCCAGCGACAGCTCTCGCACTGGTCGTCCAAGTAGCGATTGAACAGTGAGCAAGCTGGTCAATTCGTCTAGCTTCTTTTGGAAGTTCGTTGGGTCGATTCGATAAATTTGCTGATGAAGCCGAAAGGACTCTTGAGCTGGCAAATCCCACCACAACTGATTCTTCTGCCCCATCACCAGCGCGAATCGTCGGCGGTAATCCAGACTCCGTTCCCATGGCACATAACCCATGACGCTAGCCACGCCGGAAGTTGGGTAAATCACCCCGGAAAGTAACTTCAGAGTCGTTGTCTTACCAGCTCCATTAGGGCCCAAAAAAGCGACGAATTCACCAGATTCGACTTGAAGCGAGATGTTCCGAACCGCGTCAACCATTTTGTATTCGCGGTGCCAAAGTCCGCGAACTGCTTCTCGCAGCCCTTCTTTCTTCTGATAGATTCGGTACGATTTGACAAGGTTTTGTATTTCGATGATCGCCATACGCAGAGTATAGATGGAAGGCACGGATCAGCCTAGCGACAGGTCGAACTTAACAAGCACTCAAGGCACCATTTTGGCGTCAAATGGTTGAGCCGCGGGCGCTAGCCGCGAGATGTATTCCTTGCTAAACACAGTATTCGCGGCTAGTGCCCGCGGCTCAATTTGGAACTATGCCCGAAATGACTTTTGATTCGAAGCCCGCTGTTGTTCTTCTGAGTGGCGGCCTAGATTCGGCCACTTGCCTTGCCATTTGCAAGGAACAGGGATTCTCGCCATACGCCATTAGTTTTCGATACGGTCAAAGGCATTCGATCGAATTGGAGCGGGCCGAGACGATCGCAAAGAAGGCCAATGTCGCCAAACACGTTGTCATCAATATCGATCTTGGTGCTATCGGGGGCAGTGCTCTTACGGATTCCGACTTGCTGGTACCAAAACACGAGCTTGCATCCGATATCGGAACCGACATTCCATTAACCTATGTACCCGCACGAAACACCGTCTTTCTTTCGTACGCATTGGGCTGGGCGGAGGTGCTGGGCGCATCCGACATCTTCATCGGTGTCAATGCGCTCGACTACAGCGGCTACCCCGACTGTCGCCCCGAGTATATCGCTGCCTTTGAAACGATGGCAAACCTTGCGACCAAGGCCGGTGTCGAAGGCAGACCCGTAAAAATCCATACCCCTCTGATTCACTTGGCAAAGTCTGAAATCATTCGAATCGGACTGTCTCTCGGAGTGGATTACTCCGTGACCCTTTCTTGCTACGATCCGTCTGTTTCCGGAGTCGCATGCGGCCACTGCGATTCGTGCCTGTTGCGACTGCGCGGTTTTGCACAAAATGGTATCGCAGATCCATCGATATCGATCGACAAGATATAGTCGCCGGGCGCTGCGATGCTTAAGGTCCCATCATGGTTCTGATCCAAGCCGAACAGCGATTGCGTTAACCCCTTCTTGCTCACTCAAGCCAATTGGCAAGTCGATAAGCCATCATCATGACAGTGGACTGAGGGTTGGCGCTGACGATCGATGGCAGTGCCGAAGCATCGCAAACATGAAGCCCATCGACGCCATGGACGCGAAAATGAGAATCGACGACGCTTTGAGCCTGCGATGTGCCCATCTTGCAAGAGCCAACGTAGTGATAAATTGTGGTCGCAAACCGAGCGATCGATTTCGCGATTTGATTTTCGTCGATTCGTTTTTCGCCAGGCATGATTTCTTGCCCCAGGAGTGTTTGTAGATTCGAATCGGCCAAAAGTTCTCGAGATTCCTGAATCGAACGAACGAAGGTCGTCCTGTCCGATTCGTCAGTCAAGTAGGCAGGGTCAATTCGAAGCGTGAAAGGCTCCTTCGTGTCTGTGCCGTTTGCATCTTCGCTGCGAACCAAGCTGATTCTGCCACGGCTTTTGGGGCGAAGGACGGTGACGCCAAAACTGATGGCCGATGTCGGATCGTGACGGTGTGGATACTCCAGGTAGTGCGTAGGCGTAATGTGCCATTGATAGTCGGGAACCGAGGCACCGCTGCTGCCGTGCCATACGAAAAAGCCACCTGCTTCGGCGATGTTCGAACTTCGTGGGCCAGTTCGATCGCGAAGATACCGCATCCGGTCCTCCTTGCTTGGCCTCGGATTAAGCGAAACACCACGTCGAAGGTGATGAACAATCGGATAGATCAAATGGTCGTGCAAGTTTCGTCCCACTGCTGGTGAATCGCATACCAATCTGCGGCCCAGTCCTCGCATGTCTTCGGCATCTCCAATGCCACTGCCAAGCAATATTCGGGGCGAATGAATAGCACCTGCACAAAGTATCACGCCTTTGTTCGCATGGATCGTCTCAATACCGTGAGGGGTTAGCACTTGGACTCCAGTGGCACGATCTAAATCAAACTCGATCTGCTTGACTTCGGTATCGGTTCGTACCGTTAAGCTTGGTTCCCGCGATCGATGATTCAGTTGCAGGTCCCATGCAGACTGACGGCGACCATTTTTTTGGCATCGAATGAAAGGTCCGACACCTAACTTCGGCTGTTCAAGTCGCCGATGACGCGTTACGGATTGGCCAATACACTCCATCAAATCTTTAGTCACTTCATGGAGCTCGGGAAGCGTCTGATCGAACACTCCAGTTATCTGCTCGATCGCACCGAATGCTTCATCCACGCGATGCGGGGCCCATGCTTCGCCAAGCTGCGAATGCCATGCATCAAAATCTGACGCATGAGCTCGCATGAAGATCATAGCGTTGATTGCACTGGAGCCACCAAGAGTTCGACCGACGGGGATTGCAATCCTACGGTTCGCAAGATTCGATTGAGGGGTGGTCGTGTGCCCCCAAGAATGACGACCCGTAAACGCGAGTGGATACTGCGAAGGAATCTTGAGATGGAGGGACGTGGCCAGTCCACCCGCTTCGAGCAAAAGAACGCTTCCTAGTTCGCGCTTCGTAATCTCGGAAGCAAGCGTGCATCCGGCCACGCCTGCTCCTACAAGGATGAAATCAAATTTAGACTGCGACACGTTGGGCGTTGCGTCGCTTCTTTTCTTCCATGCTTTCCAAATCAATGACGTCTTTTGCTAGCCCAAGCACTCGGAGAATGCGGATCACAAAGTAGGTCATGTCGAATTCCCACCACTTGTGGCCATGTTGGGCCAGACGTGGATGAGCATGATGGTTATTGTGCCAACCCTCACCATAGGCGATCACAGCCACCCACCACAGGTTGCGGCTGTCATCACGAGTTTCATAGTTCTTGTAGCCCCAGATGTGGGAAGCGGAGTTCACGAACCACGTGGTGTGCAGAACGGCTACCATGCGAAGGCAAACCACCCACACCAACCAAGACACAGCAAGCTCGCTGCCACCGATCATGTATCCAGCGAAGGTCACCGCTGCGCCGAAAACAATATGGATCGCCAAAAACCACTTTTCCAAGAATACCAAGAAGTTGTCCTTCAAAAGATCCGGTACCCATTTCCGGGTGTATCCGACGGGATCACCGTTGTCGGTGCTAAATGCAAGCCAGAAGGCATGGGCCCACCAAGGACCATCATGTGGCGAGTGTGGATCCCCAGGTTGGTCGCTGTATGCATGGTGCTTGCGATGGTTGGCGGTCCAGCTAATTGGGCCACCTTCGCCAGCTAACGTCCCAATGGTTGCAAATGCGTTGGAGAGCCACTTGGGAAGGGTTAGGCCGGTATGAGTGAGCAATCGATGGAAACCAAGACAGATTCCCAAACTGCCGGTCATCCAATGGAACAAAACGGCCAGTCCCAGCCCGCTCCAAGTGAACGACCACGGGGCATAAAGAGCTCCGACATGCAAGGCAATTAACCAAATGGCAGGGCCCCAATTCACGTTCCAAACGGTCGGCACCGCCGATTCCTTCGGGGCTGCATCACGACCGCTGGACA
>JBIKLJ010000059.1:0-25620 GCA_044359895.1 Pirellula sp.
TTTGGGGTTGGAAATTTGTGACGCTTCTGCGTGCAACCGCAGAACAAGATCACGGGTCAGAGTCGCCAGATTTTATTCGAATGGCTCCCACCCCAAACCCAGGACTTACATGGATTCTTTATGCGGCTTATCCAAACTACATCCGTGGGCGACCAATCCGCACTCGAAGATCAAACCCATGACAATTTCCGATGAACTGCAAAAGCTGGACGAACTTCGCCGCAATGGCACTCTCTCGTCCGAAGAATTTGAGATTGCGAAACGCAGGGTTCTCGAAGGATCACAGGGCAGCGCAGGATCCGATCATCTAGAAGAAATCAAGGCCCAAAACGAACTTGCGCAACTCGATCGTGAATGGTCACTAGAACGCGAAAACTACATGGTTGAGGGGCAGCATGGACATAAACATATACCCGGCAAAATCAGTAGCGTATTGGGGGGGCTTTTCATTGTCGGTTTTGGGATCTTCTGGACGGTGATGGCTGCATCGATGACAGGATTTGGCGAAGCTGGTGTCTTTAGCATCTTTCCGCTGTTCGGCATCTTATTTATCCTGTTTGGCGCGGGCATGAGTATCAGGGCGTTTGTGAAGGCCGGCCAATACGAGGAGGCTCAAGAGCGGTACCAGCGTCGTCGGCGTGAAGTCCTAAACAAGAATCGAAAGCCATAATCACGGTAAACCACCGCATAACCACACAATGCACCCGAGCGGCGAAGTCGGGCGTGTTTTGAATGGACAGTCTCTCGTCGCCGCCGGGTGATTGTGGACGTTATTTGAAAGGCAATGAGCGATGAGCACAGGAGGGGTCCTAAGCTTGGCTGTTTGTATTTCGATAGTTGCTTCTGTACTAACTGGTCGAGGATACGGTACAGAGCAGGAGCGAGACATTGTTTTGATCGACGGTGAGCGGCATTTTTTTGCGACTTTACCGCCTACCGACTTGTGGGGAACTTCGGCAACAGAAACGTTTGACGTACAGAGCACATCTAACTGGAAGGGCTACGAAGCAACCTGGGAAATCAAAGACAACAAACTTTGGTTGACGGCATTTAGCGCCAAAATAAACGGAAGGGAGGTTGACTCCAAGCAACTCTTCAAATCGGAGCTACCGTGTCTTGCAAGTTGGGTTAATGGTCCTTTGTATTTGGCCAATGACTTCTATGGTCCGAAACCCTCAGCACAGTACATACGAACGATGCGGCGTTTCTTTTTCATCGATGGCGCGCTACACAAAAATGAAAACTACGACAGGGACATGCGATTCCATCAGGGTTGGCTTGGGTTAACGCTTTCCTGTACAGACGGTGCTATAGTGATTGATGGGATAGCTGATGGCAGTCCATCACAAAAGTGCGGCGAACTATCCGTTGGCGATAAGATTCTCGCTTTAACCGACACTGATAATGAACGAATTCCTATCAATACAATGCCTGTTGAAAAAGCAACGCAATTTCTTCGAGGGATTGTTGGGCAACCAGTTAGGATTGAGTTTCAAGGAATAAACTCCGACAAAAGTAAGATCGTTGAACTTACGCGGGGCCAATACATTCCGCAAAGTAACACCTTAAAGACCGTCAAATAACAAACCATTGGACACGAAGGCCTCGATCGGCCGTTTTGACTTGCGTTGAGTCAACTTCTCGGCCTCGGTCAATGGTGCCGTTCGTCCCAATGGAGAGAATCGCAATGACCACCTGGAAACTTGATTGGTGCGATGTCTATCGGGATGCTGGTTCTTACGGCGCGGTGGTTCGTGATTCCGAAAACCAACAAATTGCGTTGATGGTTGAGGTCATGACGTGGGATCATCCGACCGAACCTCGCAACTATCGTTGCATCTGGGAAAAGAATGGCGAGATCCCTGATTCCTCGGGAACACGGATCGAGTTTACAAGCAATGAATTCCAGATACTTTGTTCAGCACTTTCCAAATTGAGTAAGGACGATTCTTCCGAGGAGAGCAGAAACCGGTTCAGTGAGATGCTTGAAATCCTAAAAGAACGTCTCGATCTTGCTGAAAAGGGTGTTTCGGGGATCTCTCTGGGAACAGTTGCCTTTGCTTGGCAAATTCAAGATTGCGGCTGCGCCGTTGCGTTGGCGAATCCGCTACCATCATGTACGGTTCTTTACATAGGTGATCGCGTGGCGATACAATGTAGTTCCGGTTATTTGACTGCCGAGGTGTGTGGGATTGATGCAATACGAGAGACCAAGCCTCAACGCTTCACCCTTGTGCTACCATCGCACGTTGACCATTCCGAAATCATAGATGGAGGAAAGATTCTCCTAATACGCAAGGACGAACAATCCATTGCACCGAAGTGGCCGATCGTCGGCGCCTAATTTTAGAGACTTTTTTGCGGCCACTCGGTGAATGGGGCCGTTCGTCCACTCAAAATATGAACAATCCTTACGAGCCTGGAACAACGCTGACCAATGATCGGTTCTTCCAATTCGGTCGACCGTGGCTCTTTTGCGCAATAGCAACCATTGTTGCCATGCCAGTTTGGTTTGTCGGATTGATTGCGGCGGTGGACGCGATAAAGCCAATCGATAATCCCGCTGGAATCCCCGTCTATGTGATTATGTGTCTGGCTTTGTCTGTTTTCGTCGTGCCCATTAATGCATTTGCAACTGCCCCAACGCTCGCCCGCTTTGCATTTGCCTCGTACACTGGTGCGACGATCGTGCATTTTATTGTCGGTACCGCTGCATTCGGACTGCTTTGGGTCTGGCCTATGTTGATCGGCAAGGTACCTGCGCTAACTTTGACTATCATTCCATACTATCTGTCCATCTTCTTGCTTCCACCGATGCTCGTTGGTTCACTTGCGTACTCACTGCGATCCGTGGCTTTGAACCGACGCAAAGGGACGAACAATCCGATGGACCGAAGCGGTGGATCGGCCGCTTCCTGATGGTAAAATTACCGGCCACCGCTCGGTCATCGGATTCTTTCGTTGCAAAAGACATGACAGCCCTAAAGACAAATTGCCATGTATGCAACGCCGAGATTCTGGCGACGACCGCCGAAACTACTGGTGGTCTGTGCATGCCCTGCAAGAACGGTACGCGAAAAAGAATCGAAGAAGGTCGTCGTCACCACGAAGAACGGAAGAAGTATGATCCTTGGCGTGAACTCTGGACATCTCTCGTGAAACGAGCATTCGCAATAGAGGAAGGCTGGCGGCGATTCTCGGAGATCGAACGTTTATACTACTCGGTGTCCGTTCTAAATGGCGAAGTTTACAATGGAGGGATGCATCAGTTTTTTGCAAATACGTCCGGCGAACTATACGGTGAAGCACTTCGGGGTCTTGAGACTTTGGGTGCAGAAAAATCGAAATGCTTGTTGCTCAATGCAGCGTCCTTTTTTTTTGATGATGCCGAGCCTCCGATTGATCGAATAGCGAGATGGGACGCAATGAAACAGTATCCCGAGACAATTGACAGAAACGCTTTGCCTGATTGGTGTGAACGGATCCACGCAATTGACGAGGCGTACTGACGAGATCCTGATGACTTAAATACAAAGTTGACGAGTTTCGCTGAACAGAATGGTTTGATAGAGCCTTACCTCCTAAGCAACGAACAAAATGTTGGCCCGAAGCCCCCGACGGACCTTTCCTAACTTTTAAGACCATATTGGCGGGGGCTCGGTCAACATGGTCTTTCGTCGATAGAGATGCGGTTACTCAAATGGCGAGATTTTTCCGATCAGAGATCGATGCAATGCGGGAGCGGGCGTCCACCGCTGAGGTGCTCGCCAAGTACGATCAAGGGCTGATTACCTGCGAAGAGATTCTGTCCGCGGCATGGCAGGCGTGCTGGGATCGCCCCGAATTAAAGGAAGAGTTGATTCGCCAGTTCAGGGCACATTCGAGCGAGTTTGTGCCATCATCGGTCGGCGACGGGCTAGCCAACTTGTCGGCGACTGCTGCATCCCGGCAAAATAGTCAATCACGCGATTTCTGACAACGAACCGGGCTAGAGATAGCCCGCTTTATAGGGGCGTTTAACGCTTTCATCCCAGAAACTTACTAAACGAAAAAGGCACGCGGAATCCATCCACAGTTGCTGATCACGACAGCAATAGATCTCATAGTATCGTACAATCGACGAACAAAAAATTGCAGCGAAGTGCTCGGTCGGGCGTTCTGACCCGCGTAGAGATTACTCCTCGCACTCGCTGAATTTAAACGTTATCAAATTTGAAATCCAGAACGGCGGCAGACTGAACAGCCTAGCCTAGAGACGTAGTTCGTGCGGTCGTCGCGGTTCGATATGTCTCGGGAGTCTGCAGCGATCATGTTTGGGCAAAAACATTTGAGGGCAAAAACATGAAAACCATTTTTCGGACAACATATTTTTGCCCATCCATTTTTTTGCCCTAATCGAAACACGTTGTTACGTACTTGTTGTCGAAAGTGATCGATAATGACACGCTGTAACGCATCTGATGCAAGCCTAGCGATAGACTTCATTAACATTGAATGTTTGGTGAGCGTGAGATGTTTGCAGCGCGACACCAGAGTTCGTAGAATGACGAGACAGAACCAAAACAGGGATCGAACGGCGATCCTTGCAACCCGAAAACATTTGAGAACCAAGCATTGGACCGAAGGGCTCGATTCCCCGGCCCTGACTTGTGTCGAGATCACCTCTCGCCCATCGGTCAATGCGAAGCGTTCGTCGGGTCGAGCGTTATTTGTTTCGATGGAACGATTGCTAACAATCCAATCGATGGGTCTTCGATCGATCACCCGCCTCAAGCGTTTCTCAAGAGATCGATAACCTCGTTGTCACGCATCATCGCCTTATTACCCCGATAGGGGTTATAGAAGGTAGCCGGGGGTTGAGCGAAGCGACACCCCCGGATATTGACGCAGGCTAGATTGTTGATCCTGAAGGGATCACAGCGGACAGCAGACGCAATCTGCGATCTCCCCCGGGATCGAAAACATCGCATGCGAACAAGACCGGGGGTGTGCCCTAGCGGTCAAACCCCCGGCTACCATATGCGATCCCTTCGGGATCCAAGCCAGATTTCGGCCAACTATTGCGAAGCGACGTTTCAACTCGTGGGATAATGCGTTGTTCATATTCTTGACGCTGACCACAGAAACGGCTAACTCGAGTTCGAACCAAGCTAGATGCAAGCCGTAAATCGACGAACAAAGGGATGCAGATGAGCGTTCGGCCGACCGTTTTTGGTCATTGCATTTGCAACTTACTCACGCCATCTGATCCCAGGCGATGGGTGAGCTACCCAGTTCAACCGCCCCACGGTAGACAAATCCCTTGAGCGTGAAACGAAACCTTGGGATCGCTTTAGGGTTCGAGGTCGTAACGCGGATGACCTGCGTTGCTGCCCCTTGAATCACGCAACAAAGCCTGAGCGAAATGAATAGCTTCGTCCTAGTTCCCATTTTGATAAGTGCCCTTGGGGCAAGCGCTCTCTTGTGCGCTTGGGGGGTACTGCGATTGGTGACTCAAAAGCAGTTCAAAAAATCGCAAGAGGCTGCGATCAGTGTTTTGTTTGTCGCAATCTCCGCCCTACTTGTTGCGGACGCGGCGCAAGCGACGGATTTTCTATCCACTCAGGCCAAAGTAATTATCAATCTTTGCTGCCTTGTGCTTTTCTCGATCGGAATATTGTTCAGTTTGAAATCGATCGACATCAAGTATGAATCTAACCCATTTTGGCGAGCTCTTCGCACCTGGGTTCTGATCATATTAGGCGCATCGGCGATTGCTTGGTCTTACCATCGAGTGCAAGTGCGAACAGCAGCACTCACCTTTACCGGATTGGATTCCGAGATGCCGGGTGAGGTCGCCTTGGACAAGCATTCGGAGGGTTTTACCGACAGGGGAACGATCATCCCACTCTATCGGCTCGAGTTGACGGAAGAGATGTTTCATGAATTTGTGATCCATTCTGAAAACAAAATTCGGCCGTTTGAGCATGCGGGCGTGTTGCGAGCGGACCCTGATGAAACGGCCAATTGCCATGGTTGGGTATTCACGGCTGGCCAGTTTCTGCTGAAGGGGAGCGACGTCGAGCGGATTCTTCTGGACCATCAGTATTCGGTCGTGACGGATCCTCGTTCGCAGGATTTAGTCATCTATCGGGATGTAACGGGGAACGTTCTGCACACGGCTTTGGTTCAAGCGGTCCTGCCGGATGGGACTGTGATCGTAGAAAGCAAATGGGGCACTCTGCAACGATTTTTGCATTTGCCCGAAGACCAACCCTACTCGACCCTCTTTCAATTCTATCGCACCGAACGCCCTGATCATTGGATCCACGTTCAGCCGCATGATGTTCGGGATGATTCCTAGCGTACGCCGCGGGCGAAGCCACACAATCTTTATAATTGATTGCACTTCGGGGGCTCGCATATTGCAAAACGCATGCAATAATCAACCTGTCAAAAACTCCATAAAACGCGAGAAGTGCAAAGCCCCAAAGATGGGAAAGCCTTATTGCTCGATTTGATTCGAACACTTAGGTCGCACGGTGACGGCGAGAGTACATTCCCAGGAAACAGCCCCAGATGCATCTCTTAGTAACCTGTCCGTGCAAACAGAAGCTTAAGATAAGCGAAGAGAAGCGTGGCAAGAGCATTCAATGCCCAAAGTGCCAGCGGATACTAAAGATACCGCAGCGAAAAACAGAGACGAAGACCGACGATAGTCTTTGGGATACTTTGCCAAGCACACAGTTAACACCAAACAGTGCTTATGGAAGTAATCACAACACCTTGCAGCCCTCGAAGCTACAGGCCCCAAAGAAACCCAAGGGGGCATCTAGGAGTAAGTTGCTAATGCTGCTAAGTGGCTTGGGGGCGTTCATAGCGATAGCTGGAGTAGCGGGACTGATCTTCTTGTTTCAAAGAGACGATCGTGACATGGAAGTTAGTCAAGCTTCGGTCCCCACGGAATCGGCTATCACTGCAACGCCTGATGCAGCAGATAGCCAAAACCAAGAAGCCATCAAGAGGGAATTAGGTGGCTTTTTGCCAACGAATCCATACGCGATGGTGAATTGGCCGAAGCCAGTTCTCGAAAACGCAGCCTTTGACATTCTGAAGTTTGTCGAGGCCCCTCCTGCCGAAGAGAACGCTGCACCATTCTACCTCGATGCTCTATTCGAATTCAGTCCTGAGTTGGAACCATGCTTTGTTGGAGCGCCGAATCTGTCTGATCGATTAGTAGCTATCAAGGAACGAGTCAAACTCGATAAAGTTTTTGCCAAGCCCTATTCAGCGGAAAATGCTGCCGAATGGAAAAACACATTGAAACTGTACGACGAGGGTTTCAACAAAATGGTGTTAGCACAAAAGCGTCCGAAATGCATGTTTCAACATGACTTTAGTTATCTTCCGCTATGTCGCCCGGAAGTTGGTGCATACAAATTTGGGCAGATAGCTTCGTATCGCGCAACGGTAAATTTGAAAGAAGGTGATTTTTCGACTCCGCTCCAAGTTGTAGAAATGATGCTTCGTCTGCATCGCGACTTGCGGAAATCCAACAGCTCACGTTTTGTAGATGATGGACTTGAAGTATTAGTAGAAGGCACGATTCGACAAATGTTCTTGACGCCAGGAATCAAGATGGAACATTGCGATCAACTCCTGTCCAGGCTCGATCGGCACTTTCGCGAACTCGGCGACAACACATTGTCGGAGTTGAAAACAAGGTACATATTTCAGAGAGCCTTTGTTTATGAACTGATGAGTCATACAGGCTATTTTAGTCGTGACCGAATACGTGAGAATGCCAAAAAAAGTGGCGGGTGGATAGCAATGAACAGCGACACAGCAGAATCGCTGTTTGCTGCAATGGCATATAGCAGTTTGGCCGCACCGAATGCGAAAAACCCAAATGAAAGCAGAGCTATCTACATGGAAAAATTTAAGAGTGCAGCTGCAAGCACTGACTTGAAAAGGGAATTTCAATTCATCGATCAACTATTCCAAAGTGACCTCAGCCTAGCCTCTAAGCCTTTCCCGGAAAAATGGGCTGAAATCAGGCAACGCTGCGAGGGTATTTGGGTCGGAGACGAGCTGGATATGTCCAAGTTCTACCTTGCATATTTGACAGTCTCTAATGACCAGTATTCTCTTTATAACCGCACCTCGGACGGTACTAAGCTGCCGGCTTTGAAGGCGTTGGTAGCACTTCACGGATGGCGAATCAAGCACAAGGGAAAAGTTCCATCTAGCCTGGAGGAAGTCATGAAGGATTCTGGATATCCAAATTTGCCCATCGATTCATTTTCAAATATGCCATTGCGCCTTACCGTTCTGAAGGGCGAACCGGTCATCTATTCCGTCGGTCCCAACGGTGTCGACGATCAAGCAAAAATCGAATCGAGTTTTTATTTACAACCAGATCCTGTTACACGTCGCCCGAATGATCCAACAAAATCAAAGGGGGATTTGGTCTTTCGACTGCCAAGTGCTTTGAAATGAGAGTGGTTTAGCACATCAAACCTATTACGAAATGTCGGGGCAAGCCTGACCGTCGCGGAGGCGTCCTCAAGTGACGCACAACCGAACGACGCGAATCTTTGCCTCGTGCGCAAGATTCGCAACGGGTTTGGCGTGCTAGAAGTCAGCGTGTACCCGTTTGGCTTGAAGCATCGAAAACTCTCAGTTCACCTACCTCGCTTACTGCGACCAGCACTTGGCCATCGTCGAAGAAGCATAAGCCGCCGATAGGCTTGTCGAGGCGGCAAAGGGTCAAGACTTCATCGATCTCTTGAACCTGGAAAGAGTTGATTTCACCAAACTCATCGGAATTCCAAATCCGAACCGTGCCATCCATGCTTCCCGTGAATATACGTTTATCATCGGGTAAAACTTCGGCATGGGTAATTCTCTTCACGTGCCCGATCATTACTCCGCCACCTTTGGTGAAACTCGCCATCTCTAAAATTGGTGCAACTACGTCTGGGCTCTGGCTTGCGAACGTTAGGACCTGGGCATTTCCAGATTCAGTACTCCTGTAGCCCTGGGGCCGTTTTCCCGAATCCAAATCAACCGTACCGCTTCCTTGTGTGGCGACGACACCATGTAAATGGCCAATGACCGGAGTGCTTGTTGGTCGTTTCGCGTCTAGACTCCATTTTTTATCTCCAGCGAAAGTATATGCTGTCGTTACACCCGTCTCGTTTGTAACGACTACAATCTTCGCTTTGACGTCGAATGCAATTCCACCCAGAGAAGGCAATTGTAGCATGTGAGCACTAAGCGTTTCCCATTGCTGTCGAATTGGCTGGCTCAGTCGCTCCATCTCGACATTCTGAATGCGTGCCAATATTCGTTCAGGATTCGCGATTTCTGCGATCACAACTTCTTTATTGGACGCGTTATAGCCGCCAAAATACAGGCCATCCTTCGACACTGCAATCTTCTCAAGCCCGTCGGTGCCTATCTTTCTTGGAGCTGTAGTCCCTCGCAAGGGTGCAACGATTAGCTCCTGTCCCTCCGTGAGGCACACGACTTCTGGATTACTTGGAAAGGAATTTTGGATCGCGCAGATCTGTTTGATTTTCGAGGGGGCTTCCAATTTCGAAACGTAGTTTAGATCGTTGGATTGGGTTCGATACAAAAAACCACCACCAGCCACGTTTTCGCAGTACAAAACATCTCCATTTGGCGAGTACTCAAGCTGCATAATTCGCCAGCCTTGCGACTTAAAGGATGTAAGTTTCCGGTTCTCAGAAAGGCTCCACACCAAAACAGATCGATCTTCAAGACCAAGTGCCAGTTCCGTTCCGGATTTGTTCACCGCGAATGCAGTTGGATATCCACAGTTGCGTGGCAAGGCGAGTGGAACTCTCTTCACTTCAGCCCCTCGCAAATCCAATAAAAATTGCACGCGTTGACCGTCGGAAAAAAATGCAAAGTCGTCCCCAACGGTTTGAACTAGGCGGCCATTGGGATACTTGTCCCAAAGTAAGTTAATACTTTCCTGTCCAGGGAATTTATCCGTATTGGATGGCAGCTTTGTGATTTGCAGTTTCCTTTCGTTGGAGATGGTGACTTCAAATGAATCCGTCGGGGATACTATTGTTCCATGTTTCAGGGCAGCGTCGAATGTGAGCCTTGACGGGAAACCGGTGGGGGTGGAATTCCATGGAGGGGCGAAATCCGGAATGGTTTTTCTATCGACAACTTCACCCGTTTCAACATTCGCGAGGAAGACCTCGAGGCCTTTCTCGAGGCCTTTCCCAATAAGTCCAACAAGCCAGGTCCCCGTGGAATCAATTGCAAATGAGCCGATTGGCAGCTTCAACTTCAAGTCGAGCGGTACCTTTCTCACGATGGCCCCATTGCGTGGGTTGCAAACTTTAAGTTCCCCAGCCCGGTTGTCACCGATCAGCACGGAGCCATCGGCCGAAAAGTGTGCGACGCCCATCCAGCTATCCTCTGCGACAGTAACTTTTGACTCTTCATCCCGAAGAAGATTCGCGATCAAGTTTCTTTCCCATCCCTGAAGCTTCGGCGATATCTTCTCAAACCGAGATTTCTCGAAACCAATCATTCCATTTTGGTACGCGGAATAGATGCGTCTGAGAACGGGTTGATATCCCAGTTTCGTAGCTTTATCTGCGGCTTCTTCTGCAGCTGCCTTGGCTCGCTCCATGAGCAAAAAGTTCCTCATGGCCTCGTCTGTTTTCTCGTCAGCACGTTTTTTTTCGGCCACTGCAATGGCGGTCTGCTGTTCCGCTCGCTGCTTTTCGTCGAGTGCGATCGCAGTTTGATTTTTTGCTTCCACAAGATTCTTGTCCGCCTGGGCCTTCGCGAAACTTGTCCTGACAAACGCCGCCGAAATCGCGAAAATTGCAATCAAAAGTACTGCTAACAGAGTGGCCGTAAAGAAAGCCAATTGTCGATGACGTTGGCTCCATCGTCTTAGCTTCTCCAGGCTAGAGGCAGGCCGAGCAAAAGTCGCTTCCCCGCGAAGCCACCGGTCCAGATCCTCGCTAAGTTCGGTGCAGGATAGATATCGATTCTTCAAGTCCTTGTTCATCGATTTCATCGCGATCGCTTCTAGATCCAAAGGGATCTGTGCATTGAGCGTTCGAAGTCCGACTGGCTCCGATGTCAAAATCTGAGCAAGCACCGCATGAGGGGGACCATCAAAGGGACGTTGGCCCGAAAGCAGCTCGTATAAAACAACTCCTAAGGCATATTGATCGGATCGCGGCCCAATGTTCGCCGTATCCCCTTGAGCTTGCTCGGGAGCCATATAAGCCGGCGTACCAAGCAAGGTACCTTCGTTGGTCATTCCCGAGTCTTCATTGACTCTTTTTGCCAAACCAAAGTCCATCAACTGCGGTTCGTTGCGATTGTCCAACATGATATTCTGTGGCTTCACATCGCGATGAACGATCCCCATATCATGAGCATACGCAAGCGCTCGCGCGATGCTGGCCGTCCACTTGGCTGCTTGTGTGAATTCGATCGATTTGGACTTAATTGCCGAAGATAGAGTTTTGCCATCGATGAACTGGGACGCTATGTAGAACTGATTACCCACGCATCCCGAGTCGAAGGTGGGGACAATATTGGGATGATGTAACCGACCTGCCGCTTTTGCCTCGGCTTGGAAGCGTGCAGCCTTCTGTCGCTCATCAGCGGCAAAAAGAGGAACCTTGAGCGCTAACATTCTATCCAGTTGCGGATCATAGGCGCGAAAGACCCGCCCAAACGCCCCCTGACCTAAAATAGCCTTCAGTTCAAACCGACCAAGCGTCCCAATCGTTTTTTCATCATTGGTAGATCGACGCTCCAATGATGAGGATTCGCCTCCAGATTGAGACTGGCTGTTCAAGGTTTTGGATGGCGTTTGCGTCGTATCGGTGTTGCGTCTAGCGTTCGTCGATGAAGGAACTTGATCGATAGAGTTGGTCTTCGAGAAGTAAGACGTCTCGCCAACTATTTTGACGACAAAGGTTTCTGCACATTTAGGACACCGGACCGAACTCCCTTCTTGTTTCGGAAGATCATGAAACTGCGCCGAACAATACTCACAACGAACCTTTTTTTGGGTCTCTGGCATCTAAATATCGATTCAACAAATGTTGAAAAAGGGTGGCAAAAGTGCCTGCATTGCAATTCCGATGGTCGCAATTGTAATGTCAATTCTTGATAAAAGTAGCTCTTTCATCGTGTGGACCTCAACACGGCAACAGGCTCCATAGTAAATGGCTTGCCAAGCTAATGCGTTTCGCAGTTTTGGACTCAACCATTAGAAAGCGTGCAATTGCCGGTTTAACGCAAATTTAACACCATCGTGCCTACGAACATCGATCCATCTCGATGAGACTCACCGGAACCACGACCGAATACTTACCTCCAAGCTCAAAGCGCTCAGCCCGTCGTTTGGATCCATCCGCAGCCTAGCGCACGCGACCCTCGGAAGATTCCTGCGAGTTGTCCCGGCGATACTCCAAAGGAAGCTTCATGAAAGTCCACTCGGAATTCATCTTGCGAAAGACGAGTCACGTCGGCCGTTTGAGGACTTGAGTTGTAACGGATTTGGACTTCTGCTTCGACCGATGCATTCATCGGGAAATCAGCCAAGAAGTTCGCTTCTTTCGCCACAAGCCAAGTTCGGCCAAGTTCCGAATGAGTGCCGATGGTGACTCGTCTGCTTTTGGGATCGATCGCAGTCACGAAATAAGGAGATCCCATGGCCACGCGAATCCCTTTGCGCTGCCCGATGGTGAAGCCTTCGATCCCTTCGTGCTGCCCAACCACTTTTCCGTCGCTGGTGATAATCTCCCCGGCGGTCGACACCGGCGAC
Organism: Pirellula sp.; assembly: GCA_044359895.1. GTDB lineage: Bacteria > Planctomycetota > Planctomycetia > Pirellulales > Pirellulaceae > JBKCUI01. The sequence goes on from JBIKLJ010000059.1 coordinate 12,824, forward strand.
TTTTCGCGAATGAACTGAGCGTGCTTGCCGGAAGTCACGAAGCAAATTTCTTGACTGTCCTTTTTATCTGCAACTCGAAGTCCGATATCCGCCGCCATTTGACGAATTTCCGATTTATGAAATCCTCCCACTGGCAGCATCATGCGACTCAATAGAGAACGCTGAATTCCAGTCAACACGTAGGCCTGGTCCTTCGAATCGTCTAAGCCGCGATGCAATTCAAATGGATTCTCCGGATCGTCCGATTCGACCATCCGAGCGTAATGGCCCGTCGCAACATGGGACGCACCGACAGCGTCAGCGTAATCGAACAAGCGACCAAACTTAAGCCAATTGTTGCACTGGACGCATGGGTTAGGTGTCCTCCCTTGATGGTACTCGTCTACAAAGTAGTCCACGATGCGCCGAAAGTCCTCTTCCAAATCCAAGGCATAGAATGGGATACCGAGCTTGTCGGCAACTCGACGAGCGTCCGCAGCATCGCTTGCACTGCAACAACCTTGTTTATGATCGAGTCTCCCTTGCAGGATCGGTAGCAACGGATTGGGTTTTCCAGAATCCAGTTCACATGCGGCCGACGACTTCTCACCGTGCCGCATAAACACTCCCACCACATCGTAATTTTGCTGCACCAATAAATGAGCCGCGACGCTGGAATCAACGCCACCGCTCATAGCAAGTACGATACGCCCTCGCGACATGGTGAATAGAACCTGAGTGTTGGATACGAGAAATAGATTTAAAATGTGCGAAAGCGTAACTCCAAGGTTGCAAAAACAACCCTCGCCACACCACTATATCTCTGATCGCCAAAACGAGCGAGGCGATTTCGGACCGCTTGGGTTCAAACTGCACCAAAAGTGCTAGCATAGCCTCTTGTTGGTCGTGATCGCTTCACCAAAAGAGGCTGTTACGGTAATCTAGATGTTCGAGCGACAAGGAATTTAGAAGTCACCCTCCAGCAGCAGGCCGGACCATGCCCACTATTCGTCAGTTACCCATCGGTTTGGTCAACAAAATCGCTGCCGGTGAAGTGATCGAACGCCCTGCCAGCGTTGTGAAAGAGATGCTTGAAAATAGCATCGATGCCGGAGCAACTCGTGTAGAGCTGGCAGTCGAAGGGGGTGGCATCGAGCTGATTCGGATCAGTGACAATGGTTGCGGAATTTCGTCCGAACAACTGGAGCTTGCGGTGGCTCCGCATGCCACCAGCAAATTGCAGTCGAGCGACGATCTGTTTGATGTGAGAACGCTCGGGTTTCGCGGCGAAGCATTGGCTTCCATTGCTGAGATCAGTCACCTGACCATGCGAAGTCGCGTTGCCGAAAGCGACAGCGGCTTTGAGCTACTGGTGAAAGGGGGCGAGAAAGAGCCTATTCGTCCTTGCTCTGGCCCGGTCGGTACCACGATCGAGGTACGGCATCTGTTCTTCAACACGCCGGTCCGCCGCAAGTTCATGAAGACATCGCAGACGGAAATGGGGCATGTTGTTGAAGCCTTTACCAGAATTGCATTGGCGTTCCCTCATGTGCATATGACTCTCTTGAACAATGATCGAACCCTGCATGATCTGCTACCGACGGAACGATGGTCCGAGCGGATTCGCGCTTTCTTTGGCGACGAAGTAGCAGATTCATTGATTGCGATCGACCAAAAAGATGAACGAGTTGCGATTCGAGGATATGTTTCGGATCCGTCCGTATCCCGAGGCAACAATCGGATGCAGTATCTGTTCTTGAATGGTCGTTATATTCGCGATCGATCGTTGCAGCATGCGTTGGGCGAGGCCTACCGTGGCTTGCTGATGGTCGGTCGCATGCCTGTTTGCTTCCTGCATGTGGATGTAGACCCCAAAACGGTTGACGTGAACGTGCATCCAACCAAAGTCGAAGTTCGCTTTGAAGATAGCGGTGCCATTTACAGCCGGCTGCTACATAGCCTTCGAACCAAGTTCTTGAGCAGCGACATGGTAGCTCGAGTGCGTACACCATCCGTACCGGAACCCGCTTTTGCAGACGCGATGGCACCGTCAGTCACTTCGCATTCGGTATCCAGCAGCGCCGGCCTGTTGGACTGGGCCAAATCGAACAACATGGTGTCTATGGCGCCTGCCTCGTTGGGAGGTACCTTACCGGACTTTCGTCCGTATCCAAACAATGGTCTCTCCGGTATTGCGAACGCATTTCCCGTCGGTGGAGCTCCGCGAACAAATGCCCGAATCGACGACCCTTTTTACTCGCCACCCGACTTGCACGGTAACACCGGAACAGTCGGTGTCTCCGGACGAATCGGCTCGCTTCAGGCCGCACCCAGTATGGCCTCACCCGGCCAAGCTCGCGTGGAGTCAGAGCGGTCTACCGATGCAGGCATCGAATTCAACGCACCGAGCGATCTTGAGTCTAGTTCCGTCGGGCCGTACAGCAGAAGTAGCGAAATCGACGGAGCCGCAAAGCTTGTGGGCTTCCAAATTCACAATCGATACTTGGTCACTCAAGATGAGTCCGGGATGGTGTTGATTGACCAACATGCTTTGCATGAGCGAATCCTTTACGAACAAATCAAAAACAAAGTGCTGTCGAAGACGATGGAGAAACAGCCGCTGCTGGTTCCTGAAACGGTCACTCTATCGCCAAGCGAAGCCGCCGCAGCCATCGAGTCCAAAGACATGCTCGCAGAGATCGGAATCGATGTAGAGCCTTTTGGTGGCGACACGGTTCTTGTTAGCTCCTACCCGGCCATGCTGGGAAAGATGGGCTGTGCGGAAATATTGCGAGAAGTGCTTGAGCCGCTCATGTCGGGCGGAAAAAAAGTGGACGCACGCAACTTGCTAGACGAGCTGATGAACATGATGGCTTGCAAGGCGGCGGTCAAGGCAGGTGATAAGCTATCGCCCGATGAAATCACTTCTTTGCTTCAACAGCGAGAGTATTATCAAGACACTCATCATTGTCCGCACGGCCGCCCCACCGCATTGTTCTTTTCACGAGAACAACTCGACAAGATGTTCAAGCGAATTTAAGGTTTGCAAAGAAAGCACCTGAGGCAAACAGATTTAATCGGCCGTACAAGTTTCAAGTCGATCCGACCAGAAGCGTCTCGTTGATTCCAGAAATGGTTCCAAGGATACATTCTGTTCCTTGTCCTTTTTGATGGCATCGATCGATCGCGACAACCAAGTCTCAAAGAATTCGACAGCCGCTTTCGACCTTCTTGGTTGGCTGTCAAACTCGAAGTAAAAAGGGGCCGTGGTTGCCAGCCGATATCCTTGGTCATGGCCGGTGACAACTCGAACCACCATCCAACCCGATTCCTCAATTTCGATGGGTGGAAATTCCCCCTTCTTGTAGTGGTCTTCCAGCTTCGCGCTGTAAATGGTCTTACCATTGAAGACGACATCCAAGTAGTCGACAGGCTCACGGACGGTAAGCGACACCGCGATATCAAGCGAAACACTTTGGCCTCGGTAGCTTGCCAGAACACTGCCTGGTGGTTGACCATTGACCGTTGTTCTCAGAAGAGGACCGTTGGTAACAGTGGTACGGCCTTGCCGAACATTTTGCATCCAGGTGGTTGGTGTCGGCGGTTCCTCCGTGAAAACATAGACGCGGTTGTAGCCAAGGTTCGTGTTGTTGGCATCAAAGCAACTTCCAGCGGTAGGTGCGATCCGGAAGCCAGCTTCCAACATTTGCCAGTACAAAAATTCCGATAAGCTTCCTAGACCTCGCGCGTTGTTGAACCGAATATCGTCATCGGCCGGGATAGGGGCGAATATATCCAGAAAGGACCGTTCTTTGCCTCGAACGAGGGGGACTTTGCCCTCCAAAAATTTTCCAGCATTGGATTTAGGAAAGGCGATCTTCACATCGGAACCAGGTCGATTCCCTTCCGATAGAATTTGGACCGCGCGAACTTGATCCGTTGCAAGCAGGAACGGAGTGTCCCTTTGCCACGAATTCAGCAGTTCGATCCAAGAACCATCTTCCTTGGTTTTGCTCAGATGCTGAAGAACCTGGGCCGTATCGGTGATGGAAGGAAATGAATCCGGCTTAGGCGTTACTTCAGCATCAGTTTGCTCGTTAGCTTTATCCGGAGGAGAATGATTGGTAGGGCGGGAAGGATCGAAATGAAGTAGGAACGCACCATGTTGCCATTCGAGTCGTTGGCTATTCAGAGTAAGTTGGAGCCCGATAGCATCGATGTCGGGTGTTTCGGGTGCGATAGGTTTCTTGGGCTTGGCGGTTTCCGATGCAGGCTGCTTAGGAGCCACCGAGATTGCCACGTCCAGCGCGTCAGCAGCTTGCCATCGCTTGAGAAGGGTTGGTAGCAACGTGGAAAGATGATCCCCGGAATACCAACCTTCGGCGTGCATATCGACCGACCGAGGAACCTCGACGGTTACCACGTCCTTGGCTTTCGATTCAATCGTGAAGCCGCCTCGAATCACTTTGAACTCGGGGCCCCGTTCAACAAGAAACTCGTATTCTCCGTTCGGAAGCGATAACGGAAAGTTCTCTTCGGCCAACCATTGTTCACCCGCTTGCAGTAGCTTTCGCGGACGAACGACTTTTTTAGGTGATTTCGTAAAAGACATACGGGCCGAGATGGGAGCAGAGCTATCGGAGTCCGAAAGCTCCATTTCCACGGTTCCTTGACCAAACAAAGAGCCAAACAAAGAAATGGGTAGGAAAAACAAGAGTAAGGAACTGAACAGCAAACGGAGCGGGTAGACTAGGGTAGTCTTCATGGTTGGAATCGAGCCTGTTTGCACTGGGGAAATCGTCGCAAAGCCGCTAAAATAGGGCGACAGTCGGAGACGATTGAAGATGTTCCACACTGGAACCGCAGTCGTCCATCGATAGAGTAATACGCACGGAAAGAACAATGGCAATCGATTTTTACAAGGTATTGAATGTAGAACGGACCGCTTCGCCCGAGGAAATTTCCAAGGCCTATCGCAAGCTCGCTCGAAAGTACCATCCTGATTTGAATCAGGAAGACAAAAATGCCAAAAAACGCTTTCAAGAGATTCAGCAAGCGTATGACTGCTTGAATGATCCTGAAAAACGGAAGAAGTTCGACCAGTTTGGATCGGACTACGAACAATATGCAGGTCGATCTCCGTTTTCAGGAGCTCATGCGGGCGGGCAGCCGGGTGGCGGGGCCGGCTTCGATTTTGGCGACATCTTTGGAAGCGGTGGTGCTGGCGGTGCCGACTTTAGCGACATTTTTAGCCAGTTTGCAGGCGGCGGTGCTGGCGGGAGAACGCGTCGCGGAGCACCTGCCAAAGGCCGAGATATCTCCGCCGAGATCGCTGTTCCACTACGAACCATCATTCATGGCGGGGAAACTCAGATCCAGCTCGATCGAGCCGGGAAACTGGAATCGCTGTCAGTACGAGTTCCCGCAGGTATTGAACCCGGCAAAAAAATTCGACTTCGAGGCCAAGGGGAACCAGGGCCCAATGGTAAGCCCGGCGACTTGTTGTTGAAGGTCAATGCAGAACCGAACCCAAACATCAAGATTGTTGGCCAAAATTTGGAGCTCCGATTGCCCATCAGTATCACCGAAGCCATCGAAGGAGCTCGTGTGGACGTCCCCACACCTTCGGGCACCGTCACCTTGACGATTCCTCGGATGAGCAACAGCGGCAAGAAGCTTCGGATCAAAGGGCAAGGCCTAAAGAAGTCCGACGGCACCGCTGGCGATATGACCGTCGAGTTGATGATCAAATTGCCCGATACGATCCCGGATGAACTCGCACGGCAAGCGAGCGAATGGTCGGCTGCCTATACCACTGCACTTCGAGAAGGAATTCAGTTTTAATGGAGTCGACTAAAAGGCTCTTGACGCAAAGGTCCCCATAGGTCCCCAAGTGTTGCCCGAGCTTTTGAATTTGTTAAGTCGGAATGCAAGACGCAGCAACTTGCGATCGACATCCACTTGGGTGGACCGCTCCCAACCTTTCAACGAACAGAATAGAAACCAAGGAAACAGTTAGAAATACTATGAGCGATTCGGTTGCAATTCGATATGGAAAGGGGGAACTTCACGTTCGATTACCCAAAGGATGTGAACCCACCATCATTCGCAAGCCTGCCATGCCAGTCCTTGAGGATGCAAAGCAAGCCGTTTTGGATGCATTGGCCAAACCAGTTGCTTCCCCGACGTTAGCCCAAATCGCAAGCGACACGAAGAAGGTCTGTCTTGTTATCTGTGATGTGACGCGTCCTGTGCCCAATGGACCGATTCTTAGGGGGCTGATCGAGCAATTGCGAGACCACGGCGTTTCGCTCGACAAGATCACCATTTTGATCGCGACCGGTCTACATCGCCCCAATTTGGGACGTGAAATGCGAGAAGTCATCGGTGATGACTGGGTGTTTGACAACATTCGTATCGAAAATCATTTTGCGCGCGATACCGCCTGGATGGTCAACCTGGGCCGAACCCCAACCGACGACATCCCAGTCATCCTCAACAGGCACGTCGTCGACGCTGACTTGCGAATCGCGATTGGATTGGTAGAACCGCATTTTATGGCTGGATACTCGGGCGGTCGTAAAGTGATCGCGCCCGGTGTGGCTGGCGAAGAAACCATCCGTACGTTCCACAACTACCGCTTTATGGCAGATCCACTTGCCTGCAACGGCAACTTGCTGAACAATCCGTTGCACCGAGGCCAACTGGAAATACTAAAAATGCTAGGCAAGACCTACGCAATCAATACGGTCATCGATGAATCGCGTCGGATGAGCTTTTTAAACTTTGGCGACTGCGAGCAAAGTCATTTGCAGAGTGTCGCTTTTGTCAAGCAATTTGCCGAAGTCCCCATGGAAGGCCAATTCAATACGTTGGTCACCAGTGCTGCGGGCTACCCTTTGGACAAAACGTACTACCAAACCGTCAAAGGAATGGTCGCTCCGGTTCAGATTCTCGCCGAAGGAGGTCGAATGATCATCGCGAGCGCTTGTGAAGAGGGAATCGGCTCCCACGAGTATCGTGAATCGCAAGCTCACTTGGTTTCGTTAGGGCGACAGGGCTTCCTCGATCGCATCCGTCCCATGCCGCTAGCAGACATCGATGGCTGGCAGACTCACATGCTGCTCCGTACATTGGCCGTTGGAAATGTCTCGTTATACAGTGAGGGGCTTCGCGGTGCCGACCGCGAATTGACTGGCGTTCAAATGATAGAATCCATTGAAAATGCGATCGAAGCGAGTATCGCACAGACGGGCGACAAACGTGTGGCTTTCATTCCAGAAGGACCGTATGTCATTCCAACGTTCTCCAGGCTAAGTGCAAGTTAGTCATGCTTTTACAAGGAAACTTGGTTTGATTTCACAAGTCGCGGGACACGAAGACTTAACATTAGATGCGGACAGTCCGCTGGCGATTCAATCGCGACCTGAGTTTCCAGAAAACAGCAAGGAGCGATTCGGTATTGAATTGCTGGAAGGAGACAGTGGTGCGAGCCAACAGTCGGCTCTGAGCGTTCAAGAACTTGTCAAACACCGTGGCGCGATGTCGCCAGGCCGGGTGGTGTATTTGCTGAAACAAGCGTGCAACGCGCTCAGTGAAGCGCATCAAATTCAGCTGGTGCACCGAGACATCAAACCAGCCAATCTCATGGTCACGGAGCTTGGCGGTGCCTTCGACGTAATCAAACTATTAGATTTCGGTTTAGTCAAACCGATCATGGAATCCCTGCGGAATGGTGAAGATTCGGAGCTGACCGTGGCTGGCAGCTTGACCGGCTCCCCGCTTTACATGTCGCCCGAACAGGCCATGGGTGAGACTCAAGCCGATCATCGGTCAGATATTTATGCCTTAGGCGGCGTTGCCTTCTTCATGTTGACCGGGAGGCCTCCTTTTGAATCCACCGCAACCATGAAGGTCTTGCTGTCGCATTTGAACGAGCCTGCGGTAGCCCCGTCGACAATTCGAAATCCAATGACCGGCCCCAAAATTTCGCCGCAATTGGATGCGATCGTTTTGAAATGTTTGGCGAAATCTCCTGAGGATCGATTCCAATCCACACGTGAGCTTGCAGAGGCGTTGAATCAAACCCCCGAAGCTTCGCAATGGACGGACCGCCAGGCCGAACACTGGTGGACCTGCAATTGCAGCATGTACCAAAGCGAGAATGGATAGCCCATGGATGCAGAGCAGTCGAGGATTGAAGCCGACCTGCGCGGAGTGCTTGATGGAGAAGTGTATTGCCATTCACTTCGAACTCAAATGTACGCCACCGACGCAAGTATCTATGAACTGATGCCCTTGGCGGTTGTACGTCCACGGCACGCGGACGATGTATCGCAGTGCGTGAAGTATGCATCCGAAAACGCGATCCCGATTTTACCACGCGGTGGTGGAACAGGTCTTGCGGGGCAATCGCTCGGTCCCGGAATTGTTGTCGACTTCTCCCGATTCATGCGACGATTGATCCATTTAGACCGCGACAACATGACGGCTCGCGTCCAGCCTGGATTGGCTCTCGCCGATCTCAACCGGATTCTTGCTAAAGAGCGACTGATCTTTGGCGCTGATCCACCCACACGAGCCGTGACAACCATCGGCAGCGTTCTGGCCATCGATACTCTTGGCAGCCACTTCCTCAAGTACGGTACGGCGGGCGAGGCGATGGTGTCTGCTCAAGCGGTTTTGTCTGAAGGGGCACAAGTGGAACTCAAAAGGACCCCGTGGCGTGCTCCGGATACCAACAGCGCTCGTCTTAATCATATCGTTTCCGAGGTTGGGCAATTGCTCTGGGCCAATCGAGCTATCACCAAATCGCCTCCATGGCGCGGGGTGGCACGCGGATGCGGTTACAGGCTGGAAGCATCGTGCGATCATGATTTCTTAGATTTGGCTCGCTTGCAATCCGGTGCCGAAGGAACGCTATCGGTCTTTACCGAAGCAACCGTCAAAGTGGAACATATGCCCGGCGCTCGAGGTGTTGTGCTTCTGTTTTTCGAAAAACTGGAACTAGCCGCGAAAGCTGCGATTGATGCAAGACGAGATCAGGTCGCCGCTTGCGATTTGATGGACCGTCGTCTGATCGAGATTGCGAGAGAGCTGGACCCTCGATACGAATCCATGTTGCCTCGGGGGGCAGAGGCCTTGCTCTTGATTGAACAGCAAGGGAACGACGTTCAAGAAGTGCGGACAAAACTAGGAGCGCTAATTCAACGGCTCGTCCGTCGCGCGCCTACCACTCAGGCCGGTCGGATCGTCGTTGACGATGAAGAGCGTGACTTCATTTGGAAGCTCAGCCGACGCGTTATTCCGCGACTGTATCGATTGAAAGGCTCCTCGAGACCTTTACCATTTGTAGAAGACATATCGATTCCTCCGGACAAGCTGCCCGAGTTTCTCGTCGAGATGCAGAATGTTTTGAAAGCAGATCGTGTTACGGGCACCTTGTTTGCGCATGCGGCTCATGGCCATTTGCATCTTAGGCCATTCCTGGATCCCAACGAGCCGGCTGACGTAGAGAAAATGCAACGCATCTCGGAGCGGATCTTTGAAAAGGTACTCGAATTCCGAGGTGTTGTTTCCGGGGAACATGCGGTCGGTTTAAGCCGCAGCTCCTTCATGCGACAACAGCTTGGCGAATTGTATCCCATTTGCCGTCGTATCAAGGAACTGTTTGATCCAAATGGAATCTTGAACCCAGGCAAAATCATCACCGATGCGGCTCAAAAGACGACGGACAATCTGCGACAGGCACCAAGTAGTATTTCCATTGTTCAAAAAACCTTTCTACCCATTTTGAACTGGTCTGAATCGGAATCGATTGCAAACACCTCCAACGCTTGCAACGGATGTGGACGCTGTCGGTCGAACACTCCGACGGAACGCATGTGTCCCATGTTCCGATCAACACGTGGTGAAGAAGCCTCGCCACGGGCCAAAGCAAACATTGTTCGTGGCTTGATGTCGGGAAAGCTTCCGATCGGCTTGGTAGAAAGCGATGAAATGAAGGCAATCGCTGACCTGTGCTTTCATTGTCACCAATGCAAAGTTGATTGCCCTGCATCGGTCGATATCCCAAAACTTATGTTGGAAGTGAAGGCTCAATATACGGCAACCAACGGATTGCGAATCAGCGATCGTTTGCTTTCTCGCTTAGACCTGCTGACATCGCTTGCCAGCCATGTTCCGTCGGCCGCAAACTGGGCTCTGGAGAATCGCTACTCGCGTTGGCTTTTGGAAAAGACCACCGGAATTGCTCAAGGGCGGCGTCTGCCAAGGCTCAGCAAACAACCGTTCATGCGTTGGGCTGCGAAAAATCGCCTCACACGGCCGAATCGCGGTTCAGGACGCAAGGTTCTTTACTTGGTCGACCATTATGCCAACTGGAACAACCCGCTTGTCGGTATCGCGCTGGCGGAGGTGCTCAAACACCAGAATGTGGAAGTCTACGTCCCATCATGGCAATCGGTCACCTTCATGACCAAAATTGTCATGGGCGATATCGAAAAAGTTCGAGGCATGATCGCTCCTCAGATTCGCCAATTGGCGGAAGCAGTTCGACAAGGTTATCAAATCGTGACCACGGAACCAACCGCCGCACTTTGCTTGAAGTACGAATACGACCAGATCCTTGATAGCGAAGATTCACGCTTGGTAGCTGCTAACACTTGGGACGCAGGTAGTTACGTCTGGCAAATGCATGGAAACAACGAGCTTGAGCTGGACTTCAAGCCTCTTACGACATCGGTGATCTATCATACCCCATGCCATCTTCGCGCGATGGATCCAACGCATTCTGGCATGCGTTTGCTGGGTTTGATTCCCGGCTTGACAGTACAACACGCAAACGCTGGGTGCAGCGGTATGGCAGGCACATATGGCGTCAGAAAGCAAACGTACCGAACCAGTCTTCGAGTCGGTTGGGGGTTGATCAGCACCATGCAGGAAACGACCGCACAAATTGGATCTACCGAATGCTCCACCTGCAAACTACAAATGGAACAAGGGATCGACAAGCCTACCCTACATCCTCTTGCATTGATGGCATATGCCTATGGCAAACTGCCCGAGGTTCGATCTTGGATCCAATCTCGTAACGAAGGCCTGACCGTTCTTTAGCCGCAATCGTCGATCAGCCGCCCCAATGTCCAACATCTTTCTCCATGCTGATTATCTTGCTTTTCGAAACAGCAAAACCGAAGCCAACATACCGCACACGGCTAGTCCAAGAGCAAGACTTGCGTCCTGATTCTTGACGCCGTAATGAAGCAGATCAAACATTCGCATCGAGACCGTAGTGACTCCAGGCGGAAGCACCAAAAGATAGCTCGACAGGTCGGCAAAGGAAACGAAAAAGCAGACCAAAGCCGAAGTGAGAATCGGCAGCACCATGGCTTTGGCTCGAACCCATAATCGTGCTGAAACGGGCAGCCCACGATCGATTGCCATTTGATGGTGGTGCCTTAAATCAAATCGTCGATGCGCAACCCATAAGATGCCAAAAGCCAAAGGCCAACATCGACTTTGCAACGCTAGAATGGGTGCTGCGAGCGTTCTGTCTGCCAGGTAAACCAGCCAATCTGTCTGCAATGAATTGGAAATCTTGATGAGCAACAGATTGATCAGCGGGCCAGGGGTGGCCAAAAGCATGGCCATGCACGCGATCCATATGCTGCTGCTCCATCGGGACTTTGCTAGGCACAGGCTGGACATCCCAAGAGCCAACGCAAGCCCCGTCGCATAAAGGCTCAGCTGAATCGACCAGAGTAGCTCCGTTCGGAAGCTTCCAAGCTCCATGATGGATTCCGCGAACCGAAATAAACTCCAGCCACGCTGGATCCCTTGAGGTTCCGCTCTTGCTACCCAGCCAGCTTTCGCAACCAAGTTAGCGATAGGAACCACGACTACGAGACAAACAAGCAGCCACCCAACAAACGCCCCAAGCCATCTCCAGTACCCTTGGATTGCAAAGGCATGTGAATAGGCAGGTTGATCCCCCCCGGAGCGTTCTGCACTTAGAAAAGCAAAACTTTTGCTCGCGATCGACCAGACCACGAGCCCTAGCACAAAGACGAAAGAACACGATGCCAAGACCGACCAAATTCGAATCTCATTAAATTGCACTTGCTGGTACAAGGACTCCGTCAAAGTAGGCACCTGAAAAAGATTCGTGACAACCATATCATTTCCAATCAAGGCAACCGAGATGAAAAAGCTTGCAGCGATCCATGGCCCGAGCTTAGGTAACAGAACTCGAGCCACCGCGTAGCGGGAACCGAAGTCCATCAGCGCCTGCCGAGTGTCTGTATCCATAGCTCGCGCGATCCCCATCGAACACAACAAGTAACAGATGGGCGAGATCGCAGTACCATGAATCCACACCACCGAAAACATGGCTTGGGCTGGTGAAATGGCAGCTGCAACTTGACTAAAACGGAACCAACCTTGCAAGCCAAATCCAGCGCTCCATGCAGTTGCCTGCACGTAGATAGGAACCAGAATTAAACTCAGTAAAGCGGTCCGCAGCATTGGTCCTGTGGGCACCCGGTGACAGCGGGTGAGCAGGGCAAGAATCAATCCCATCGACAACGCTAGGCCTGCGGCACCCGAACAAACAACGAAACTGCAAAAAAATGTGTCAATTAGCTTTGCATTCCAACTCATGCAGTCCCCACTTTCCTTTCGGCCTACCGCACAACAGAGTAAACTAGTCGGCCAATGAAAGCGAGTGGCTCATCGAATTCTTCTCGCCAACTCCGTGCGTTTACCGAGACCGTTAAACCCTTCCCAAATGATGTTTTCGATCAAGAAAAAAATATCCC
>JBIKLJ010000060.1:0-25540 GCA_044359895.1 Pirellula sp.
GTTGGACATTCCGGTGAGCGAGCCTGACATGTTTTGACGGAGATCCCACAAGGCCTTTGGCATCTGAGCCAAAATACCGGCCATGATCAAAAGCGAAACGCCGTTCCCGATCCCGTACTCATCGATTTGCTCGCCCAACCACATCAGGAACATCGATCCTGCAGTCATGATCGCAACGGTCGTAAAGATCCAACCCCAAGCCAGTGAACTGCCACCCGAAGCGTAAAACTCCTTGGAGAGCGGAGCGTTTGGATCTGAAATCACGCTGAATTGTAAATAAGCCCAGCTCTGGATGATGCAGATAAACAGAGTCAAATACCGAGTGTATTCGTTGATTTTCTTTCGACCAACCGCACCTTCTTTTCGCAGTTGTTCAATAGGGGCCCAAACGGTTCCCAGCAACTGAAAAATGATCGAGGCCGAAATGTAGGGTGCGATCCCCAAACCGAAGATCGTTAGCGACCTTAAATCGGTTGCGGAGAAGACAGCAACCTTGTCTAGGAACGAAGCCATCTCGCCCGAATACGCAAGATTCCCATCCGTAAGAATGGGCAAGCGAACGTGATAACCGATCCGGTAAACTGCGAGAAGAAACAGAGTCAGAAAGATCTTCTGTCGCAATTCTGGGATCGAGAAAACAATCCTTAATTTTTCCAGCATGTCGTCATGTTCCTGAAAGTGATTGAGGACATGTCCTCACTTAAAGCATGTGGCCGACGTTGAGTCCAACGCCGGCCACCATTGTTTCGAATATTCTGGATTACTGCTAGGCTAATTCTTGGAACAGAGACCGCAGTTCGCAAAACAGGAAGGGTAGCATCAAGAAAACAAATTAAGCTTCGCTCTTCAACGCTGCAACTCGTTCCTTCGGCGTACGTTTCGCTGCAATGATTTCTACAGTTCCGCCGGCCGCTTCCACTTTCGCCTTTGCTGATTCACTCATTCGGGTGACTACAAACTTAAGGCTCTTGGTAACTTCGCCATCGCCGAGAATCTTGATCTCGTCGCAGCGAACCTTCACCAATCCCTTTTCACGGATCGTGGTCGCTGTCACTTCTTCGCCTGCTGCAAAAGCAGCATCGATGACACCGATGTTGACACCGAAAACCGTTACAGCAAATCTGTTATGGAAACCACGCTTAGGAATCCGGCGAACCATCGGCAAATCCCCACCATTGAAAATGGGGTGACGCGAGTATCCGCTTCGGGACTTAGCCCCGTTATGGCCTCGACCAGATGTTTTGCCTGTCTTGCTGCCGATACCACGTCCAACGCGCTTGCGCGCCTTGTTGGTAACGATGTCTGTGTTGACTTCTTCTAAATTCATGACAGTTTTACGCCTCGGAGTCGTTCGACATCTTCGCGAGTTCTCAATTGAGACAGTGCGTCAAATGTCGCCTTGATTAATACAGTTGGATTGTTGGAGCGGAAGCTCTTGGTCAAAATATCTTGGATACCGACGGCTTCGCAAACCGATCGTACAGCCTGTCCCGCGATGATACCGGTACCTGGGCTGGCGGGCATCAGAAGCACGTGAGCAGCACCGAAATGACCAGAAACCGCATGTGGAATGGTACCATTGACCAAAGGAATCTTGATCATGGCTCGGTTAGCACCCTTTTGAGCCTTTGCAACGCTCGGCGGAACTTCGTTCGCCTTGCCGTATCCATAGCCCACGCTACCTTTACCATCACCAACAACCACGAGTGCTGCAAAGCTGAACCGGCGTCCGCCTTTCACCACAGCAGCACATCGCTTGATCTTCAATACTCGGTCGATCAAGCCGTTTTGGTCAACATTGTTTTGATTTGACATTCTATCATTCGATCCCAATTAGAATTCCAGTCCGGCTTCGCGAGCCGCATCAGCGAAAGCGGCAACACGACCATGATACTTGCATGAACCGCGGTCCATAGCAACTTGTTTGATTCCGGCCTTGATGGCTCGCTCTGCAAGAATCTTGCCTAGCTTCTTGGCCGCTTCACAGTTTCCGCCGTAACCGACTTCACTGCGAAGGTCTTTGTCTCTTGAAGTCACCGATACAATGGTGCGCCCAGTTGTATCGTCGATGACCTGGCAACCAAAGTTTTGAAGCGAACGATAAACGCACAAGCGAGGACGTTCCGTAGTACCACGGACACGCTTCCTAACTCGAAACGCACGACGCTCGCGTTGACCATCGACAACTCTTCGAATATCCACAACAAACCTCTGTCATCTTGACGCAATATACATGCGTCCAACAAAAACCAAATCCAATGTATGTATTCTTGCCAGATCCACGATCGAAGCAAGTCCGAAAACTAAGTAGCGCTCTTGCCTGGCTTGAGCTTGATCTTCTCGCCAAGATACCGAACACCCTTGCCCTTGTAAGGCTCAGGTTTCCTAAGGGAGCGAATGTAGGCAGCGAACTGTCCAACCGCTTGCTTGTCGCACCCCTTGATATTCACGTGCGTTTGATCTGGGCAAGCCACATCCAGACCTTCAGGAATATCTAAATGCAACTCGTTGGCGAACCCAACTCGAAGCTGTAGAACCTTGCCTTTGATAGCGGCCAAGTAGCCCACACCAATGATCTCAAGCTTCTTTTCGTAACCGTTCTTCACGCCCAAGATCATGTTGTTGACTAGTGCACGCGTCAACCCATGATAGGCACGCGAGTCACGCTCGTCGTTTTGACGGGAAACTACGATGGTCTTGCCATCTTCGCTTAAGGCAAGCGAAACTTCTTCGCGATGCGTGAACGACAATTTGCCCTTCGGGCCTTCGACATGAACGGTCCGATTTTCGATCGATACCTTCACGCCATCAACAACCGGAATTGGGGCTTTACCTACTCGGGACATGGATCAATCTCTTCTTTAACGGAATGTGTTGAACAAGCAATTCGCTTGCAGTCTTCCTGGTTCAAACTCTACTAGCAAATTTCGCAAAGGACTTCGCCACCAAGCTTTTGCTGGCGTGCTTCTCGATCGCTTACAACACCCTTGGAGGTGCTGACGATCGAAATGCCTAAGCCGTTCAAAACAGGCTTCAACTCTGCGCACTTTGCATACACTCGTCGTCCTGGCTTGCTGACGCGACGGACGGTTTGGATAACCTTCTCGCCGTTCGGACCGTACTTCAGTTCGATACGAAGCATCTTGACTGGAACAGCTTCGACTTCAGAAAAGTCCCAGATGTAACCTTCTCGCTTCAGAACATCCGCGACCCCCACTCGCAACCGCGAAAGAGGCACATCCACGAACGGTCGTTCAATACGAACGGCGTTGCGAATGCGTGTTAACATGTCAGAAATTGGGTCATGAATCATAATGTGGATACCCCAGAAACTCTACCAACTAGCCTTACGAACACCGGGAATCAGCCCTTTGTCTGCCAACTGTCGAAAACAAATTCGACAGATGCCAAACTTGCGATACACCGCACGTGGGCGACCACACAATTTACAACGGTTCTCTCGGCGAGTTGAAAATTTTGGCTCGCGATTGGCTTTTGCAATTTTGCTTTTGCTGGCCACAGGTCGTTTCCGATTAGTTCAAGGTGATACGGGTGAGTAACTATGTTGAAGACAGTCCGGATCGAACTGTCAAAAAATTAAGCTGTCTTCTTTACCTTCGGTGCTCGGAATGGCATTCCGAACATCTCGAGCAATCTTCTAGCATGATCGTTTGTTGCCGCGGTTGTAACAATCGCGATGTTCATCCCTTGGGGACGAGCAAACTTGTCTGGATTGAGTTCAGGGAACACCAACCATTCCGATAGACCCATGGAGTAATTCCCATGGCCATCAAACGCATTTCGATTCACACCGCGAAAGTCACGCACTCGCGGTAGAACAATACTGATGACTCGATCCAAAAACTCGTACATTCTTTCGCGTCGCAGTGTCACTTTGCAACCGATGGCAACTCCCTCACGGAGCTTAAAGCCAGCGATCGAGTTCCGTGCGAGCGTTAGTACCGGCTTCTGACCAGAAATATCTGCCATTGCTTCAGCAGCAAGTTCCAGATACTTCTTGTCTTGCATCGCTTCTCCAACACCCATGTTGATGGAGATCTTTTCAATCTTTGGAATTGCGAAGACATTCTTGATACCTAGCTCTTCACGAAGTGCTGGTAGAATGGTTTCGCTGTAGTGTGTTTGAAGTCTTGGAGCCATTTTAAAATGCTTCTTGATTACCTAATTGATTAACTCTTGGCCGCGTGTGCTGCTCGGGCTGGTGCAACAACACTGATCGTCAGACCACTCTTTTTGCTGTATCGCTCTTTCGATCCGTCAGGCAAGAACCGAACCCCGATTCGAGTTGGGACGTTCATGCTTGGGCAAACCAACATGACCTTGGATACATTGATGAACGCTTCTTTGGACAATCGGCCGCCTTGTGGATTCCGTTGGGAACGCTTCACGTGCTTGTACACACGATTCAAGCCTTCAACAACAACCAAACCCTTGTTGCGATCGACCTTCAAAACCTTCCCGCGTTGACCTTTGTCTTTGCCGGAAATCACTTCAACCATATCGTCTGTTTTGATCAACATTTAAACTACCTCACTAGCCAACGATACGATCTTGGTAAAACTCTTCTCTCTCAGTTCCCGAGCAACTGCACCGAAAATCCGAGTTCCGCGAGGATTGTCGTCTTTGTCGACCAAAACCACCGCGTTCGAATCAAACCGTACATAGCTACCGTCGATTCTTCGCACTGATTGCGAAACGCGAACGATAACCGCTCGTACCACCGCCTTTTTCTTAACTTCACTTCCGGGGATCACGCTCTTCACAGAGCAAATGATAACGTCTCCCAGACTTGCATAGCGACGACGTGTTCCGCCAAGAACTTTGATGCACATGACTTCCCGTGCACCGGTGTTGTCAGCGACTTGTAGTCGGCTTTCTTGCTGAATCATGATGGACTAAGTTTCAAAAAACAAAATGTGAATTTCGACACCTGAACCGTAACACACGTTCGGTTCGTGATGCTATTAAGTTGCAGCTTGCTGATCCGCTCTCAAGCTTGCCAAGTCAATCTCGCGGCTCTTTTCAACCACACGGATCAACCGCCATCGCTTGAGCTTCGACAGAGGTCGCGATTCTTCAATCTCAACCTTGTCTCCTACGTGCGATTCATTGTTCTCATCATGGACGTGACAGACCGTCTTCTTACGAATGATCTTCGAGTAACGCGGGTGGCGAACCAACCGCTCGATTTCAACTCGACGTGTCTTGGCAGCTTTGTCGCTGGTTACAACACCGACTAGGATTCGACGTGGCATAATAAACTTTGAACCGTACTGGCTAAATTAATTGGACTACGAAACTAAGCTTTCTTCAAACGCTGTGTTTGAAGGGTGCGAACGCGTGCGATCAAGCGGCGATTCAGCTTCATTTGGCTTGGAACATCCACTCGATCGGTCTGAGATTGAAGTCTCAAGCGAAACATGGTCTCGGCAGCTTCTTGGGCTGTCAGTTCCAGTTGCTCATCACTCATCTCTCGAAGTTCAGCGGCTTTCATTTTCGATTCGTTCACTCGTTAATGGACAAACTATGCAGGTCGGCGTCGGACCAACCTGACAGGGATCGGCATCTTCGCAGCAAGTCGCGCGAAACACACCTTGGCTTGTTGTTCTGTTACACCAGCAAGCTCGTACAAAACGGTACCCGGTCTCACGACGGCTACCCAGTACTCAGGCTCTCCCTTACCCTTACCCATCCGGGTCTCCAAAGGCTTAGAAGATACTGGCTTATCTGGAAAAATTCGTATGTAAAGTCGACCTTCACCACGAACGTATTGATTGGCAGCGATCCGGCCCGCTTCGATTGTTGTTGCCCGTATCCAGCCGCCTTGCAGGGCCTGGAGTCCGAAATCACCAAAAACAACCTTGTTGCCGCGGGTCGCGTTACCTTTTATACGTCCTCTTTGGCTTTTTCGGTGCTTGACCCGTTTGGGCATCAGCGCCATCGTTAGCGTCTCCCGCGTAAGAACCTTGATTTACCCAGACTTGCACCCCGATATTC
The DNA here is from genome assembly GCA_044359895.1 of Pirellula sp. GTDB lineage: Bacteria > Planctomycetota > Planctomycetia > Pirellulales > Pirellulaceae > JBKCUI01. Next base: position 6,019 of record JBIKLJ010000060.1, read on the forward strand.
CCCTGTGGAGTAGCGGCTTCTGCAAGTCCATAGCTAATTTTCGCTTGGATCGTGCTCAACGGAAGGGATCCAGCATTGCCCTTTTCGCAACGTGCCATTTCCGCTCCGCCCAACCGACCCGACATCTGGATCTTGATGCCCTTGGCACCAGCATCCATAGCCGTTTCAATCGAACGCTTCATCGTTCGCCGGAAGCTAGACCGCTTTGCAAGCTGCTTAGCAATGTCTTCCGCGATCAACTGAGCCTGAATCTCAGGACGATAAACTTCCTCAACCTTCAGATTGACTCTTCGTCCGATTAAGTTCTGCAGCTCTTCCTGCAAAACTTCGATCTCCGTGCCCTTCTTGCCGATGATCAACCCCGGCTTGGCAACGAAAACCATCAATCGAACTTCATCTCTTGTTCGTTCAATCTCAATCCGATCAATGCCAGCTTCTCGATAAGCCGACTTGGTCGGGTGAAACTTAATGAACTTGCGAATCTTTTGGTCTTCGACCAACAACTCAGCAAATTCTTTCTTGCTCGCATACCATCGACTCTTCCAGCCCATGACGATGCCGGTACGGAAACCGATTGGATTTACCTTTTGTCCCATAATGCAGCGTTTCCTACAGCTCTTCGAGTCTCTTGAGTTCTACGGAAATGTGACTGGATCGCTTGAGGATCGTAAACGCCTGCCCCCGCGACATCGGTCGAAAACGCTTCATGATCGGCCCGCCATCAATGCGAGCATCCACCACGACTAGCTCTTCGGCTCCATACGACCGACCACTGTTCTGATCGATATCTTGTGCACTTCCAACAGCACTCTTGATGACCTTCTCCAACATCCGAGCACCTCGGTTGGGTTGGTAGCGAAGCATCTCCAGTGCTTCGTCCGCAAACTTCCCACGTACTAAATCGGCCAGTGGTCTGACCTTTCTAGCACTGATGCGTGCGTAACGATGAACGGCTCGGTAAGCCATGATTGTTTCCTATGAACTAAAAACGATTACTTCTTGCCGCCCTTACCACCGTGCCCGCGGAAAGTACGCGTTGGCGCGAATTCCCCGAGCTTGTGGCCGACCATATCTTCGGTAACGAAGACTCGAAGGTGAGCCTTGCCGTTATGTACCATAAAAGTAGCGCCAACAAACTCAGGAACGATCGTGCAACGACGCGCCCATGTAGTGATTGGCTGGCTGTCGTTCTTCTCGCGTGCCTTAAGCAGCTTGGCAAACAACTTGGGGTCTACAAACGGACCCTTTTTTGTCGAACGTCCCATACGTCAGAGCTCTTCCCTTGCAAACTATCTCAGTTTCAATTGACCGTAACGAACCGACTTGCGTCGACGAATGATTGCTGTATTGCTTGGCTTTCGCGGACGTCGAGTGAAACCACCCTTCGCCAACTTGCCAGTTGGACTCACTGGGTGTCGTCCACCCTTCGTTCGTCCTTCACCACCACCGTGAGGGTGATCCACCGGATTCATTGCTGTTCCACGAACGTGAGGTCTCCAGCCCTTCCAACGATTTCGACCGGCTTTACCGATTCGGACCGCGTCATGGTCAGGATTGCTCATCTTTCCGATGGTTGCTCGGCATTGAATCGGAACTCGTCGAACTTCGCCGCTTGGCAGCTGCAACTGAGCCCATCCCGATTCACGTGCCATCAAAACGGCCGAGGAACCTGCAGAGCGGCAAAGAGCAGCTCCACGGCCTGGCGTCATCTCAACGCAACAAACTTCAGTCCCAGGTGGAATGTTCCGCATCGGAAGGCAGTTCCCCAACACGGGTGCTGCCTCAGGTCCATTCACCAAAGTTGCTCCGGCCTTCAATCCGTCTGGTGCCAAAATGTAGGTCTTGGTCCCGTCCGCATAGTGCAACAAAGCAATCCGAGCCGAACGATTCGGATCGTACTGAATCGAATCCACTTTGGCCGAAACACCATCCTTCATTCGCTTGAAGTCGATGATGCGATACATCTGCTTGTGTCCACCACCACGATGTCGTGCTGTGATGAAACCTTGGTTGTTTCGCCCACCGTGTCGCTTCAATCGCTTGAGCAGACTCTTTTCTGGCTTAGCACCAGGCGTCAACTCAGCAAAATCGCTGACCGAAGAATTTCTTCTTCCGGCTGATGTCGGCTTGTATACTCGAATTCCCATGCTTGTGTCCTAATTTAGTCTTTTACGAAGGCTTATCCTAGAAGAAGTCAATCTTGTGCTCATCACTGAGCTTCACAATTGCCTTCTTCCACGATTTGGTGACACCAAGCTTTTGCTTGTATCTCCGAGACTTACCTTGTCGATTTTGTGTTGCAACCGCAACAACCTTTACGTTGAACAGCTCTTCAATCGCAGCCTTGATATCGGTCTTGTCCGCTAACGGATTCACTTCGAAGGCATATCGATTATGTCGAGTTGCTTTGTGTACGCCCTTTTCCGTGACAAGCGTGCGAAGCACTACTTGATGCGGTGTCAGAACAATTTTGCTTTTGGGTGGTTGCTTTGCCATTTTCATTACCAACTTAATCGTTGTTGTCTTGAGCTACTTCCGGTTGACCTTACGCACTGGTTCGCGACTTCAGCCAATCCATTGCGTCCTTCGTTACAACCACTTTCCGAGGTCGCAAGATAATCAACGCATTCAAATCTGTAACAGGACTTACTGTCAAACCCTGAATATTGCGGCCGCTCAGATAAATGTTCTTATCCAAACCGTTCGTCACAAGAGTCTTGGTCTGACCTTCCAAGCCAATGGCCTTGAAAGCCGACGCCAATGTCTTTGTCTTCGGCGCGTCCATCTTGTACTGATCGACGATCATAACGGAACCCGAAGAGATCTTCGCAGCAATTGCCATTCGCGTTGCAGCCTGAACGGCCTTGCGTGGCAAACGATAGTAATAAGACCTTGGCTGGCGAGCGTTCGCATGACCACCACCTCGACGAACCGGAGTTCGCTTGGCACCCATACGAGCGTTACCAGTGCCCTTTTGCTTGTACATCTTTTTGGTCGAGCCCGACACTTCGCCACGGGACTTGGTCTTGTTGCTTCCCTGACGGGCATTTGCCAAATACATCACCACGACGTCGTGAAGCAACTGCTTGCTCACTCGTGGGGCCAGAACAGCTGGGTCGATTTCGTAATCGCCCACTTTTGCTCCGGACATGTCATAAATTGGTAGTGTTGTCATCTTCAGTTACGCCTAGTTTTTGCCCCCGCAGGTGAAGCCTGCGACAGATAACTTGTTTCAGTAATGCCTTAGCCGACTTTGTTCGTTTCGCGAATCATCACGTATCCGCCGTTTGGACCAGGTATCGCGCCCCGAACCAAAAGAAGATTGTTTTCGCTGTCTATGCGAACAACCTTGAGATTTCGCATCGTAATCCGGTCATTACCGTACTGACCCGCACCCTTTTTCCCCTTGCGAACTCGTCCAGGGTAAGTACCAGCACTGGTACCACCGGGATGTCGGTGAACCTTCTTGACACCGTGCGTTGCTCGCTGACCGGCATAATTGTGTCGTTTCATCCATCCGGAGAACCCACAACCCTTCGAGATACCAGTCACATCAACCGACTTCATGCCTTCCAGCACAGTCACTTTGATTTCAGCACCTACTGCGTCAGTCACTGGTCCGCGGAATTCGCGAACAAAACGCTTTGGCTCACACTCTGGCTTTTCAACCGCGGCGACACCAGCGTCCTTCAACTTGTTGGATCGCTTGCTCGAAATAGCTGCGACTTGACCACGCTCTGCACGAGAGGCCAAGCGTCTAGGCTTGTCAAGAAAACCTAATTGAATTGCTTCATATCCATCACGATCGACGGTTTTCACCTGAAGAACATGGCAAGGTCCAGCCTGAATGACTGTAACAGGGACCGCTCTTCCGTCCTGTTCATACACTTGCGTCATACCGACCTTACGGCCGAGAATACCTTTGCTCATTCGTTTTATTCCGTAAATCGTGGCCGTGAAGGACTCATCAAACAATCCCGTTAGGGAACCCTGCAAAGATAGCGATTGACGCAGTTTGCAGGTCTAAGTCGATGGTTACCTTCAGGGCTTCCGTTTCATGTGGGGAAAACCTGATGGATGCCGTTTAAGCGTTAATTTCCTACCGCGATGTTGCCTTGATCTTGATGTCAACACCGGCTGGCAAGCTCAATTTGTTTAGAGCTTCAATCGTTCTTGCAGTTGCTTGCTTGATGTCAATCAAACGCTTGTGCGTTCGAATTTCAAATTGCTGACGAGCTTTCTTGTCGATATTCGGTCCCGAAAGTACCGTGTACCGCTCAATCCGAGTTGGCAATGGAATCGGTCCGTGCACTTCGGAGTGGGTCCGCTTGGCGGTTTCCACTATTTCCAATGCGCTCTGGTCCAATACAGCATGATCATAAGCTTCCATACGAATTCTGATGACTTCATGCGATCCGGACACGGTGATTATCTGCCTTGGTTGAGTCGAAAACTGGCCTCTTGGTTAGAGAGGATCTGCAAAATCAAGCCCTACGACGAACGTGGGAGGGGAAAAGATATGGAGGAGAGTATTTGTCGTCAACGCCAAATCTGTGTTTTTGCTTGTTCCCTCTGGTTTTCTTTGTGAAATAGCCTTTTCTAGGTGCAGTTCGCAATTCTTTTTGCCAGGGTTGTGCTGTATCGACCGTATTTTTCCAGGTCTGTTAGGAAACTGGAGGTATTCGCTGTGTTTACCCCAACTGGCCTCGATGAATCCGTATCGCTTACCCATCTTGCCGAATTTGGGGGGAGTCTTGCCGGATCCGGTTTCGTTATCCCTTTTTTTTAGGAAGCTGCTAGGGCGGATGATTCAAAACCCGATGTGTAAGCGATTGGCGATGTAGCAATCCCTCGCTTACCGGCTTGCCGCTTTCGTGAAGTCGTTATCGGGTAAGGGCGGTACACGGACTTCCAAGTCCGTCAACGGGGAATTCGACGGACTAGGAAGTCCGTCGTACCATGAAAGCAACAAGCCGTTACGCTTCGGGGTATGAATAATCCGCGATAGGGGGTTGCCTCGCATTCCCGATCAGAAAACTGTAGACGCACTGCTATTGGTTGTTCCAAGTTGCAAGTTCGATGTTCTTGAACTCGGCCCACATCGGTTTTCCTGCGTGTAGCTGTAAGGCGATGATTCCTTCTGGAAGCGCTAATTTGGGATCGTTGTCGGAAAAGTCCAGAACAAGCTGGTTGTTCAGGTAGTGTTGGATGTTGTTTCCCTTGGCAATAATCATGACATCGTTCCAATCATCTAGGCGAAAAAGTTCTTGAAACTCCTTGGGAGAGATCAAATTTGCTAGGACTTTTTTGCCTTCGGTACTCCCTATTGCTTTTTCGCCCAACAAGCACAAACGGCCCCGTTTTCCTCCTTCGTCGTAAATGAACCCGCTGACGTTGGGGAAGGTTACTTCATTTCGTAGTTCATGCTGATATCCACGTACAACCCAAGGGTTGGGTGCGTCCGGGGAAGTGATATGCTTGGACCGGTATTGAATGCCGGAATTATTGGTTGCGTTGCAGCGAAAGGTCACTCGGATTGCGAAATCTTTAATCGGTCCCCCTTGCCAAATAAGAAAAGTGTTCCCTTTGGCGACTTTCTCGGTGGTGGTTTCCCCACGTACCACCCCATCTTGCACAGACCACAACCGCGGGTCGCCGTCCCAGCCGGATAGATCCTTCCCATTCAAAAGCGATTGGAATTGGACGCCATCAGGTAGTACACCGTTTGGCGACTGGCCATATCCTGATACCGCCAAAAGCATCGAGAAGAATGCGAGAAAAACGTTTCGCATCGGATTATTTCCCTTAGGGATGAAGGAGGAGGTGCCATAGCCATGTCGCTAGGTCTGTTCCAATGAACAACATGTCGGACTGGCGTGTGTCGTTGGGTTATACCCCAAATTGACTTAGGCGATGAGAACACCGACTGAATTTCTTGGCCTCCAGGTAGACGCGTTCATGTAGCTTCGCCAATGGTTTGCAACGCTTTTTTGAGAATGGAATGTTTCTCTCTTGGGAAATACAATGGCGTGCCATGAGTCTCGGAGCATGCAATTCATCCTGTCAAGTCTGCAAGGTGTTACCGTGCCCGCCCCTAGGACTCTACGCGTGTAACTGTTTCGCATGCGGCTTTAGGCAGCCCGTTCAAGAAAGTTGTAACGCACCATGAAGAAGCGAAGTGGGATTCTTGGTAATCGCGCAAGACGACGACGGTTGCGTATCGAACCACTCGAGAGTCGATTTGCTCTAGCGAGCTCCGTGGATGCTTTTGCGAATGTCCCAGACCCGAATTGGTTCGCAAGTTTCGAGGCTCCTGCCTCCAATGCGTTTGCTTCAGAAAACACCCGAGGGCTTTCATCGGGGCTTTCTTCGGGGCTTTCTTCGGCGACCCATCGCACACCGTTCGTAGGACCAAGATTCAGCCATCCATCGGATTGGATCGTGCGTTTGAACGATTCGTCCAAGATCGATGTCGGTTTCGAACAGCTCGACCATCTTCTTAGTTCCAACGGAGTTCACTTCGAGACAATCCGAGGGCTAGGCGTGCCAGGCCTTGTTCAGGTACGAGCTTTTGCTGCTACCGAGGATGCTGCCGAATCAGCTCTCCATAGCAACCGAAACGTCGCCTCGTTCGAACCCAATGCTCTAGTATCCGCCAAGAGGTTTCCGAATGATTCGGACTTTGGCAACCTAGTAGGACTTCATAATGTAGGTCAATTCGGTGGAATGGCTGATGCCGACATTGATGCGGTCGAGGCATGGGATCAAACGACCGGTAGTTCGTCGGTCGTGGTGGGGGTTATCGATTCGGGAATGGATGTTTCTCACCCTGACCTCTATCTGAATGTTTGGTTGAATCAAGGTGAGATCCGGGCGGAAACGAAAGCAGCATTGGTCGATACCGATGGAGATGGTCTGTTCACTTTTTACGACTTGAATTCGACCCTGAATGCAAGTTTAGTCCGTGACTTGAACTTGAATGGCTACATCGATGCCATCGATCTCTTAGAAGACCCTCTGTGGTCGGATGGAATCGATTCGGATCGCAATGGGTTCATCGATGATTTTTTCGGTTGGAACTTCAGGACGGGGACCAATGAGCCATACGCCCCGAACAATCCATCGGATAGCCTCGGCCATGGAACTCACGTTGCTGGCACGATCGGAGCCATTGGCGATAATGCGATTGGAGTAACGGGAGTCAACTGGCGCACTTCTCTGATGTCTTTGAAGTTCCTGGATCAAAACAATCAAGGGGATACAGCTTCAGCAATTGCCGCAGTGCACTATGCCACTCTGATGCGTACTCGATACGCTGCGAATGTTCGAGTCTTAAACAGCAGCTGGGGGCAATCGGGAAGCCCCAACAGTGTGCTTCGCAGCTCCATTGAAGCTGCTGGCGACGCGAGTATTCTGTTTGTAGCTGCTTCTGGTAACGGGAATGTTCTGGGGCAAGGAGTCGATAACGATCGCACCCCGTTTTATCCTGCAAGTTATGATCTTGATAACATTGTTGCTGTTGCGGCCAGCGACAGCTCGGACCGTCTCGCCTCCTTTTCTAACTACGGACTCAAGTCGGTAGATATCGCGGCTCCAGGGGTGGGCATTCGAAGCACTTTGCCTGGTGGACGTTATGGCGAAGCGAACGGGACCAGTATGGCCGCACCTTTTGTCTCTGGTGCGGCTGCTCTGATTTGGGCTCAATTGCCTCAAGCGACCGTTGCAGAAGTGCGAAAGGCGATTCTTGATACAACTGACCTCACGACGGACTTCTCTGGGGTTGTCGCTGCAGGCGGTCGATTGAACGCATTCCGCTCCGTGGAGGCTCCGATCTTTGCTCCAGTTGCAACGGTTGTCGACGTGCAAAACATCGTATCCAGTGGAACAGCGGCTCAGGAAATTGTTGTTCAATATTCAGATCGCAATGGATTGGATGCAACGACCATCGGGGATAACGATCTTCGAATCCAGCATCAATGGGGCGCTCGCGATCAGTTCTCGGTCTCGCTCAAGCAAGGGTCGGTTCAGATATCCGCCGATCGTAAGTCGATACTCGCCACCTACATGATGAGTCCGCCTGGGGGCCTTTGGGATCCACTGGACTACGGCACTTATTCGATGGTGACGACTGCTGGCGCTGTTCTTTCCCAGCGCGCTGGCAATGCAATCCGCTCTCAGGTGATCGGCGAGTTTGCCGTGAAGATCATCGATCCATCGGTTATTTATGTCGACACCCTGAGGGACTCAGGCAATGGCCTGTCGCTGCGCAATGCGATTGAGATTTCGAACGCAAATCCATTGTCCCCTCGAACGATCATCCTCCAAGCCGGGCGATACACGTTGGAGCTACCTCATCAGTCCAGTACCTCAGCTGGATTTTTTACTCCGTCATCACAGAACTTTTGTACATCGTCCCCGTCGTCCAGCGCTTGGTCGGATTCCAGTTCTGGAGACTTGGATATCCTCGGGGATTTGACGATCGTGGGTGATTCCAAGGACTCGAGTACGATCGAAGGGAACAGTTCAGATCGCGTCTTCAAAGTTCATCCGGGAGCGTCGCTCACGTTAAAGCGACTCGCAGTAACCGGTGGTGTCTCTCCGTCTGGACAAGGGGGCGGTGGCATCTTGTCGGCAGGTCAACTGCGAATGGATCAAGTACGAGTCCAGGATAATCGAGCCGTGGGTTTGCAAGGTTCCGTCGGCCGAGGTGGAGGGATTGCTGCTTGGGCGGGTACGCTCGATATCATTGAGTCGCAAATCACAGAAAATCAAGGAGACTTTGGTGGTGGAGTCTTTCTGTGTGGCAACTCGATTTCAGTCATCGATCGAAGCACCATCGATAACAATCGCGGTGCTGGTTTTGTTTCCTACTCCACAAGCAACTCCTTCCTCCGAAACACCACGGTTGCGTCTAACTTTGGCGGAGCGATCACAAGTCGCGCTCGCGATTACGCCGGCGGTGCGGGGATCAGCTACTCCCCTGCCATCAGTCGCGATGGCCAACGTGTCGCGTACCTTTCCAACGCAACCAATCTGATTGCCGGTGATACCAACGCTGTCGCAGATGTGTTCGTCTATGATATGCAATCTGGAAGTGTCGATCGTGCAAGTGTTTCAACATCGCTTCAACAAGCGAACCAGGCAAGCGAATCGCCAGCAATCAGCGGCGATGGCAGCAAGGTCGCATTCCTTTCGTCGTCCAACAATTTGGTCGGGGGCGATACCCTGTTTTCAAAAGATGTTTTTACAAGGGATCTCGCTAGTCGAACGACCAACTTGGAAAGTACTTCAGCCAATGCCAATCGCGACTCGCGAGGTCTTCCCGCCATCAGCGACGACGGCAGTCTCCTGGTTTATCAACAATTTGTAGCCGATGATGTCAGCAATTCTTGGGGTGTTTTCATCCTTGATCGGCTAACCGAAACGCGGGAACGTATCCCGTTGGCGATCAACGGCAACGGTGTCGATATCGCTTTTTTAAATGCCAATGAAATCAGTGGCGACGGTCGGTTTGTTTCGATTGCATCTGGCGTCTCCGGCACTGCGGACGAAAACTATCATGATGTCTTCGTTTTTGACCGAATGGAAAAGGCACTGGTCAAGCCGAATCTTAGAATTCTCGGTGCGCCCGCAAATGGTTCCAACTATGATCCTTCCTTGGATGTAAGCGGTCGGTTTATGGCGTTTACCTCGGATGATTCTGGAATTGTTATCGGGGACACGAACCAAGCTTCCGATGTTTTTATCTATGATGTGCTCTTGGGATCGGTCGCGCGGGTAAGCCAATCGAAGTCGGGCGTGCAGGCCAATCAGGCTAGTTCCAACGCGTCTGTCAGCGGTGACGGTCGGTACGTTGCTTTTGAATCTTTGGCAAGCAACTTAGTGCCCGGTGATACCAATTCCGTGTCGGATGTTTTTGTCGTCGATCGAGTGACGGGTGATGTGGAACGCATCAGTCTGGCAAGCGACGCAACGGAATCGAATGGCGCTAGTTATTCACCAACCATCAGTGGCGACGGTCGGTACATCGCATTCGAATCGGAAGCGAACAATCTGGATGCAAGCCCGGCCATTCACCGCACTCCACCCGGTCCGTCCCAACGTCAAGTTTATGTGTTCGATCGAATGAATCGTACAGTAAAGTCGATTTCCGAATTCAATCAGAAATCGACGGTGCAAGTCTCTAGCTCGACCGTTGTTTTCAATACGGGCGCAGAAACACTTTCGGGTAACGTTGCCACAATCGACAGCCTGTATGCGGGGAACCTAGTCGGCTTTGATCTAGGAGCAAAAACGTATTCGTCCGGTAACAACGTCGTAGCCTCAGCAAGCAACACAAGCTTGCTTCAGTCCAATGATATTGAGGAACGTGTTTCGTCCCTTCGGTTGGGTTCCTTCTCGAGCCAGGGGCAACTACCCCCAGGTTATCCTTTGCTGTTAGGCAATCCAGCCATTGATGCTGGTTCGACGTCCAGCTCCGGAACGTTGGATCAGTGGAATCAGCTTCGCGTGAAATCGGATATCGGCGCTTTGGAAGCAGTGTCGGCCACTGTCAAGGGATCGGTGTTTGCAGATTTGAATGCAAACCTAGCCAAGGAAACTAACGAACAAGGCCTACCGGAACTGATTGTTTTCTTGGATGCCAATGGCGATGATGTTTTGCAAACGGAGGAACGAGCTACTGTCACATCGTTATCTTCTGCGAATGCCGGCAATCCAATCGAAGCGGGTTCTTTTGAGTTTAAAAATCTATCGCCCAGCCAAAACAACATTCGAGTCGCTGTTCCCAATAACTGGCAAGCGTCCGCGGATCCCTTGCAGAGAGTCGGAGTTGGTTCGATCCAGGGGAATGGTAACAGTTCGCTCGCAACAGTCAGCCCCAGCGGTCGAGTCGTTGCATTTGTCTCTACCGCAACCAATCTTGTCGCTGGTGATGACGCGAATCCCAGTGTGTTTGTCTTTGAACGCGATCGCCAGAGTATCGTTAAGGTGCCCATCGGTGGCGCCAATCTTCAAGTTTTAGGAATTGTTGGAGGAGAGGAACAGTATGTTCTGCTTCGCAATGATCTCGCCGTCTACTTGTACGATCGTAACACGCTTGTTTTAGAACCGATCAGCGTTACCAACTCAGGTGAGTTGGGCGACGCTCGCAGCGATTCGGCGTCCGCAAGCAGCGATGGCCAATGGATCGCCTTTTCCTCTTTCGCGAACAATCTCGTAGCGAATGATAACGATAACTTTGCCGATATCTTTCTTTTCAATCGCACCACGAAAACAGTAGAAAGCATCAGCATCGCAGCCAACGGAGCTCAAGGGAATAACGATAGCGAAGAACCTAATATCAGCGACGACGGTCGATTCGTAGCCTTCGTTTCGGATGCAAACAATCTCGTCCCAGACGATCGGAATGGGCTGGGGGATGTCTTTGTGTACGATCGTATCCAGCGGTCCATCCAGCGAGTCAACATTTCTTCCGGGGGTGCCGAAAGCAATGGTTTCACCTTTGCCCCTGCCATCAGCGGCAACGGAAGGCACGTCGTTTTTCAATCATTAGCATCGAATCTGGTGCCTGGCGATACCAACGCCAGAAGTGACTTGTTTGTCTTTGATCGTGTGCAGCAATCGCTTGAAAAGCTAAACATATCGTTTCCCTTGGGGACGCAAGCATCCAACGTTTTTCCAAGCATTAGCTCCGATGGACAATACGTTGTTTTTGAAAGTCGAAACTCGGTCGTCTACCCCGCTGATAATTCCACGACCAAAAACGTATTTGTTTACGATCGATATGTTGCTCCCGCTGGGGGCGGACCTGATGAAACTAGCAACACATCTTCACCGATTCGTTTGGTGAGCAAGCCCCTGATTGGGCTAGCAAACAACGGGGATAGCCAGCGAGCTTCACTTAGCTCGGACGGACGTTCGGTTGTTTTTGAATCAAGGTCAAGCAATCTGGTGCCTAGCGATAGCAATGAGCGAAGCGATATTTTCATTTCGCCAAATCCATTCGAAACGTCATCGAGAACCTTGGCTTTGCAAGTGGGACAAGAATGGAACCCATTGAATATAGGTCTCGTCCCGAATCCAGGGGACATTCGCGGCACCATCTACGACGATCTCAATGCGAACGGTCTGCTAGATGATGGCGAAACAGGACTTTTCGGCTGGGTTGTCTATTTGGATCTGGATTTCAATGGGCGGCGTGACGTCGGTGAACCTATCTCAACCAGTCAATTGGACGGTTCCTATCGCTTTTCAGAAGTTCCTTCCTTCCGTTCCTACTCAATCGGAACGGATATGCTCTCCGGATGGGAATCGACAACGTTGACGGAGAGCCCCAGTTCCAACGCTTTGTTTCTGCCCGCGGGAGGGATCGTTGAACAGCGAGATTTTGGTTTTCGACCCCAATCAACCACGGGTCAGTTCGAGAACGCAAGGATTGAAGGTCGAGTTTTCAACGACATCAACGGCGATGGCATTGCCCAGTCCAACGAATTGGGATCGAGTGGTATCGAAGTTTATCTGGACCTGAATGGGAACGAGCGCCGCGACTTTGATGAACCAAGAAACGTTACCGATTCGCAGGGGAACTATTTCTTTGGCAATCTAGGCAGTCGAGGCTATACCGTTCGCACATCCTTGCCCGAAGGAACACGTCTGACGTCTCCGCTTGGAAACAAGTTCAGTACGACGAACCAAACCCTTTCGACTAATTCGACTCTTCTTTCCAAACCTCAAGACATCTTGCTGGATGACTTCGACGGAAAGAACGGTCCGGACTCTGTGGTTGCATTGTATTCCGGTAACGCGATCTTGGTTCAACTGAATGATGGGTCGGGCAGGCTGCAGCCCAATCCTACGCCAATCAGCTTGGCTCCGACAGGTTTGGGGCCAATCGCAATCGCCAGTGGGCAGCTAAACCAGTCGGGCTCTAAGGATCTCGTGGTCGCGAATTCGCTCAGCGGTACCGTGTCGATACTTTTTGATTTTAACGTTTCTGGCTTTTCTCAGTCGACGAGTGTTGCTCTCGGGGCGATCCCTTCGGACATCAAGCTAGCCGATATCGATTCGGATGGCGACTTGGATATTCTTGTTGCGACACAAAATGGGAATCAGACTGGCCAGATTCGAATTCTGCTGAACAACGGAGCAGGAGTTTTTTCGGTCGGGACTTCACTTTCTTCCGGCGGAAAACGCCCAGCTTCCATCGTGACCGGTGACTTCAATCTTGATCAACGTTTGGATATTGCGGTCGCCAACCAAGGTGATTTTGGACGAGCCAATGACAACGGAAACGTGACGGTGCTTCTCGGTCGGGCGAATGGTACCTTCGAATCCCCTGTCGCGTACATTGTGGGATTGTCGCCGCTGAGTCTCGATCTGGGGGATCTCAATGGCGATGGTTTTCAGGATTTGGTGACAGCTAATTTTTCTGTGAACACGGCTTCCATCCTGAGGGGAAGCAACAGCGGTGTATTCACCGTCCTACGAGATGCATTGTCAGTCGGCCAAGGCCCGGTACAAATTGCATTGGTGGACATCGATGGTGATCGAGATAAAGACATCCTGGTTTCTAACCTTCGTTCCAAATCGTTATCGATCCTGCGCAATCGATCGAGCCAAGATCAAGTCGATAATCCTAACGCATTAGTCTTTGAACCATCCGAGAGTTTTGGTGTCGCGGAACTGTCGATCGGTCCTAGGCTTGTCTTTGATGCAGCCGATATCGACCGTTCCGGAACAATCGATCTGGCCTTGGTTAACAGCGAAACCAATACACTTCAAATACTGAGCAATGAGCTTATTGGTGGAGCGAATCGCGTTCAACTCAACGGCGTTGGCACGACTCGCAATCAGAACTTTGGTACCAAGTCGCAAATCCTTCCTCCTCGTTTGAATTTCATCGCTGGTCCGATCGAGTTGCTCGAAGATAGTGGGAGTGCATCGATCCCGCTGACGGGCATTGCAAGGGGCAGGACCAGCGGACCGCCGCTTCGCATTACTGTTTCTAGTTCCAATCTACTGCTCATTGCTTCGCCGACAATCGACTATACACCAGGAGCAACGGAGGGGCGGATTCAGTTTTCGCCCGCTCCGGATGCAAATGGCACCGCTGTACTGCAAGTTGTCGTTCGAGATGCAGGGGCAGACGGGGTGTTCGATACCAGCGACGACGGAACCGCTCAGCAATCGGTGTCGGTCATTGTGAAGCCTGTCAACGATCGACCCGGGATCCAGTTGCGAGGCAACCAACTGGCAACAATGGGAAGCAATCTAAGAACGATCGCACGCTTTGCAACGGCATTCGAAACAGGTGGAGGGATTGATGAACAGACTCAGGCTATGGCTGAGATCATCGTCAATAACAATCGAACGGACTTGTTCCTGGTTCAGCCCACTATTGATAACGACGGCAACCTTCGTTTCCAAACCTCGCTCTCCAATCAAGGGATTGCCACCATCAGTGTTCAGGTGCGAGACAATGGTGGGACCGATGCGGGTGGGAATGATCGGTCTGCGATTCAAACTTTTCAAATCACGGTCACTGATCTTGCCGATGGCGAAATCGATTTTGGTGACGCTCCCTCATCCGCTCAATCTGCGTTTGCTGCCAGTTATCCAACTCTGATCAAGGATGACGGTGCAAGGCATGTGATCGGCAATTTGTTTTTGGGTTCCTTTGTCGACGCAGAACTAGATGGAAACGCTTCGACGAACGCGTTAGGTGACGATCTCGCACTGGACGATGAAGATGGAGTTGTTTTTCCGGTTTCTGCCATCGCTTCGCCTAATCTTCCAACCATTTCTAGCGTCGTCGTCACGGGCTCCGGCAATTCCAAGTTGGATGCGTGGGTGGACTTCAATCAAGATGGGGATTGGAACGACAGTGGTGAACAGATCTTGTCCGGCGCGAACGTACTTGCTGGTTCTCAATTTCTTAGCTTCACGATTCCTGCGGGGGCGAAGTCGGGAACGACATACGGTCGATTTCGTTTGAGTTCTGCGGGTGGTTTGTCTCCAACAGGGTTGGCCGAAGATGGAGAAGTGGAAGATTATGCCATTTCGATTTTGGACGGCCAAACGAACAATACTGTAACACTCGATGCGGCCGAGTTCGGGGATCATGATGTGCTGCTATCGGATGGCCAGCTCGTGGTGCGTGCGTTTAGCAAAACGTTGTTCAGTGCGCCGGCAGGTAGTTTAGACCGAGTCAAACTTGCAGCGACCACGGGTTCATCGACCCACGAAATCCAAGCTCCGTCCAGTCACTTGTTTGGCACGCTGCAATACCGTGAGTCTGGCAAGAGTGTCACGATGCTGCCGGCCGTAGCCAACGTGGACTTGACGCGAATTCCGAATGGGGCGCTGCAGGGAGTGAAAGTGTTGGACTTCACAGCCTCGTTGGCACAAACATTGATATTCCATGCAGCCAACATCGCCAGCTTCAATACCGAGAAAACGTTGCGAATCAAGCTTGGTCCGCAAGACACCGTGCAGACGACAGGGGCGTGGGCTTTAAGCACGCGTCTGAATGAGCCGGGTGGGATGGTGAATGTTTTCCGTCAGAGCGGGGCAACCCTTCGAATCACTTCACCCACTTCATGGCAAAATCCAGTGAATCGTTTCGATGCGGATGGTGACGGTAATCTATCACCTTTGGACGTGTTGGCAGTGATGAATTACATCAATCGATCCTCTGGTACAAATTCTGCGAGTGCGTTACCGGTACTGGATCCGGCGTTCCCACTTGCGCATCCGTTTGTGGATGTGAACGGCAACGGGGCAAGCGATCCGCTGGACGTTTTGGAAATCGTCAATGAGATCAATCGATTGTCGCGTTGAGAACCGTTACAGTGAACGCAAGACGCTTGGAATCAATCCCGGCAAGTCCTCTGCGATCAGTCCTGGACCAAACAAACGCGCCGCTTCGCCATGAATCCAAACGCCAGCGCATGCGGCTTCAAACGGGTTCAGCCCCTGAGCCAACAGGCCGGTGATGATGCCGCTTAGAACGTCGCCAGCGCCGGCGGTCGCTAAGGTGGGTGGCGCATTGTTATTAATGACACATCTTCCGCTTGGACAAGCGATCACGGTGTCCGCTCCTTTCAAGACGATGACTGCCCCAGATCGTTTCGCCGCCCGTCGGCATCGGGTCAGCTTGTCACCTGCTGAGTCGAAAACACATGCAAATTCGCCGTCATGAGGTGTTAACACACACGGGCCAACAATGGCTTGATCCAGTTCGGCAGGTTGTTCTTGAAACGCGGTGATCGCGTCCGCATCGATTACGGTCGCACGCTTGGTTTTGAGCAAAAGCAATGTGTCGCGGCGCGTTGTTTCAGAAACCCCAGCGCCAGGGCCGATCAGAAATGCTGTGATGCGTTTGTCTTGAAGGATTGTCCGAAGGGTGTCTCGGGAGCTTAATGGCTTTACCATGATGCTAGTCATCGAGGCTGCATAAATGGGAAAGGCAATCTCGGGAACAAGCACCGTCGTCAATCCGGCTCCGATTCGAGCGGCAGCAAAAGCGGACAATCTCGCCGCACCGGTCATAGGATAGCCACCGTAAATCAATGCATGACCGCGGTGATACTTGTTCGAGTCCGATGTTGGGTGACGCAAATGGGAATACCAAAGCGATGGATTGTTTTCAAAAACGTCCGTTTGCAGTGTGTCTAAGACCGACGAAGGGATGCCGATGTCTGTCACAACAACTTCACCGCAATGGGCTTTACTTGGCAGCAGAAGATGGCATGGTTTTTTACGAAAGAAGGTAACCGTCAGGGCTGCCATCACCGGCGTGAAAACCTGTCCGGTGTCTCCGACGACTCCCGATGGAACGTCTACGGCGATAACTATCAGCTGGCGACTTGCTACCTCTGCCAGCAAGGGCAAAACAGGATTGGGGCGTCCAGGTTGGTAGCCGGCTCCAAACACTGCATCCACGACCAATTCGGCACCCTCTAGGCACTCGGAGGACATAGGCTCCACTGGGCCTGTCCATTGATTCGCATGGTAAAGAGTTTCTGGTGACATGCGGTCCCGCGAGCCTTCCATCGCCAAGCGTACCGGCCAACCGCGTGCAGCAAGCTGCTTCGCGATCACAAAGCCGTCCCCACCATTATTCCCGGAACCGCAAAGTACGACAGTTGGGCGAATTGACCATCGCGACTCCATCGCGTCCACGACAGATTGCCCGGCGTTCCTCATCAGCTCGACCGCGGGCGTTCCGGAGGCGACCGCGAGTCGGTCCGCTTGGCCCATTTGGCCAACTGTTAGCAGTGCATTTTCAAAGTTCATGCGTTGGATCCGACCATTGCGAGTACTGAGTTTAGGCAAATGAATACGTTTTTTATTCGAAATTCTATCAAATTGAAGGCACTCACCCGTTTCCGAAGTTGATTCGTGAGGATGGAATTGGACTGGTTTTGAGAGTCAAGGATCCGAATGTCGCTACTACCCAGTTGGCTAGCGCCAGGATATACTCACGAGCCTTAAGGCCGCTGTGGCGAAATGGCAGACGCATTGGATTTAAAATCCAAGGTCCCGTAAAGGGGCGTGTGGGTTCGAGTCCCACCAGCGGTACTTTTTCTTGTTTGGGCAATTCATTGCTTTCTAAACCTTTCACGGTGATTTGGTGAGGGCGTCGACGATGGGCTCTTTGTTTGCTTGCTCCTACCTGGTGAGGGCAAGGGGTGCCGTGTCTTAAGTAACCAAAACACCGATCTGCACCGGTGGTGTTGCGTCATCGATTCGTGATTGTTCCCCGTTGGTACATGCAAGGCATGCATCGGTTCCAAAAGTACTCCATTTGAGGTGGGCACCCCGTTGAAGGTGGGGCGTACCGTTCGAGGTAGGGCGTTCCTTTCGAGAGTCGCTCAGCCCGACGAACGCTTCGCAACAGTTGGCCGAAATCTGGCTTTGATCCTGAAGGGATCGCAGATGGTAGCCGGGGGTTTGACCGCTAGGGCACACCCCCGGTCTCGTTCGCATGCAATGTTTTCGATCCCGGAGGAGATCGCAGATTACGACTGCTGTCTGCTGTGATCCCTTCAGGATCAACAATCTAGCTTGCGACAATATCCGGAGGTGTCGCTTCGCTCAACCCCCGGCTACCTTCTATAACCCCTACCGGGGTAATGAGACGATGATGCATGACAACGAGGTTGTCGATCTCTTGAATCATGCTTGGAGCAAGTGATCGATCGAGGACCCATCGTTTGGATTGTTAGCAATCGTTCCATCGAAACAGATAACGCTCGACCTGACGAAAGACCATGTTGACCGAGCCCCCGCCAACACGGCTTCTATATCGAAACGGACCGATGGGGGCTTCGGTCCAACATTTTGTTCGAGTAAGCCGCTAATGCGGCAGTTCAGTAATCTAAATTAGCATATTGGCTTCGCCGGGCCGACTCTTTCCATTTGTCATCACGGACGCAATCTGAATTCCTTCTGCTATCAATCGATCTTTCGACGTTCACTTCGATACGTCCTCGGTCGTTAGCGTTTCACCTAGGAGTTTCATCATGTCTGTCGACAAACATCCTTTGTCACCAATCCTCATTCGCTTCCAGCAAGGCTTAAAACTTAACGGGCTCGGCGAGCGGACGCAACAATCCTACACGCGGAACGTCCGAAAGTTCTCCTAATTTCTCAAGCGTGAACCCGATTCCTCTTCCGAAGATGACCTGCGAAACTATTTACTATTCATTAAGGACGATCGGCAGTAGAACGGGTCCCCAGGCCCGTGACCAACCAGCAAATATCAAACTGCCACCCTCATTCGTGACGGGCCTGGAGCCCCGTCCTACATGGTGTACGTCCTAACCGTGGCAGCCAATCCGATGGTAAAGAAAGGAACAAGCCCAAGCAGCCAAAGGCGTCCCTCACCCCCGCCTTCGGCAACCCTCTCCCGCGCGCGGGCGATGGGACAGCGTTCAGGGTTTGAACGACACGTTGTTCGTTCCCAAAAATGACGACGCAGAATCTAATCCTGAATATGTTCGGCTACGACGCACGCGAAAATGCTAAATCGCTTGTCGGGCCTTGGCTCACTTCTTACGGTCGGGATGATTGCCTTTGAGGAAATCCAGTAACGCTTGCTCTGGGATTCCACGCTCTGCACCATGCCCTTCATGCTGGACTTTGTAATGGATTACGTCGCCGTCGAGATAGCTGAAAACCTCCAAATTGGCGCTGATTCGGGATGGCTCCGTGATTCTTTTCCCCTCATGTCCCATGTGACGGGCCCAAACAAACGTCGACTCTTCGGCGGCAACAAATGTCAGTTTGCCGTCTTTGCCTGGAATCGCTCTTGAAGGTCCGCCCATGTAGGGAACGAGATCGTCTTTCAGCCCCGAGATATTCATCAGTCGCTTGCCCCTGACGGGAGTTGCCGCAACTGTGTAATTGTTGTCGTCGCCCTTGGCCTTGAAGTCCTTGCCGTCGTACTGCATCACGTTAAGAGGACTGACGGCGCTGATGTAGTTGCGAACGTGTGACAGGTCGCTTTCGATCATCA
>JBIKLJ010000224.1:0-7852 GCA_044359895.1 Pirellula sp.
GATCGGGGCCAAACTGAGTTCGCAACTGCCGAAGCCTATCGACTGCAACGGAGTTGAAGGACTGGCCACCAAACCCCGCCTGCACGCTCATGACCAAAACCAAATCGCACAACGGCACATGAGGCAATAACGCCGCAAAGTCGCTGCTCGGATTGATAGCAACCCCAGCCGCAACGTCCAATCCCTTCAATTGGGCGAGAAGATCCTGCGGTTCAGGCAAAGCTTCCAAATGGAAAGTGATGCAGTCTGCACCCACGTTGGCGAACTGAGGTGCGTACTGAACCGGATCGCTGATCATGAGATGAACGTCTAGGACAAGCTTCGTGATTTTTCTGAGCGACTCGACGATCGGCATGCCGTAGGACATGTTTGGAACGAAGTGCCCGTCCATGACGTCAAGATGCAAACATTCGACTCCTGCGTCTTCAAGTGAACGCACTTCTCGCTCCAAATTGGCGAAATCGCACAAAAGGAGTGAAGGGAGAATCGTTGGGCGGGCACTTTTTAGTGTTGCTATCGCCTTGGAAGCACGAGGCCGAGGCTCGGTCATATAGGATTCGCTGAAGGATTCAGGAGCAATGCCCAATACAAGCATTCGCTCGATGACGACATCACTAGAATAGATAACCTCGGGTGGTTTCGGCAAGGGGCAAACCCGCAATGTCGGCGCAAAACCAGGCAAGCAAAAGCGGACCACACCACGCCAATGCCTCACTTTTCGCCATTTACAAAATCAACAAACCGAATTCAGCCCGTTTTGTTCCAACATCCCCAGATGCGATTAAACCCGCCCGCATTGAGTGCGTGCTTGCCTAAATGATGGCGTTTTGGATTCAAGCAGTGGGTGGCACCGATCGCTCGGTGGGTGGCACCGATCGCTCGTAGGTGGCACCGATCGCTCGTAGCCGGAGTCGCCAGACTTCGGGTAAAACTCTGGGCGACATTCTCATAAAATAGGAATGCACAGTCCAGATAGTGAAAGTGGCCCCGTTATCGCAAAAGCGAAACTGGGCCTTGAGCCCAGATTTCGCAATAGGTTTGGTGCGCTACCCCCAAGCAGGAACCTACGTTAGAACGCGGTCGAGGGCCTCGAGCCCGACGACCGCAATAGGTTTGGCGGGCTAGATTGTGCTCAATCATAGGGTTGCTCAATCAGTGGGTGACACGAATGGCAATCGACCAAAGGCCGACTAATCGCGGTCGTTGGATCTGCCTTGTACTCGGCCCAGCGACGATCCAGTTCGGCACGTTGCGAATCGCTCAATTCAGTGCCAATCCGTCCGCCAATCGATCCCAGATCGCTTGCACATTACGAAGTTGGTCGTTCAATGGCAGGGCAGAAATGTCGTTAATTGCTTGCTCAAAAGTCATGCTTGATTCTCCGTTTCACTACTTTACCATCGCGAGTAGACGGTGCAATTGTCATTCTCAAGATCGGCGGTAGCGGACCGAGTTGGTTTCAGGCTTCCGTTCGCCCTGACGCTGCTTATACTACCCCCATGCCATTTCGTGACACCATCATTCCATTCGTTTCAAGCCGTACTCTGGGGTACGTCGCGCTCATGGCGATCGCCGTTGGGATGTACAGCCTATTGCCTATCGTCAAAGAGGCAACCAGCTATCGCGACATTGGAGACATTCCTTCGGACATGCACGCGTCCCTGTCCCTGATCCTTGGCTGTTTGCTCGTTTTTCGCACTAACACCGCCTACAACCGATGGTGGGAGGCCAGGACCCTTTGGGGAACACTGGTCAACACCGAACGAAATCTTGCCGTCAAACTAACGACTTTGGTCGATCTTCATCAAGACGATCGAATCTTTTTAAAAAACAGCCTTTCGCGGTTCCCGCAGCAGCTCATGGTCCATTTGCGCTCTCCACGCGGGGCTTCCATGCATATTCCATTGGATAATGTTCGCAAGATTTACGAATGGATGGGTCAGGAACGGAAGACGGGTAAACTGGATGCGGTCGCCGTCCGAGTGATCGATATGGAGCTTGCGAAGCTTCTGGAAGTTTGTGGTGCCTGCGAAAGAATTGCTCGAACGCCATTCATCCGATCCTACCGAATCTTCGTTCGTCAATGCATCGCGATCTTTTTGTTTTCATTCCCCTGGGGCATCGCTCAGGATTTTCAATGGTGGACTGTGCCATTGACCATCATCGTTTCTTATTTCATGCTTGGCATGGAAGTGGTGGCTGAAAACGTCGAGGAACCGTTTGGGCTCGACGAAGACGACTTGGATCTCGAAGGAATGTGCAAAACCATCGAGCAATCTGTAGACGAAGTGTTCGCCCCATCCTGAACTAGGAGAATTTTACTTGGACATCATTTATCGCTTTGACCCATTTGCCAAGATGGAGTGGAAGAACCCCAAGAATAACAAAGAGGCTTTGCAACTGCTCACCACCGGAAACGATCGGTTTGCGACTGTGGTTTCTCAAATGCAGTCAGCTGCCACTGGGGAAAAGCAGCATCCGCCCACGATCGTACCGATCAACCCCGTCAAGCTTGGTATTCCGTTGGTGAGTGGTCTTGAACCTGCTCATTCGCCGTTCGCCATGGTTCTGGGATGTGCTGATGCACGTGTTCCGGTAGAACATATTCTCGATTGCTCTGCCAACGATTTGTTTGTTGTTCGAGTTGCCGGCAATGTGCTGGGGACCGAATGCCTCGGTAGCGTCGACTACGCGGCGACTCATTTGAAATCGAGCATCCGCAGCGGAATTGTGCTGGGGCATACGCAATGCGGCGCAGTAACCGCAGCCGTAGATATCTACCTTGCCCCAGCTGGTTTTACCGAAATCGCGTCGAGCCATGCCGTTCGCTCGTTGGTCGACAGAATCATGCTTTCCGTTCGAGGTGCTGAACGGGCACTCGAACGCGTTCACGGTGCCAAAGTGCAGAAGCACAAACGGTATCGCGAAATGCTGATCACCACCGCAACGTACCTCAATGCTGCGGTCACGGCTTTCGATGTTCAGCGGGAACTGAACGCAATCGGAAAGGGAATTACGGTATCTTACACTGTTTACGAAATGGCCTGGAGCCGAGTCTGCGCCTTGCCCGCAAGAAGCGCAGAAGAGGCCGCATCGGTGCAACGTTTTGCTCCGGCTCCAAAAGACACCGACGAATTCGTGACTTTGTCCGAAAAAATCATTGAAAGGCTATAAAAAATGTCCAATATGGAAGTCGATATTCAAACCGTCCAACGTTGGCTGACCAAGGGATCGGACGACAGTGATGTCGAACTAGCCTTGGTCGATTGCCGCGAGCCCAATGAAGCGCAGATCGCAAAAATCGAAGGGGCGATCTTGATGCCCATGCGCAGCTGGCCACCCAATCCAGAGTCCTTGAAAACGCTCGAAGGCAAATGCGTTGTGGTACACTGCCACCATGGCGGACGTTCGCTGCGTGTCGCAAACTGGTTCCGTGAAAATGGACACCCCACTGCAATGAGCATGGCGGGCGGGATCGACCAATGGAGCCTCGAAATCGATTCAAGCATTCCAAGGTACTAATCATGTATTGTGTGCGTCAGCTAAATGGCTCGTTTGGTCTTTTCTTGGCGATGGTTTTGTTCTGGCCAGCCACGGTGACGGCTCAATCGGCTGCGCCACAAAATCAAAAAAGTCTTATTCCTATGCATCCAGAATCCCAACCAATCGCTCCATTGGCCGGCAAACTGACCCTGGCCAACACAACCTGGAGTATCGCAATCCATGGTGGTGCCGGCGGCAGTCTCGATCGTTGGACCGCCGAACAACAACAAGCACGTCTCGATGGACTTGCTTCAGCCCTGCAAGTTGGCAAAGAGATGCTAGAAAAATCGCACTCTGCAGTGGATGTCGCGGAGGCGGTCGTCCAAGTTTTGGAGGACGATCCTAACTTCAACGCTGGTCGCGGCTCCGTCCTAAACAATGTTGGGCAAGTGTCGATGGACGCAAGCATCATGGACGGGTCTAACCTCAGTTGTGGAGCCGTTGCCAATGTTGCCACGGTCAAAAATCCAATTCGCTTGGCTCGCGCGGTTCGCGATAAAACCTCACACGTTTTTCTGTGCGGTGAGCCCGCTGACGAATTCGCGAAAGAGCTTGGACTCAAGCAAGAACCACAAGACTATTTTAAAACGGACGATCAAGTAAAAAGCTGGAAGGCATGGAAGGCCAAACAAGCCGCCAGAAAGGAAGCGACCTCTCAGCAAGAACTCGCCAAGGGGCAAGACCGACTCTTTTATCTGGGAACCGTCGGATGCGTTGTTCGCGATGCAAATGGCAATCTTGCCGCTGCTACTAGCACGGGCGGGCTCTTGGGCAAACGTTACGGACGAGTTGGCGATTCACCCGTGATTGGAGCAGGTACGTACGCCAACAACGCAACCTGTGCCGTGAGCGGTACCGGAGTCGGGGAACTGTATATCAAGCATCATATCGCATCCGCGGTGTCGTCACGCATCGAGTTCCTCAACGAATCCCTAGAGCAAGCGGTCCAGTTTGCCATTCAAAAGACCTTGCCCGAGGATTCTGGCGGATTGATTGCGATCGACCGGTTCGGGAACATCCAACTGCAATACAACACGCCAATCATGGCTCGCGGGCAAGCTAATGGCCAAGGCTTATTTCAAGTTGGACTCAAGGATCTGGTGGATCGCAAATAATGCGAACAGTCAACTCAAGAGTGAACTTATCGATTCGGTGGATGTTGCTGCTGGCGGTTCTTTGGATTTGCTCGAATACCGTTTCTGCGTCCCAGGTCGATACCACTGCGGTCAATACCACTGCGGTCGTTGCTGGTGCATCCTTTGTTTCCCAACAGGTTTCAACTCAGGAATGGTTAGGACCATTATCGGCAATCGCTCTTTCCCCATTCTTTGGGCTAGCATGCTTATCGGGAGCGGCCACGTACGGCCCCGAATGGCTTCAAAGCCGAAGCCATTTGATTGACTCGAACAGTCCTCTCAATAACCCGATGCTCTTTTGGACGGTACTTGGCTTAACAATCGCCACCAGCCTTCCACGTTTTACCAAAGTCAGCAAACCCATTGCATTGGCGGCAGAGAAATTAGAAATGTATTCAACCGTCATTATCTTGGTCGTCATGCGTTTCTTCGCAGCGCCGAATGAATTGGAAGCGTCTGCTGCCATGTTATGGCTAGATGCTTCCGGCAACCACTTGCCCATGACGGCCGGAATCGCTTCGTTGCCCTTGGACATCATCTTGTGCATTGCGGCTGCGATCAACATTGTTGTCGTGAACACCATCAAGCTATCGATCGAGTTTTTGGTATGGCTGATTCCAGTGCCCACCGTCGACGCTTGTTTGGAGGTTGCGAACAAGTCCATTGCAACCGCGTTGATGGCACTTTATATGTTTAGTCCAATCTTATCGACCGTCCTGAACTTGATCATTTTTGGATTGTGTTGTCTGGTCTTTTTGCGAGTTCAACGCGGGATCCGATACGCCAAGGACTTGATCATGATGCCTCTTCTAGAAAAGCTTTTCTCCATGGAACAGCCGTCCAAGAATAAGTTTGTCGGTTTTCTGAAGTCATCCTGGAATGGAATACCAGTGCGTTCTGCTTTTCAATTAGAACGTCTCGCTGTTGCAGACGGAACCGATGATCTGACCATCACTCAATCTGGATGGTTCAAGAATCGAGTGTTCCGAGGCCGCTTTGTTGACTCGGAGAGCAAAGCAGGGCTGCTGACCGACGAAATCACGCTTCAGATCGAATCACAAAAAGTTGTGTTTGCAGTGCGAAAGGGGTTCTCTTCCGCCCCAGTGATTGCGGCACTCGAATAGCCTGCCTAACCTCAACCGCAGGCGCTAGCGCGGATGATTCATAACCCGAAGCGTAACAGATCGTTGCTTTAGTGAAGTCGTTATTGAATAAGGGCGGTACGACGGACTTCCAAGTCCGTCATTGGGGAATTCGACGGACTAGGAAGTCCGTCGTACCATGAAATCAACAGCCCGGTACGCTTCGGGTTGTGAAAGCAGTCTGTATTGTTTGCAACCCAACGTAACAAGTTACGCGAGCTTGAATGACATCCAAACCGAACTAGGGTCATGAATAATCCGCGCTAATCGCGACCACGTTTCTATCGCAATGAAACTTAACGCGGCTAGCGCCTGCGGCTCAAAGAACGAAGGTTTCGTTGCGAGTAATCGCTTGCCACGCCAGAGTCATGAAATGCTTTGGATCGAGTTGCCCACACCAAAGGGAAATGTTGTGGTTGCCACTTCTCCACAAAAATTGATTTCTCTCTTGAGATTCCATGGACTCGATCCGTCGAGTATCGATGCTGCGAAGCCCGGCTAAGCCCACTTGTGATGTTGCTTTGGCAATCGCTTCCTTCTGAGTCCAACGACGGATCAGGTCATACACAGTTTGGTCGTGCATAGAATCAAGTTCCTGGGAAGCAAACCCCGCCGACGCGATCGATTGAATCCAAGATCGTTCCTGAGCAGGTGAAGTGAATTCGGGTACTTTTTCGATATCGATGCCGACCGGCTGCGAATCCGAAGCCGCCACCGCGACCCACGGGTGTTTGTGCGAGATCGACAAGTAAAGACACCCACCATGGCGTGATTCGAGTGCTGGACGCCCATCGATGGCTTTGACAACATGCCAATCGCTCGAAGCGGTGTCGGGAACGATCTTCTCCCCTAACTTGCGAGCGATCCATCGAGTCGCAAGATACTCCGCGATGGCTTCCGGACGCTTGCGCTTATTCAATTCGTCTCGTTCGTCGGCGGAAAGTTGAGGGCGTATGGCTTCGATCGAAGCGAGCGTGCTCGCTTGGGCAGGATCGGATAAGCATAGGGTCGAGTGCTGGATCGCCATGGCGGGTGGGATTATTGGTGCAAGGCCGGAACTGTGGCCAGTCCCGCTACTGGGTTGGCCGGAACTGTGGCCAGTCCCGCTACGGGAGCATACGCTTTAGGACGTTCTTGGTGATTTGCTGGACGCGGGCGTCGACCCCTTTGGGCGAAGTGTAAACGCTGGGGGATTGATAACCAGGTGGCGCGCTGAGACCGTCTGCCCACCAACAGGTCGAAGCATTGAAGACGATGTTTCCTTTCGCTCCTTCATAGACGGTTGCGGTGTAAGTCCCCCCATTCAGGACGCCTGGGGCACTTTGCATGGGCCCAGTTGCGACCACTTGAAGGCCAGGGATGGGGGCTGGGTCGCCGTGGTACTCCCATCCAATCAATCCAGGAATCTTGTCCCCGAGAGCCATGCCCGAGTTTTCGTAGACCCAATGCTCGGGCATGACACACACCCAATCGGAACCACCTGTAACCGGGCCTGTGCTGTGGGCTCCGATCAGTTCGTTGGCGTAAGGTCTCTCGTGTTTGAGAGAGCTCATCGCCTGAAATTCGTTCGTCCCGCCCGGTGGTCCGAAGACTCCGACACGTTGGATCGAACGTGTCTTGGCGTCCCATACCACTTTTCCGCATACGGCATTTCCGGAAAAGAACCCAACGCTGGTGCCTTGATGCACGGCATCTTGAACGTGCTGAAACATTTCCATGGTCCAGTACTCGTCATGGCCGACGCTCAAGAAACCGCGTCCTCGTAATGGGGTTTTGGGATCGCGGTGTGTATCGGTGTTGGAAACATACGTCACGTCGTACCCCTCGCGTTCGAGCCAGAACACAAACGGGAACTCCCACAGAAAAAACTCGCCAGACCCCGTAGAAAGCGGTGCATCCAAGATTTGGCAGTATTTTCCGTAGGGTCGATTGAAGCTGACCTTGGACTCCGGCCCCCAATACCACTGAGCAACCCCATCGTCATAAAGAGAAAACTGCGAAGGCCATCGGTTGTAGGCTTGCCAAGTGTGA
>JBIKLJ010000061.1:0-25459 GCA_044359895.1 Pirellula sp.
TTCGTTCGATCCGCTGCCGAATCTGGCGGGCAAAGAAAATTCACCCATGTTGATCCGCTCCACTCGGTAGTGGCGACTGCCAAGCGAATGCCTTGCGATCGTGATCGGAGTTCTCGTCCTAATCGGTTGACCGTTCTACATTGGATGCGAGCGTGCTAGGGCTTCTTGGTACCCTCTTTCGTCAAATGATCTAAATGAACTTTCGCGACGTCGTACATGTAGCTTGGCACGTTTTGGTCCAAGCTCAGTTGGAGATACTTTTTGGCATTGTCTAGATCTCCTGTAGCGTCGAAATATAGCCCGACATACAGGTAACCATAGAACTTCGTCAGCCGATTTCTCTCGGTGCCCGCCGGCCCTTTCTCGGCTGCGACAATCACGTCGGCCACACCAAGTTTCCCTTGAATCAATTGCTGCACCTGCATCAGTGGCGGTCGGTTATCGAAGCCGGCCAGCAGCACTTGTTTTTGAGCTTCCTCGACGCCCTTCAATCGCACATTACAAAGGTAATGCCAAAACGCATTCTCCACGTCGTTCGGATTCACTTCGCGGTGGACTGCAAACTGCTCCAGCCCATCTTCGAATCGGTCCGCGTAGTACAACGCGATTCCTCGTTGCCACAAGTAGGGCTTCACTTGAGGATCGATTTCGACAGACTTATCAAAGTCGGGGATGGAATCCTTGACTTTGCCGCTGCGAAACTTGACCGATCCCCTCAGGATGTAAAGCTGAGCATTTTTCGGCATGGACAGGATGGCATTATCGAGTTCGGCAATCGCTTGTTCTGATTTTCCCTCCCGCATGGCTTGCTCAGCCCGTCGGCTCCATCCATCGGCCGTTTCCTGGGCTGACGCAGGAATCGCTTGGCAAATCATTAGCAGAATCGCTCCTGTCATGCATAAACATCGATTGCCGGCCATCGTACGACTTGCCAAAATCTGTCCAAATTCTTTGCTGCACATGCTCGCGCCTACCTATTGCGAGGAAACGATT
This sequence comes from Pirellula sp., assembly GCA_044359895.1. Taxonomy (GTDB): domain Bacteria; phylum Planctomycetota; class Planctomycetia; order Pirellulales; family Pirellulaceae; genus JBKCUI01. The sequence goes on from JBIKLJ010000061.1 coordinate 994, forward strand.
CTTGTAAAGTGAGATCTTCCACGAGTATATGCTTAACTCCAACCCAATGCACCCACCATCATGTCTCGAAGTGTTCTGATTCGGAATGTTACTGCAATTCTACCGTCTGGACGTGCCGAAACGAACGTTCTTGTGGAAGACGGAAAGATCGTTAGCGTTGACGCAGCACCGCAAACTACCGCCACCGAAGTAATTGATGCTGACGGTTTGGTGTTGTTCCCTGGATTGGTCGACGATCAAGTCCACTTTCGCGAGCCTGGCTTAACTCACAAGGAAGATCTGCACACCGCAAGCCAGGCGTGTGCGGCCGGCGGAGTAACGTCGTTTTTAGAGATGCCCAATACGAAGCCTTCCGCTACCACCCAAGCTTTGATCGAAGACAAATACAGGATTGCAGCTCAAAAGTCGATCGTCAATTACGGTTTCTACATCGGTGCAACCGCAACCAACATCGAAGATCTCAAGACCGTAACGGGGGTACCCGGAATCAAGATCTTCATCGGTTCAAGCACGGGGGATCTTTTGGTGGATGACCAAGATGCTTTGGAACGCATCTTCGCAGAAACTCGAGTCCCGATCTGTGCTCACTGCGAGGATGAGACAACCGTGATTGCCAATCAAAAGCGGCTCGGGCCCGATCTGCGAGTCGAACACCATTCGCAGATTCGCGATGAGCAAGCGGCAGTCATTGCCACAACGCGCGCGCTGGATCTAGCCAAACGCCATCACCACCGCTTTCACGTTTTGCATGTCAGCACCGCTGCTGAGATTCCGCTGATCGCGAAGCATGAAAAATTGATCACGGCCGAACTCTGCCCTCATCATTGGTATTTCAATGTGGACGACTACGCTCGTATGGGAAGCCGTATCCAAATGAACCCTTCGATCAAAACCAAGCAAGACAACCTTCTTCTTTGGAAGGCGTTGTTGGACGGGACGATTCAGGTGTTGGCCACGGACCATTCACCTCATACGCAAGAGGAAAAACAGCAACCGTATCCTAAATCGCCGAGCGGTCTTCCTGCTGTAGAAAACCACTTTGCATTGCTGTTGGATCGCGCATCGCGTGGCGAATGCACTTGGGAACAAATCGCTAGCTGGATGAGCGACGCGCCTGCCCGCGTTTGGGGTATCATTGGAAAGGGACGAATCGAGGTTGGATACGATGCAGATCTCGTGCTGGTAGATCCCAACCAAGTGAAAACAGTGATCAATGAAAAGCAGTTCACCAAAGTCAAGTGGTCTCCGTGGGCGGGGGTAGAACTAAAGGGATGGCCCGTCCAAACATGGGTAGGGGGACGAACCGTTTTCCGAGACGGCAGCATTACCACTGAATCGGCGGGCTCAAGATTGCGTTTCGATCATGCCTTAGGGGGCTTTTGGAACACGCACGACGGCGTTGGGCCTGCTACTTAGAACTGAACTTTGCGGATAAGACGGAAACGGCTTGGAACAATTCGTACCAATCTCGAAAGACTTCCAGAGTATCCACCACCATCGCGTCGTCACGATCGAAGCCTATTTCACTGATCCTTACCGTCGCCCCTAGATAGCGAGAGCCCACGCTTGGCTTGGTCGCATTCATTTTGGTAGCACCAAAGTCTTCGGTGCCGCAATGGGATTCTTTGTAGAGGTCCTCTTCTAGCGACTCCCCGTCCAGCGATAGAGCATGGTCCATCACGTCGTTCACGGCCCAAAGGGCAGCTCGGTCCAGGTCGACACTATCCACAACCGATCGAACGGATCCACTTTGTACGTAAAACTTTGCCATGCGAATTGCACTTCCTTGATTTGCAAACACCTCGAACCAGTAATGCCCCATCAGGTAGCCCCGGGATTTTTCCCTTTGGCGTGCCTTGGTAAACTACTTTTCGTCGAGCGGTGGGACACGTTAGGTCCAAGTGCCAAAAATATTTTGGACTTGGACTCCATTCCAAAATGGATGAGAAATTCGGGCATTCTGGTGGCCCATACGAGTAGTGCTTGAGCTTTTCCATGCCTAAAATACGACCCGAGTGTGGAAGGGGCCGAAGCCTTCCGACTCTTCCTTGATTCGTCCGTTTGCCAAGACAAGTACCCAAAGTATGTTTGCTGTTGATTTCTCCAGATGCTTTGACTTCCATCTCGTTCGTTCGATTTCGATAGGGGTTCTGATTTCTTTCTGCCTTTTTACGGAGAACGTATTAGCGGACGAGACCGCTTATCGCAAAACCGCCGAGGTGGAGGGGGTAACGGAATACCAGCTGAACAACGGCTGCCGAGTGGTTTTGATTCCTGACGAATCGTCTTCCAGCATCACCGTCAACATGACCGTGATGGTTGGCTCCCGTCATGAAGGATATGGCGAAGCGGGAATGGCTCACTTGCTGGAGCATATGCTTTTCAAAGGGACGCCAACCCATGGTGACATCGATAAAGAGCTCAAAGAACGAGGTGTCTTGGATCTCAATGGCACCACCGATTACGATCGAACCAACTACTACGAAACGCTTCCGGCTTCGGAGGAAAATTTAGATTGGACCATCGCCATGGAAGCAGATCGTTTGCAAAACTGCGTTATCCGCGGTGAAGATCTGTTTTCGGAAATGACAGTGGTACGCAACGAGTTCGAGTCGGGCGAAGATTCGCCAAGTTCCATCTTGATGCAACGCATCATGGCCAACGCATACGAATGGCATAACTATGGAAAAAGCGTGATCGGTAATCGGGCTGATATTGAGCGTGTACCTGTCACGCGTCTGAGGGCTTTTTACAAAAAGTACTATCGACCCGATAATGTTATTTTGTTGGTCGCGGGGAAGTTCGAGCCGGAAAAGGCGCTTGCTGCCGCCGTCAAATATTTTGGCGAGATTCCAGTTCCCAATGTTCCTTTGGAAGCTACCTACACCCAGGAACCGGTTCAAGACGGCGAACGAGTTGTGTATCTCAATCGAACCGGGGATGTGGCCATGGTCGGGGTTGCTTATCACGTACCATCGATGGCGCATGAAGATTCGGCACCGTTGGTCATTCTTGAACACATTCTTGGAACCGAGCCAACAGGGCGACTGTATCAGGAGCTAGTCAAAACCAAACAGGCATCCACCGTCATCGCCATGCATCAATCAGGGTATGACCCGGGGCTTTTCGGATGCCTGGTTTATGTCAATCGGGAATCGACGGTCGAAACCGTTCGTGAATCCATCAATAAAATGATCGAAAATGTCATCGCCAATGGAGTGACCGAAGAAGAGCTCGCGCGAGCCATTCGCGACTTAAGCAACCGTAAAGAAGATGCGCAAAACAACACGGCCACGTTTGCTTATGAATTAAGCAATTGGGCAGCTTATGGTGATTGGCGATTATTCTACCTGGATCGCGACCGAATCGAGAAAGTCACTGTGGAAGATGTGAAAAAGGTCGCACTGAAGTATTTCAAGGATAGCAATCGCACAACAGGTATCTTTGTACCGACCGCGCAGCCCAACCGGTCCTCGATCCCACCAAGCCCCAACTTGGATACGTTGGTGGCAGGGTACCAAGGGCGAGAATCAAAATTGTCGGGTGAAGTTTTTTTGCCTACCCCCGAAAACGTAGCCGCCCGAGTGTTTCGTGGCAATCTTGTATCAGGTGTCAAGTATGCCATGCTCCCAAAACAAGTCCGAGGTGACAAGTTTGTGATGAAACTGACCCTTCGCTTCGGATCGGAAACATCCCTGTCCAATCCGAAATGGATTCAAGCGAGCAAAATGATTGGTAGTGCATGGATGCTGGGCACCAAGGATTTAACAGAGGCACAGATCCAAGACGGGTTTGAAGCTTTGCAGGCAGAATGTGCGGCGATCAGCGACGCTGGTTCCGTGACTTTCGAAGTGTCAGGTAAGAAAAAGTATTTTGAAGAAACCATGGACCTTCTCAAGAAAGTTCTGCGAGAGGCGAGTTTTCCAAGCGAAGAGTTCGAGCTTCTCAAAACCAAACGCAGCGCTGAGATTGAAGCGGCCTTGACCGACCCGTCGTACCTTGCACAAAACGCTCTTTCCAAGAGACTGAATCCGTTCCCTGAATCGAGCGTGCACTATGTACCAACCGGCAAAGAGAGCATTGAACGGATGTCCGCCATTTCCGACAAGGACGTTCGCGAGCTGTATCAGAAATTTCTTGGCGGCTCGGTGGGTGAGTTAACGATCGTCGGAGCGTTCGATAAAGATGTAGCCATCCAAAGCGCATCTTCGATGCTTGATGGATGGAAGTCCAGTGAAGCCTTCACCAGGATTGCCAAACCTTTCTATGCCATGATGCCCGATACGATTTCCATTGAGACTCCGGATAAAGAGAATGCGACGTACCTTGCAGCCTCCAACCTACCCGTTCGATCCGATGACCCCGAGTGGGAAGCCATGTTCATTGCAAACGATATCCTTGGTGGCGGATCATTATCGAGTCGTCTTGGTGAACGCGTTCGAGAGCAAGAAGGACTTTCTTATGGCGTCGGAAGCCAGTTCATGGCCCGAGCGCTCGACCGCACCGCCGTCTTCATGACCTATGCAATCACCAACCCAACGAATCGTGACAAAGTGGTCTCGACGATCGATGAGGTGTTTGCACAAATGTCGAAAGAGGGTATCACCGACGAGGAGCTTGAGTCGTCGAAGACCAGTTTCCTCAAAGGGGTCGAGGACTCGCTGAGCGATGACGCTCAGCTGATGTCGACTTTGCATCAATATCTGGAATCGGGCAGGGACGAAGCGTTCTTGGCGCGTCGGCTGGAGAAGATCAAGAAGTTAACCAAGGCAGACATCAACGCGGTGTTACGCAAATTGCTGGACGTGAAGGGGCGAGTGGTTGTTACGGCTGGCGACTTTGCCGGTAAAGCCAAGGAATAGGTTCGCAGATTGCGATCATGGATTCTTGAGACAACGTGTGAGCACCCGGTCCAAAGTGGAAGCGAAGGCGGATTTGTCCTTGCTTCCATAGGGTTTAGGGCCAGACATTTCCATGCCGGCCCCTCTCGCTGCATCCAGAAGGTCACGAGCTGCTAGCCGGCTCTTTACATTCCGATCATCAAACTCTTCCCCACGTGGCTCAATCACGAGTACGCCTTGATCCACCAATTGAGCGGCCAATGGAATGTCTGCGGTGATGCAAATGTCGCCGGGCTTGGCATGGTCCACGATGTATTTGTCGGCAATGTTGGCCCCATCGGGGACAGCAATGCTGGTGATGCGGCTGGTGTTACCCGGAATGGCAATGGATTGATTCGCGACCAGGATGACCGGCAAATTGAGTCGTGCAGAGGCCCGAAACACGATCTCTTTCACGTCGCGCGGGGCGGCATCCGCGTCAATCCATATTTGCATTCTTAGCGAATCCCGTAATAACTTCGATACCAATCGACAAAATGCTTAATTCCGTCTTCAATCGAAGTGGATGGTGAAAATCCAATCTTTTCCACCAAAGAGCTGACATCCGCATTCGTTTCCAAAACATCCCCTGGCTGAATCGGCATCATGTTCAATTTGGCTGGTATGCCTAAAGTGTTCTCCAACACGCGGATAAAATGCAACAGCTCGGTCGGCTGTTGATTTCCAATATTAAAAACTTGATAGGGAGCCGAGCTGGTCGATGGATCGGGCTGCTGGCTATTCCAATATGGATTGGGCGTCGGAATGCATTGCGTCACGCGAACTATGGATTCGGCAATGTCATCCACATAGGTAAAATCCCGTTTCATTCTGCCCGAGTTGTACACATCGATGGGGATCCCTTCCAAAATCGATTTGGTGAACTTAAACAGAGCCATATCCGGTCGCCCCCACGGACCGTAGACGGTAAAAAATCGGAGTCCCGTCGTAGGCAGTTGAAACAAGTGGGAATAGGAATGAGCCATGAGCTCGTTGGATTTTTTGGTCGCAGCGTACAAACTGAGCGGATGATCCGCAGGGTCGGAAACAGAAAATGGCTGCGAGCTGTTGCTGCCGTACACGCTGGAGCTGCTGGCATAAACTAAATGCTTCACCTGGGAATGGCGGCACCCTTCTAAAATGGACAGTGTTCCATTCAAATTGGAATCCACATACGCTTCTGGATGTTCCAAGGAGTATCGGACTCCGGCTTGAGCTGCGAGATGAATGACCTGATCGAAGGAATGTTCCTGAAACAGGCCTCGCATCGCACTTCGATCCGTCAGATCGATCTTCAGAAACTCAAAATTCGCGTCGCCTTGCAATTGAGCCAAACGAGCATGCTTCAAATTGACATCGTAGTATTCGTTCAGGCTATCCAAACCAACAACTTGGGTGCCACGCTCGATAAAGCGTCGGGCCACATGCATTCCGATGAAGCCGGCAACACCGGTGACTAAAACCTTGCTCATTTTGTTTTTGGGATCTTGGGTAAGCTAACGCCGGAGAGAATTGAGCTCGATGGCTGTTCCGTGCTCGTTCCACGTTGTACACCAATAGTGCACCATCGTTCGAGACTAGGAATATTGAAAATGTTGCCGTCCACACCCAACTCGGTACACCAGGACAAATCTTCGTGCCCCCGCTCTCCCCAGCTCCAAAGCAAACGGATTGAGCTTTTGGCTTTCGGAATTCCTTGCTCCTTCCAGGCAGAAGCGTGTGTCAACAGCACCTTTCGATCGACAATTACGACGTTGCTATCCAAGACGCAATCCAAGACGCAATCGATGACACCATCCGCGGAATGGTCTTTAGAATCCATGCCCAAGGAGCCACGGGCGATGCCACGTGGGGGGAGGTCCGATGCAATTACGACGTTTCGCCATTCGATCGCAGAGGCAGATTTGGGCATCGATGCCATGGAAGTCCGTATTCGCTCCGTGGTGCGAATGACGATCGCCCGGTGAACTGGCTGGAGCGAGACTAAGGTCCAAACTTGAACCGTTTGCGGTTTTAGATTTCGGATCAATCGCGGATCTGCCATAAGGACCTTCTGCGGCTTTAAGAGTCAAGCCAAGCCGAAGGGTTAGCATCGGTAGGCATGCGCCAGTCGCCTCGCGGAGACAACGACACGGTTCCAACCTTTGGACCGTCAGGTACACAGGTCCGTTTGAATTGTGCGGCAAAGAACCTTCGTAGAAAAGTTTTCAAGACTCTTGAGATCAGCTCCTCCGAGTACACAGTGCTGAATTTTGCGTTTCGTGCGAGCAGCAGAATCTTTTCAGGCGACGCGCCACCGCGAACGAAGTGATACAGGAAGAAATCATGCAATTCGTAAGGGCCCAGAGTCGCTTCGGTGCTTTGGTGCAACGATTTGTTAACGGTCAACGGCAACAATTCAGGTGAAATCGGTGTGTCCACGATGTCCAACAAGATACGTTGTATTTCGCCCGCATACCGAGTCATCGCAACGTGCTTCACGAGGAACTTGACCAATGTTTTTGGAACAGAACAATTCACGTTGTACATCGACATGTGGTCCGCATTGTAGGTTGACCAACCCAGCGCCGACTCGGAGAGATCACCAGTGCCGATGACAAACCCGCGGCTCATCAACAAAAGGGTTCGAACGCGGGCTTGTACGTTCTCGAAGACCAAATCATGGCGACGTTCATTTGGAAGATGTTCCAGTTCCGTCTGCAAGGAATCTACGGTGCGTCCGTGAAGTGAGATGCCGAGCGGTTGATGCTTCAAGTCGCGAAAAACATTCAGACATTGCTCACGAATATCGATGGTTTCCAGCGATAAGCCTAAAAGCTCCGTCAATTGCGAGGCATTGCTTCTGGTTTGTTGCGACGTCCCGAAACCGGGCATGGTAATTCCTATCAAGCGGTCTTTGGGAAGGCCGGTTGCCTCCAACATCTGAGCAGCAACGATCAGCGCCAGCGTGCTATCCAGTCCTCCTGAAACGCCTATCACGAGCGGTAGATTCGGGGGTAACATGGAAACCCGTTTCGCTAATGCGGCGCATTGGATTTCAAATATTTCGTTGCAACGTTCTTCCAATTCTGATGACTCATCAGGAACAAAAGGATGTGCATCGACATAACGTTGCAGCTTCGATGAGATTCCTTGTTCCACTTCATAGTTGAGCTCGAAAGGAATCCGACGAAAGGTTCGGTGGAACTGTGGCGAGTTCAGTTGGTGCATGGTGCCAGTGATTCGACGGTCGTGATCCAGGCGATCCAGATCGACATCGGCGGTTGCAAAACTGTGGAGGCACGGTGTTGCTCCCGAAAGCGGTGTTGCTCCCGAAAGCGGTGTTGCTTTCGAAGCATGAATTCCCAGCCCTGTACCGATTCGCTTGGATTCCGAAAGAATGGAACCATTTTCAGAAACAAAACAATGCCCACCAAATACCAAGTCGGTGGTCGATTCATTGGGCCCTGCGCTTGCATAAGCGTATGCGGCGATACATTTCCCGGATTGCATGGCAACAAGCTTCTTGCGATAGGATGCTTTTCCAACCGTTTCGTTGCTGGCCGATAGATTCAGAAGAACGTTCGCTCCGGCCAAAGCTTGCTGCGAGCTGGGCGGGATGGGTACCCACAAGTCTTCGCAAATCTCGATCCCCACCACGGCTTGGCCACAAGTGAAAAGCAGATCCGTTCCAAAGGGGATGCACAGGTTGGTACGGTAGAACGAATCGACGCCGACGGAAGAGCTTTCCAATGACAGCTCGACCTCGGAGGGCAAATGGGTCGAACCGGATTGGAACCATCGACCTTCATAAAACTCTTGGTACGTTGGCAAATGCTGCTTGGGAACCATTCCAAGGATCTTGCCATCACCCAGCACGGCAGCCACATTGAATAGCTTTCCCTGCAAAGCAAAGGGCAATCCCACGACAACGAGCTGTTTGGTTTTGACAGCTTGAGCGAGTGCAATCAGCTCGGCCAAGCAGGAATCCAACAAGGTGCGTTGCGTGAACAGTTCACCACACGTGTAGCCGCTCAGACAAAGCTCGCCGAAGACCACCACGTCGGAATCCGAAAAATCTTGCAAGGCAGATTGGATAGCCAAGCGATTGGATTTCGGGTTCGCAACGGAGGTGCTTGTGCATGCGGCCGTGACACGCAGGAAGCCGAATGGATTCATCATGAGCTTTAAAGACAGTTGTCGTGCAAGAGGTTAAAGGCTTATCGGGCAGGGCTTCGATGAAAATGGACGTGCTTCCATCGCCCTTGCTGTCGGTGCCAAACGCGTGTTTCTTCCATGGACGAAGAAACGGGTTTTCCATCGTGGATACGTTGTGTCAATCTTACGTACGCGATCAAAGCGACATCCCCCATGATTCGAATATGAGGAGCGACAATCGTGGATTGCACCGGGGTCGATGGACCATTCGATGGCAAGTTGAAGTAGTAATTGTGAAACTCCAAGCCGTCCACGAGATTGCCAAGGGCTTCAGGCTCAAAGCACGTGAGTGAATCGTCGCAAAGTTCGGTGTAGGTATCCCAATCGCCAGAGGTAATGGCAACCAGTAGTTTTTGAGTCAATTCCAAGACGGCATCGCGATCGGATTCTAAAGACATTCTCTCTGTTTTCTTTCTAGCAAACGATGAGCAAAAGGTTATTGAGGCAAAGCGGCAAACACATGCAATTGCAACGACTCTTCGAGCTCGCCGGGAACAAGTTTACCAAAAACCAAGCATGTGGTTGGGGGAATCGCTGCTCCTTGACGCCAAGCACCCGGTTTCATCACAACAGGAATTCGGGCTTTGCCGCGAGTCCACGGATTGCTCAGTTGCCAATCGCTGTCGGCTTGTGGGGCATCGACATCGCTTACATCCAGAACGGTAACAACGTAGTCGCCGACCTTGGCAGGCTCCACACCAGGAATCTTCCCAAGGGGCCCAAACTGCATGACCGTTTTGCAGTTCTTGTCGTTTAGTATTTCACGAGAAAGCGTCTCTAGTTCTTTGCGCCAAACTTTCGCAGGCGGGCCACTCAAGGATTCCGTTTGCTGCGCAAGCGATATTGCGATCCCGTAATACTTTGCAATCATGGGCCCCTTTTCGGTTTTGGGGGCCGAATACAAATCTTGCTGCAGAGATCGCAATGCGGCAATCTGTTTGGAAAGGGGTGGCGAGGCAGGTTTGGTAACTTGCGATTCTTCCGAACTTGCCCGGTCTGAAACAACGGGCTTTTGCAAAACGGTTTCCTCTCGCACCATCGCGGGTTCTTGAGGCTGCGGGGTAGATGGGTTGGCTGCAGTGTCGACAGCCGGCGTGTTTGGATTGGTGGACAGTTTGGGTAGGTTGGTTGCGATCGCGGGTGGCGAAGCCGGCTTTCGCCGAATCGGTTCGGGGCTTGCGATGCGCCCGGTCCTTAAGTGCTTGGGAACGATCGCCGGGACGTACTTTGCAACCAACGGCCCCGTCGACCCAAGATCCTTGCCTAGGCCGTACCACATGATGGCTGTTGCGATAGGAAATGCGGCTAGGCCTCCCAGAATGGGTGGAACCACTTTTCGGAGAATGGACACTTCTTTGCGTTTAGGTCGCAGTGTCGCTTGGTTTAAAGTGGCCCATGGAACGGATCGATCCGCCGGCTCTAAAGCTTCCAAGGCTGGTTCCGGTTCGAGTTCGAGCTCGAGTTCCATGCCATCCGAGGACCCGAATTCTGATAGCGGTTCTAGTTCCGTTGATTCTGGATCCTGTCGGACTGGGTCTTCCCTGTTTTCTGGTTCTTCACGGTTTTCTGCGTCTTCACTGTTTTCTGCGTCTTCACTGTTTTGCAGTTCGTTGAAGCGCACTGTTGCGCCGCAATTCTGACAATGGACCGATTGGACCAATTGAGTTTCTTCGTCGCTGAACTCGAAGCGAACGGGTTCACTGCAATGAGGGCAGTTCAAAAAAGGTTGCATTTTGAAGTAGGATGCAAGGGTTAGAACAAGCAGAGGATCGCTGCGACAGAACTTCGCTTCGGGAAGCATGATCCAGGATAGCAGTAGAACTTCCGAATTGCTTGCCGAAAGCGGCTATTTGTGCACTTCGCGAGCTAAAGCAGGGCAAAATGGAATGGTTTTCCCTATTAAACTGCCCCAGGTCAGCATCCGGGACGACTCGCCGAAGGGAATCCTTAGGAACTCAGGACTTGGCTATTAACGGAATTTCGAACATACTCAGTTAACGTCCAGTAAGGGAAACCGGTAACCCAGTGCCTGATTCCTGGAACGAGTACGACATTTGCACTCCACCTAAAGCCCTTTCCTGCCAACATGCTACTTCAAAAAGCCAGACTCGGAATCCCAGCAATCATTGCTTTGGTCATTTTACGAGTGGTGGTAGGCTGGCACTTCTTCATGGAAGGGTCGGACAAAGTTCAGAAAGGGGGATTCTCTTCGACGGGTTTCCTGTCCTCAGCCAAAGGCCCGTTGGCATCCAAGTTTCAGTCGATGATACCGGATTACGATGGAAGCCTCAGGCTCAATTCAGGCCCGGTAAAAGAGAAAGGGCCGAAGGATACCTACGAGGGTAGCCCCTTGGAAATGGAATACCGTCGGTTTGTCGGCGAAGCCACGAAGTTGTTTCAGTTCAATGAAGCACAAATCACTGCCGCTGAAGAAATTATTGTAGAGAGTCGGGCTCAACTGGCTGAGACGTACAGCACATGGAAGGCCAAGATAGAAGAGCACAAGAAAGGCGATGTGCGTATCGCAGGTCTTCAGGAAGATGTGATGCGAAACAATGTGGCTTCGATGCGAAAGCAAAAAGACAGCATCGAATCCGAATGGCGAGCACTGGTTAAACCAGCGCTTGCAGATATCGATAAGATCAGCGCTCAGTTTGAAAAGCAGATCAACGACCTCGCTACCGATTCGCAGCGAGGGAAGGACGGAAAAATGTATGCCGTCTTCAGCCTTCCGAGCAGTTCGCCGGTGGACGTGAAGTTAATCGACAAGATTATCCCGATCTTCGATATGGCGGTAGGCATCTTGTTGATTGTCGGATTGCTAACGCCTGTTGCTGGCTTGGCAGCAGGCATTTTTTTGGCGTCCGTGGTGTTGACTCAGTTCCCGGGCAGTTACGGCTCGCAACCTACCTATTACCAAGCTATCGAAATGATGGCGTGCTTCTTCCTGGCATTTTCCGATTCGGGACGCTACGCAGGACTCGACTTCTTGCCATGGAGTTTTTGGAATCGAAACGCTCGAAGACGTCGCAGTTCAAGCCAAAAAATTTAACGACTCTAGCCATTCAACAAACTGTTCCATCGCGGACAAAGATCTTACGATCTGCCTAACCATATTCAGGAGAATTTGAAATGAATCAACTCAGCCCAGAAGATAGAACAACAGGTCGAAACAATTTTGACGAAGCGGTTGGTTTCACTCGCCGCGAATTCATGCAAGGAATCGTCGGTGCGGGCGCCGTATCGGGTGGCGGGCTGGGTGCGATGTACTTCGGGTACCAGAAAGTAGGCGATCCAGTTCGTGTTGGGGTGATCGGCACTGGAGACGAAGGCAACGTTTTGATCGGTGGCTGTTCCCCGGATTATGTTCAGGTCAAGGCGATTGCGGATATCCGCCCAAGCAGCATCCATCGCGCGTTTCATGGCGATTGGTCCTCACCAACGGCAGCTACCGCCAGGCCAGGCCTGATCAAGCAGTACAATTACTCCAGCGAAGAAGAAGCACGTCGAAACGTGAAGGTTTACGACGGCACCAACGGTGGCATCGAAGCATTGCTCAATGATGATTCTATCGAAGCAGTGATCATTGCGTTGCCTCTTCACCTGCACGCGCCGATTGCCGTTCAGGCGATGATGAAAAAGAAGCACGTTCTTACCGAAAAGCTGATGGCTCATAACGTGGCGCAATGCAAAGTGATGGCTCGTGTTGCTGACCAACAAACGGACAAAGATGGTCATCCCATTCACTGCGCTACCGGACATCAGCGCCATTACAGCGTGCTTTACGATAATGCCGTGCATTTATTGCGCTGGGGCATGATCGGCCAGTTGCACCACATTCGAGCCCAGTGGCACCGAGGTAATCTACCAGGCAAGGACTCGTGGCAACCATGGCTACCTGGCGGCGAACCTGGTCAAGAGGGAAAGCCAAGCCGAATTGCCAACGAACTGGCTGCTTTCGAAAAGGAGCTTTCCGAAGCCAAAAACCCTGCTGAGATGGACTTGCTCAAGAAGAAGGTGGCACAGTGGGCTGCATGGATGTTGGACAAAGATATCGATGCAAGCAAGTTTGGATACATCGACAGACAGATGGCGGGTCGAACTCGAACCGCCATGGAAGAACTCGTTCGCTGGCGAATCTTCGATCGTACGGGGGGCGGTTTGATGGCAGAACTAGGAAGCCACCAATTGGACGCAGCAACCATCTTCTGCAGCGCTCTTCGCGCGGACGGCAAGAAAGCCCATCCGTTGACCGTGCATGCTGTCGGTGGGCGCCATATTTTCCCTGCCGACCGCGACGCGGACGACCATGTGTATTGCTCCTTTGAATTCCCTGGCCCTGAATACGATCCGCAATTCGATATTGGGTACAAGATTCCAGACATGAAACGGGTTCCTGGCTACGAACAGGATCCCAACAAGAAGATCGTGGTCACCTATTCCTCGATCAACGGAAATGGTTATGGCGGGTACGGCGAAGTGGTGATGGGAACCAAGGGGACCATGATCATCGATAAAGAGCAAGAAGTGATGCTATATGCAGGTTCCGACACGGCGGCCTCCGTCGGGGTCAAAGCAAACAAGGGTGGCTACGCTTTGGATACGCAAGCAAGCGGTGGATCTTCCGCACCCGTCGCCAAGGCCGCTGCCGCAGCGGGCCCTGTCAGCCGCGGTTACACCGAAGAGATCGAGCACTGGGCTTATTGCATCCGAAACCCAGACCCTAGCAACCGCCCCAAGTGCTACCCAGAAGTTGCTATGGCGGACGCTGTCATTGCACTTACCACGAACGTCGCCATGAAGCGCGGAGCACGTGGGGAAGCAGGCTTCGTCAAGTTCGAAGAATCTTGGTTCAATATCAAATCCGATGAAACCCCAGACGGTAGCAGTGTTGCCGAAGAAACAAAACAGCTGGAAGGCTATAAGATTCACGGTGGCAGTTTAGCGTGAGTGCCGGTGCCATAGAACAAGACGGTACGAAGGAAGCACGCGGTATCCCTGGCCGCGTTTTCGTGATTTGCTTCGTGCCGATTTTGGTACTATTGAGCGCGCTCACGTTTGGCATGGGATATCGTTTCCAAATGATCATGAATCGGCTGGAGCAGGTACGTTCGCTCTGGCCGAACGCTTCAATGGAACTGAAAGCTCGCTACGATCGATTGGAAAAATCCATGATGGATTCGAACGCAGACCCGGCCAAATTTGCGGAACTGACAAAGTTGCGCAGCAGTTTCGATCAAGCGAGCCAATTCGATTCCCAGTCCGTGGCAGCCGCTACGCTGGAACAATCGATCCCAAATCTAACAGAGAATGCTCAGTGGGGATCGGAAGATTTTCAGCTTCCAGCCATCACCAAATTGCTTGCTTCCGATCGCGATCGAGCGAGTGTGCAGAACGACATGTTGGGCTGGCTCACCATTCGAGGATTACGTCTTAAACTACCGCCTATTTTCGATCCCAATCCCTACCCCAAATCCCATTAACGGTGTCGGCGATGGACTGGAATTCTTATGTGGGGCATTCGCGACAACGTCAGTGGTTTCGCAATGCGATTCAAAGCAATCGACTTGCCAGCACGTTCTTGATGGTCGGCCCCGATGGTATTGGCAAACGTACGTTCGCGAGACTGCTAGCCAAAACCATGCTATGCACCGGAGCGTCCCCTTCGGATTTCGCTCCATGTTGCCGGTGCGAAACATGTGCTCAAATGGATGCAGGAAGCCATCCCGACCTAATTGAAATTGCTCGCCGACCAGAGAAAACAACTCTGGTTCTGGATCAATTGATCGGGGAGGGAGAAATGCGGATGCGCGCTGGCCTTTGTTATGAGCTGCGGATGCGTCCTTATTCTGGACGCCGAAAGATTGCTATCATCGATGATGCAGATACGTTGAACGAGGAAGGGGCCAATTGTCTGCTGAAGACTCTGGAAGAACCCCCTCCTGGTTCACTCATTTTCTTGATCAGCACGAGCGTTCAGAGACAATTACCTACCATTCGTTCGCGATGCCAAATGGCGAGATTTCAGGCGCTGAGCACCGAGGAATTGTCGCTTTTGATTTTACGCAATGGACTGGTAAGCGAACCCCAGCAAGCAACGATTCTAGCGAGTCAAGCCGCTGGATCCATGGCCCAAGTCGCGAATTGGCTTAATGAAGAGTTATCTGCGTTTCGAGAAGAGCTGTTCCATCATTTGGTTCAGAAACCGCTCGACTTCGCCAAACTGGCTAAAGCCGTGCAAGGCAATATGGAATCGGTGGGCACGGAATCGCAACCTCGCCGCGAGCGACTGAAAGTCATTCTCGACTTCGCGTTGTTTTTTTATCGCTCCGCATTGCGAGAAGGCATTGAAACCGAAGCCTCTGGAGCGTCGCGCACCAAGGCTTCTGAGGGACGATTCGGGCGTCTTTCAGCTCTGGACAGCCAGTCCTTTGTCTCTGCCATTCAACGTTGCATTGAGGCTCGCGAGCATCTTGATCGAATGGTCAGCCCAGCTTCGCTGATCGAAGCGTGGGCTGCTGACCTTGCTGTTATTTCAAAAGCTTAATTATTGGTTCTTTTTCAAGATTTCACCAACAACCACTTCGGGAGAACCAGTTGCTTGAAGTCGTGTTAGCCAAAACGACAACTCCTGCTGGCTAGGGACTCGATTGGATGTTAATTGAATCACTTGTTGGAAGTAAGCGGACTCGTTGGAAAAACGATCGCGATACTGAGGGCTGGCCAGAAGCTTAGCAGCCACATCGTTGATCGAGTTCCCTCCTTGCAAGTAAGAATTCCAAGCCAACGTCTCCTTGGCGCTAGGAGCTCGACCAAGAATCTTGATGTACAACTGATTAACAGCATTGGAATCCACTTGAGACGGATAGCCCACGCTTACGACGTTTCCTTGGTTGTTGTTGAGCGAACCCGTGTTTGCAAAACCACCACCCTGAGACGGCTCCAAAAGCAAGTTAATCGGCTGTCCCAGAGCATTAGGATTGATTGGCATGGGTTGCGACAAGCGATAAAGCTCTTGATTTCCGGACGAAATAAAAGCGATCAACTGATATTGGTCCCGAGGATCAATGTATCGTGGATCGAAGTTGAGTTCGAACGGAATGGGCACTCCACTATTGGCTTGGGTTACCGACTTGCCACCAAGAATTTCGTAATACGGCTTACTAGCGTTCTGCAATTGGACGGTAAGCACTGCACCGTAAGGTAACTGCATTCGATCTCGCGTCATGACCAAACCGGTCATAGAACTGGAAGTGCTGTTCATCGATACCGGCAAAGCCTGGAGCCTTTGCTGTCTGGCATCCAGCACCAACAAGGAAACCCGACCCATGCTGTCGGTATTGCGCCGAAGCTCTTCGGCAAGTTCAACAATGCGATTGTCGTAGGCTCCGATTCTGCTGCCACCGACGGCCACGATGATATCGTTGGGCTCGAGACCAGCCTGCTGCCCCGCGCTGCCAGGTTCGACTTGCGTAACTCGCGCGCCGATATCGGTGTTTTGTATTAACACACCCAGCTTCCAGTCCTTGCGGTTCGGTACCGGCATCGGTCCCACACCGTAGGATCCGCCATTAGCCATTCCGGAGCTCGTCGGGTTGGCACTGAAGGAAGAAGTTTGCGGGGCTGAGGTCGACGGGAAGGAGGTTGAAGGGACTCCACCCGAAGTGTTGAAGTTGCTGGGTGCTCCTACATTCACTTTGGGCTGCGCGTTGCGAGCATAGTCCAACCAGCCCTGACCGAAACAAGTCGAATTGGCCAAGAACGCAAAAATAAAACTAGATAAGACCGGCAGATGCAAGAGTTTCGAAAGAGTCATATTAAAGTGTTTCCTAGGTTGCTATTTGGATTGATGGGTGAGTGTCCGTGGGTACATCGATTGCGATGTACAGCAATGAGTTGCTGCATCGGTGGAGTTATCGCATCTGCGGACCGCTGATTTGGTCAAGCTCTTGGCGAATGAATGCGGGGTCCATCGGGAAGAAGCCTGCGCGAACGGCCTCCAGTTGGCCATCTCGACTGAGAATGTAACGCAGTACTGCTTCTCGCAAGCCGCCGTCGCTGGCTAATTGCGATTTGTCGATGACCAACAAAAGTGGACGAACAAATGGATACTGGCCTGAAAGAAATGCCTGTTCCGTAGCAGGAATGCGAGCGCCGTTCAAAACAAGGGGAACAGCTTTCACGTCGGGAGTTGCTTCACCGAATCCACAAATTCCAACGCCTTGCAAATCGCTACCGATCGCCTTGCATATCTCCTCACTGGTCCGGTGCGACTGGGCCTCTTTCACCATTTCGCTATTCTGCAAAATCATTTGTTTGATGAAAGTGGTCGTACCGCTCGTTTCACTTCGAGAGTGAATTCGGACGGGCTTGGTTGCCATCTCTCCCGCAACGCCGACATCGCCCCATACGGCAGCATGCTTGTTCTTCCCCCCAGGAGCTTGGAAAAGGGATTCCAACTGCTGAGGAGTAATGCCAGCGATTGGATTATCCTTGTGCACATACAGAGCAAGAGGATCCAACGCGACAATAATAGCAAGGGGATCTTTGCACTTCCCCTTCTTGAGCATTGCAGTGTCCTCATCCGTCAACGGTCGACTTGCCCCAGCAATCACACTCGGGTCCTCCGAAAGAGCCTTCAAAGCAGCCTCCGTTCCGTCCACTCCACGCGTGAACGCAACCTCAGGATGAAACTTCTTAAAACGATCGGACCATGACTTGCCTAAGGCTAGCATTGTTGTCGAACCAGCAAGCGTCGCAGTCCCTTTGATTTCTTTCTTTTTAAAATACGGCTCAATCGACTCGATCAGATGCGTGAGCGCGGCGTGTTCCTGTTCACTTTGCGTCGCGGATGCAATGTTTGCTGGGGTCAACGTGCCTTGGGACGCCCCCTGAGAAGCTTCTTGTTTTCCGCTGGCCGGTTTGGTTTGACTTGCGGGGTTTGCTTGTGTTTGAGCCTGCAGAATTGCTGCGGAACAGAACATGTAAGCAACGATAGCTAAACCAACAACATACTGACCATAACGCTTCAACATAGACGCTACCTCCTGGGACATTGATCAAGAAATCGAGGGCAATCGGATTTGCCCACTTCATAGCAATGTATCCCATTTTTTGATTCCTTGGGAGACGACTCTTGCGCGACGATGGAAATCATTGCCATTGCTAGAAGCATGCCATTGTTGCTATGAACCCTGAAGAAAGTGTGCTGAGTTTCTTCAGTCCGGAAGGTTCCATGTTCGTTTGGGTCCACATGTTCAAAACGCAAACTGCAAAGCGGTTGCCAAGGTTACGGCCTTGGGATCGATATTGCTTCTGCGTATTCTTCGTGGGAACGTTCTTCCTGATAAGCACCGGGTGTGCGACGCAAAAGTACGTTCAAATGCGCAGCACGCCAAACAATCCCCTCACTGAATCGCTGGACTTGCTTTCGCGCACGGGGCCTAAGGTCACACAAAGAACAACAACCCTCTTGCGACACTATGCTCTTCTTGATTTGTACAAAACGAATCCGGAGGAATGCCTTGTGCAATTGCAAGAACTTGCGATGGACGAAAAGGGGGCCGAGAAGGTCTATGCAATTTCCGAGCTCGCTTACACTATTGGAAGCAAAGCAGAAAAAGCTAGCAAAGAGGGCAGTGCACTGGATATGTATACGGTTGCCGTGAGCAACGCTTATTTGTACTTGTTCTGTCCCGAGCTTGATGTCTCCCGCAACCCTTACGATCCCCAGTTTCGTGGCGCATGCGATCTTTACAACACAGCCCTTGAAGCTACCTTGCGACTAGTAAGCAAGCAAGGAAACCTGAAGCCCGGCAACAGCTACCGCATTTCGACTTCCAAAAAGGACTATGACGTGCAGGTGTTGTCCCGTGGCGCATGGCACGAAGCGGACTTTGAATCCCTGAAGTTCTGCAGCGATTTCCAAGTCAAAGGGCTGGAATCCGCCAACCTAAGCTACGGTGTGGGAGTGCCGATGATCGCGGTGCGACAACCCCATCCAGAAGTGGATGAAGAAGAAAAGTACTATCCGGAGGGACTTTCATTCCCCGTAACGGCCCTTCTTCGCGTCACGTCACCTACCATTCACGTGTCAAGAGACTCCCAACATCGACACCCTTGCGTCTTGGAACTGCACGATCCGCTCGATTCCACTGACATCGAACTCAACGCCCGAACCGTACCTCTGCAATCCGATTTGAGCACCCCCCTTGCCTACTTCCTGGACAATCCGAAATTTCGCGAACAAACCAACAGCAATTTGGGTTTGTTTGACCCGAACAAGTCGGAGAAGCTTCGGGGAATCTATATGCTAGAACCTTATGATCCCAACCGAATTCCGGTCGTGATGGTGCATGGGCTGTGGTCAAGTCCCTTGACTTGGATGCCTATGTTTAACGACCTAAGATCCTTTCAAGAACTCCGACGCAATTATCAATTTTGGTTTTATCAGTATCCAACTGGGCAGCCATTCTGGGTCAGTGCAACTCAAATGCGGAGCGATCTTTTCGAACTGCGCAAGACTCTTGATCCAGACGGATTGCATCCAATGCTCGACAACATGGTCCTGGTTGGGCACAGCATGGGAGGACTGGTCTCGCGAATGCAGACTATCGAAAGCGGTGAGGAGTTTTGGAGAATTCTCAGCGATGAGCCTTACGAAAAAGTCCGCGGTGATGATGAAGAACGCCAACGTCTTGCAGCGGCTTTGTTCTTTCATCCCAACAACGCGATCAAACGTGTGGTCACCATTGGAACGCCACACCGCGGCAGTGACTATGCAAACGATTACACCCGATGGATTGGTCGCAATGTCATTAAGTTGCCAAGCAGCATCACTGACATGGGAAATTCGCTGATCCGTCAAAACCCTGGGCTATTTCGCAACACTGAACTGCTAACTACTACCACCAGTATCGATTCTCTCAGTCCGGAGTCCCCCATCTTCCCCACCATGCTGCGAGCAAGACGGGCTCCCTGGGTGAACTACCACAATATCATCGGCATTGTGGAGAAATCCAATTGGTTCAGCAAAGACGCCACCGACAGCGATGGGATCGTGAATGTCGAAAGCGCTCATATGGACGACGTCGACAGCGAGATCTTGGTCCAATCCCGACACCAAGATATTCATCGAACTGCAAGAGCGGTTCTTGAAGTGAGACGAATTTTGGTCGAGCATTTACGTAAATCAGCACAACAGCCAGCTCTTGCCGGACTTTTGACTCTACCGCATGCCTGGACCAACCAAGCATACAGCGAGCCCATGAATCCCGGTATCATCATCGCATCCGCACAGCAGACGGGAATCGCCCAGACGCCCGGCCAAAATGTCGATAACGAGGGGACGGTAGGCTACAATACAAGCCAGTATTTGTTCCCGAACGTTCGAGCAACAAATCGCCCAGCCCCCATCGTTCGCTTAGTACAGCCGTAATTCGTTAAGAACCAGATGCTCTCTCCAGCCAAGCTTGTTCGAACCCTATTGGTTTGCGGCGTTCGGTTCTATCAGCGCGGGATCAGCCCATTGCTAGGCAACAACTGCCGATTCTCCCCTACGTGCTCCCAATACATGATTGAAGCGATCGAAAAGCATGGCGCATTACGCGGGGTCTGGAAAGGGATACTCCGCATCGGAAGATGCCATCCGTTCTCCAAAGGTGGATACGATCCGCCATGAACTTCAGACTTCTTGCATTAGACTTAAACCAGCCAACACTAAATGGTCGACGAACTGACATGGCTGATCGATATGCGGCAAAAGCAGTTTTCCATCGCCGCCTGTTACAACCACTTGCAAGGGACCTGCTTGGTTTCCAAAATTTGCATGTTGGTGATCTGACCGGTACCTTCGAACCAAATGCCCCACTCCACCCACCAAGGCCGCATTGACCCCTGCCGAGATTGCTTCCGTTGTATTGACGCCGGGCAAAACCGGTTGTGTATCCACAAGGTGATTTCCAAGCCAAGGCAATTGGTCTGTGCCCGCCGCTAGCAGTTGAAGCGATAGACCCAACCCTGGCATAATGGCACCGCCGCAAAAAACGCCCTGGGAATCTACCAGATCGACCGTCACCGCCGTGCCTGCTTGCACCACGATGATCGATTGGATTTGAGTAGCATTCTTTTGAAATGCTTGACTCGCAGCATAAGAAGCCACCAGCCGATCGATCCCCGTTTTACTAGGTTCGTCGACTCGCATCGGCATCGGTACATCGCGGTAACTGACAACGCGGACCAGATGATTGCACCCTTCAGATTGCAAAACCCCTCGAAGATGTTCCAGTGCGGTCCTCTGAACGCAGGATATAAGCCACTCTTCATTAGTCGGCTGCTTCGATAATTGCTTCACGAGCCAAGCATAGGCATCCAGATCCTGGATGGAGCACCATTTTTGGTTCGGTTCAGACTCTTGTTCCGGAGATGGCTTTCGAACGTGCGGCGCAACCGTTGCCGACCAAGAGAGACGATACACACGCTGGTTTGAAAACGTCTCTCCTTTGGCAAGTCGCGTTGCACGAAGGCCGCTATTGCCAATATCGACCAGAATCATTGCAAGACGGGAGCTGGCTCGGCAGCGCTCTGCTCAGAAAGAAGGGAAGCGATTTTGGTTACCAGTTGGTTCAAGCCCGCCCCAGTAACCGCAGAAATTAGAAACACATCTTTCCTGCCCAGGTTTTCACACATCATTTCATGGATGGCCTTGGCATCGGGCAGTTCCGATTTGGTGATCGCAAGAATCTCAGGACGCTTGGCAAGCTCGTCGCTGTAATCTGCTAGTTCTTTTCGAATTGCATGGTAGTTCGCAATGGGATCCGTTTGATCCATGGGCATCGGCTCAACCAAGTGAACCAAAATCCCAGCACGCATGATGTGCCTTAGAAAATCATGCCCAAGTCCATGTCCTTGAGCTGCACCCTCGATTAGACCAGGAATGTCAGCCAGAACAAAATTGCGATCGATATCTACGGACACCAAGCCTAAGTTCGGGAACTTGGTAGTGAATGGATAGTCCGCAATCTCGGGCCTTGCTCGCGACAACCGGCTTAGCAAAGTGCTTTTGCCTGCGTTGGGCATTCCAATCAAGCCAACGTCGGCAATCGTCTTTAATTCCAATATGAGCCGACGCTGTTCGCCAAGACCGCCGGAAGTTGTTTCTCGCGGAGCTTGATTGGTGGACGACTTGAAATGGTAATTTCCCCAGCCTCCACGACCACCGCGGGCAGCGACCATTTCGTCCCCGTCGTTGACTAAATCTCGAAGGATGATCCCAGATTCTTTGTCGAGCAGTACCGTACCGGGTGGGACTTCGAGAACATAGTCCGAACCGGATTTCCCATGGCAATTCGCGCCTAGACCGGGCGAACCGGATTCAGCTCGCCAGTGCCTTTGATGCGCGAAGGCAACAAGAGAATTCACGCCAGCACGAGCACGGATAATAATGCTTCCGCCACTCCCACCATCGCCGCCACACGGGCCGCCACGAGGAACGTGTTTTTCGCGGCGGAATGCCATACACCCGTTACCGCCCCGACCAGCAATGGCTTCGATTTCGACGCGGTCGACGAACATTATTCTGCGTTCAAATCTGTTGAGGCGGTTTCAAATGCTACTGAATACTTAAGCAGTGGCTGCAGCAGCAGCGGCAACTTCGGTTGCTGGGCGGACGTTGATGCGACGACCTTCACGGTCGAAGTAAACATTTCCTTCGATCAAAGAAAACAAAGTGTAATCCTTGCCCATTCCAACGTTGCGACCTGGGTGCCACTTCGTTCCAACTTGACGGATCAAGATATTGCCCGAGAAGACCTTCTCTCCACCGAACTTCTTTACGCCACGTCGTTGTGCGTTGGAGTCACGACCGTTTCGTGTTGACCCCTGACCTTTTTTGTGTGCCATCGAGCAAAGTACCTATACCAAATCAGTCTATCAATGTGCTGAAATTCCGCCGGTTGCGGGGCACTAGTCTAGCGGTAGATCCATTGATAATCAAGGCGTTCTTTTAGATTGAACTGCTCAAGGGCATCCTTCATTCGAAGCTGAGCGTCAAGGCTCGATATCTCCTTTTGCAACGCCACGACTTCGGTAGCAATGCCCTGCGCCTTCACTTTGGAGACGCTATCCTTGTTGATATCGCCAGAAACCTGGCTCCATTCGGTTTTCCTTGATTTTAGCAACGACCTCAGGCCATCGCGTTTTTCGCTGAGCAATGCCTCCTCGGCCGGAGCGGGCCCTGTATATGCCGGCAAACCAAGCAAAATCTTGTCTTGCGCGACATCAAGTGCGTCGCCCGGACGCCAAAAATAGATCCGCAACGTCTTCCTGTCGAAGTTCTTTTTTCCTTCGGAATCGATCCTGATTTTATAGGCATTGGTTAGGCCACGCACATCGATGGCGAAAAAATCCAAACGTGGATCAACGTCAGTCCAAGTGGCTACCCCCCAGACCGAGTTGTCAGCTTCCAGATTCGCTTCGTCAATAAAAAGACGTGAAATATCAATGTGGTCGTGCAGTTTCTTGCCTACTCGTTCGCGGGCCGCAATGGCGTCGCGAGCCGCTGGCAAAATCTGTGCGTCGATGCTCAAGTTGCGTTCTTTGCTGACAATCGTAAACCGAGGTAGAAAGCGAACTCCTTCGCGCTTCATTTCAGCTGGATCGCTCGGGATTTCCTGAGTCCCATCCGGGGTTTCCAGCTTGGGATGGAGATCCGACCCGACATACCGAACCTTGTAGACCATGTACCAAACGACCTTTCGCTCCATTTCTCCAGCAGGAGTCGGCAGATCGACTTCGATAAGTCTCGCGGGCTTGAACGAAAATTCGAGCCCCCAAACTTCATGCCGAAAAGTAACGTCCTTGGAAAGGCTGACCAGTGTCTCGGACGGTGAAGCAAAGAAAGGCTTGTTTTCAGGGAAGTCAGGTGCCGACCACTCTAATTCCGGATGATTCCGTAGAAAATCAAGATCATAGGGCCCAAGCGCGGTGTCTTCCGCGTCCTGGTCAGGGGCAACAACCGTTAAAACCCCTTCAGCCAGCTTCCGCCCACTTTCTGCCTGGGAAAAAACATTGCCAGAACAAGCAAAAACGCCCATCGACATGCAAAGACTATACAAAACCCATGTTTTCACGGCAAAACGTCCATTGTTTGACACTCTCACAGATGAAGAGTCTCGCCGACGAATGGCTGGATCCCTTCAAAAACATACCCGGAGTATAATTCGCCGCGCCAAGTCGCGCAATCGAAAACTCCGGGTTAGCAAAATTTTTGAGTAAGGTCCTGAACGTACTGGGGTGGTCGTAACGAATTACGCCATAACCCAGCCAAAACACCAGTGGACTGACCAACCGTTGACAAACAACCGTTGTCGAACAACCGTTCACGAACAACC
>JBIKLJ010000225.1:0-7779 GCA_044359895.1 Pirellula sp.
GAAGCACTCGCCATGTTCAAATCGACCCCCACGCTGTTGACGCACGATTCCACCTCGCGCTCCAAGCACTTCTTTAGCTGCGACTGATTGACATCATGCTGGTATTGGCCAACTCCGATCGACTTGGGATCCGTTTTCACTAGTTCCGCGAGCGGGTCTTGAAGCCGGTGCGCAATGCTGATCGCACCTCGGACAGTCACGTCCAGGTCGGGATACTCGCGCGCCGCTAGCTCGCTTGCCGAATAGATCGAAGCCCCCGATTCACTTACGATCGCTTTGGTAATCGGCAGTGAATGGGCGCGAATTAGTTCTGAGACAAAGGCATCGGTTTCGCGAGACGCCGTACCGTTACCAATCGCGATGAGCTGAATGTCGTGTTTCGCAATCAGCTCGAGAACGGTTTTCGTTGCATTCTTGGTGTCGCTTGTTGGAGGAGTCGGAAAGATGGTTGCGTTGGCTAGGAACTTGCCGGTTCCATCCACCACGGCTAATTTACAACCCGTGCGAAATCCTGGGTCGATCCCCAGTGTTACCTTGGGGCCCGCCGGCGGAGCCATGAGTAGATCGTGCAAGTTTTTTCCGAAGACCACAATCGCTTCGGCATCCGCTTTCTCCTTGAGCGATTGCATGATCGAAGATTCAATCGCCGGCAGAAGCAGCCGGTCTAAACAATCTTCCACAGTGGCGACTAGATCTCGATAGAATTCGAATTGCGGATTGTGCACGAGGTGGTTGGTTACCCTGGGCAGCACTTGATCTATTTCTAGCTCCAGGCTGACCTTCAAAATCCCTTCGGATTCCCCGCGTTGCATGGCCAGAAAACGGTGCGATGGGATTCGAGCGACCGGTTCGCGATGGTCCGCATACAATTCAAACTTCTCTGCCTCCTCTTTCTTGCCCCGTTTGATGCCAGAGGTTATTTTTCCAAACTGCATGGCTTGTTCCCGAAGCCAATCGCGTGTTTCACGGTCATCGGACCAATGTTCCGCAACGATGTCCAATGCGCCTTGCAATGCAGTCGCCTCGTCGGGTACCTCGGGATTTTGGCCAACGTAAGGTCGCAAAACCTCGGGTTTCGCTTTGCCAAGCCGAACCTGCCGGATCAGGATGTCGGCTAACGGTTGCAAACCACGCTCGCGGGCAATGGTAGCTCGAGTTCGGCGTTTCGGCTTGTAGGGCAGGTAAATTGCCTCCAGCGATTGCATGTCTTGGCAAGCGTGGATTTGGGCCCGCAAGGAGTCCGTGAGCAATCCTTGTTCGTCGATCGATTTCAGGATCGTGTTGCGTCGCGAAAAAAGTTCTCGCGCCTTTTCAAGGGCATCCTCAATCGCTCGAAGCGCGATCTCATCCAAGCCGTTGGTGGCCTCTTTTCGGTAGCGAGCGATAAAGGGAATGGTGTTTCCATCATCCAAAAGACGAATGGCGGCTTGAGCTTGCTGGACCAAGATTCCTATCGTCTTTGCGATAGTTTGCGCTGCGACGTCCAAATCAAAGACCAAGTTTTTGTTGTCAGGCATGGGAAAGCTGTGGGATGTGGTTGCGGGGGGGACATGAACGCAAATGAACGCATTCGGGTTGTATGGATAAAAAGCTCAATTCGATCTGTCGGAATGCCGATGATTGTAGTGATCGCACAAGCGAAGACATAACGAGTTAAACCGGGGGGTTCACTATGGTCCGCAAGGCCTTTTTGGTCGCAGCGCTAGCATTGGTTGCTGGTCTAGCATCTACAAACGAAACGCAAGCTCAACAGCCACAGGCCTACGGTCAAGCATGGGGTGGAGCCGCTAGCAATCGAGATTACCAGCGTTTCAATCACTACCCGTACGTCTACTATCCGCAGAATTTCTACGGTAGTGAGTATTACAAGAGTAGCGACAGTCTTTACCATCGCTATCCAGCCGAAATGCAAATACCGGTCTACAATCGCAAATGGTACAACTACTACCCAACCAAGCAGCGATACCATTGGGGTCACCACTTCTTGACCGACGTATTCTAAGCCGAAACGCGGTTTCTCGGAACCGGACTACGGCCCGCGCTTGGGTCGTGCATGTTACAAAACGAAGCCCGCAACACTGCGATTGTTCCGCAACGATCGCGGTGTTTTCGTTTTTAGGGACTATACTGAAGCGAAGCGGATCAAGCACCGATCGGGTCTGAAGATCTTGTACCATTCCTAACTTGTGACATTTACGCAGTACCATTTTTACGCAGTGCAATCACTTGCCATGAACCATGGACGATAGCAATCGGTCAGTAGCCAAAAGACAGATCGCTCGGCTCCTTGGTGGGGCTTCCAACCCAATCTATGTCCTTTCTGAGGACAACACGATTATTTTTGCGAACGAGGCGCTCGGCAAACTTCTCGATCGCCCGGTTGACTCGCTGTTGGGGATCCAGTGCACTTCGGATGGTATGCCGGACAAAACAGCAGAGTCCGAAATTGCCAGCCTGCTTTCTCCGCCTGGAGGTTGGTCGCGCCGTTCGATCAAGACGCTACCGTTTGAACTTAGGCCAGATCCGAATACGGAGTCGGTTCGCTGTCTTGTTCCGCTTGAAGATTCTGAGAACTCACTGTTGCTTTGCTTGATCGGTGCGCGATCGACGTCGGATCCCTTTGGGTTTTGTGATGATCCATTAGGGGAAGTGCAGAATGTTTTGCGATCCACCCGAGCTCGTTACAAGCATGGGAACGCGCTGTGGTTTCTGCAAGGAAAATCAGTTCAGGTCAAACGCGTCTTGGAACAAGTGCAGCTGGCGTCTCAGACTTCGTGCAATGTCTGGATTGCAGGGCCGACAGGAGCGGGGCAACGCTCTCTGGTGGAAGCCATTCATGCATCCAGCCATTCCGATCTTCAGTCGCCGGATAACGTGCCAAGCTTGATTCGGATCGAATGTCGGTTGATGGATCGCGATATCCTTGTCAGCATGTTCGAGCTGATAGGTGACTCGCAAAAGACAACCAATCGAACGCAATCCCTTTTGATCGAAGGCTTGGAATCCTTGCCGCCCGACTGCCTTTCGATCTTGGCTACCTTGGTTCAACAGCAACCGCATCTCCGTTACTTTGTGACGCTAGCTACGGACTCAACATCCACGGACTCGACATCCATGGACTCGACTGGGCCGGAAATCGCCCGAAGCAAAGACTGGGACGCCATTTTTGCGATTGCCGGTGTCTTGCAGATTGAACTGCCAAGGCTAACAGATCGATTGGGCGACCTTCGCGTTCTGGTTGCGAGCTGGTTGGAGTCCTCGGAAAATCAAGGCCGCAAAAATCTCGAAACCACAAGTGCCTTCTGCGACTTGCTATGCGCGTACCCTTGGCCAGACGATATCGAAGAATTTTCACAAACCATGCAACACGCTCTAAAGAGCTCGGGCGACAGCGTTCAGCTTGACGTTGCACATCTGCCAATCAACCTGCGTACCTGTGTCTCGCATGCGGAGCAATCCAATCCGATTGCGTCCGTCGACTTGGATGCCATATTGGAAGATGTCGAGCGGACCATGATTTTGCGGGCGCTGGAGATTTCCCCATCGAACAAGACGGCAGCCGCAAAACTTCTCAACATTTCCCGAGCCCGTCTGCTGCGTCGTCTGCAACAATGGGGTATGCTCGCGGAGGCAGAAAGCCTTGACCGCGACGACGACCTGCCGGTTTTTCATGAAGTCAAGTAAAGTCAAGTAAAGCAGTCAAGTAAAGCAACAGTACCATGAATTCTCTCCTCACAAGAATTTGGCTGAAGCCGCAGATCGCTTTGTATCTTGTATTTGTTTTTGTTTGTGCCTTCGGGGCTCGGCCTGTTACGGCGGCGGATCCTGTTCCGTTTTCCAAAATCCAAACGTACCTACAGAAGTATTGTGCCGATTGCCACGGCAGCTCGAAACCAGAAGGCAACCTAAGTATCGAAAGCGACTTGGTGGAGTCCTGGACGCGCATTGAACATCGCGAAAAGTGGCAAGAGGTATACCGCGTCCTCGTCAATCAACAAATGCCTCCCGATGATTCCAGTCAACCTGCCGCACCGGAGTCCTCCGAAGTCATCGATTGGATTATCGCCAAGGCTACTTCGTCTAGCCTGCACGAGAAGTCGCGTGCAACACCCGTTCGACGCTTAACCAAAGACCAATACCAGCGCACTCTTCGAAGCTTAATGAATGTAGAGCTTGATGTGTCCGGGTTTCCCATGGATCCTCCCGCCGGCGGATTTACGAACAATGCAGCCGCACTGTCTCTGTCTCCCCTGCACATGGAGCTCTACATCGAAGCGGCAGCACGCGCGATCGACTTGGCCTTGGTGGAAGGCAAACAACCCGAACCGATCCGTTGGCGATTTGAGATCGATGAGGGGAACGACGATGGGCATCGTGTGCGAGTCGACAAACATAATCCGATCGTCAACGGTGGGAACAATCCAGTCCAGGATGGGTGGAAGGTGGTGCATCATGAATCGTGGGACAAGAACCTCAACGTACGCGATTTTCGAGTGCCAACGCCGGGTCGATATCGGATCCGTTTTCGAGCTGCAGGAACCGTTCCCTCGCGAGCCGAAGTTCTAGAGTCGACCAAAAAGATCCTTGCCTTCCGACGCGAGGAGCGAGTTCGGGAAAATCCAAATGGTGCAAAGTACATCGACGAAGAACATCAGGGCATTTTAGATCACATCGCAACGCATCCCGCCTATTCCTACGGGCCACCGCGAGCCAAGCTGATTCTCGATCGCGATGGCCAACCTTCGACGCTTGCCGAAATCGATATCGACTCGGGGTTGGATAACCCGAAGGTGTATGAGTTCTCGGCCTGGATCGAAGATCAATCCCTAGGCATGACCGTCGCCTATGCATACAACATCCCCAAGCATTTGGAAAACTTCTGGTTTCAAGGCAATGATGCGTTCGCTCGACCTACTCTTTTGGTCGACTGGATGGAGATTGAAGGTCCTGTGTACGACGCTTGGCCCCCCAGTAGCCATCGAGCGATCGTGACATCCGAGCATGAAAAAATTCGTGATCTGACCAAGCGAGCGAAAGCCGTCGTTGGTGATTTCATGCAACGGGCTTACCGCCGAACGGTGTCCGAGGACGAAGTTCTGGAGAAGGCAAAGCTCTTTGATTTATCGCTCGCGGAAAAATCGGGCTTTCTGACCGCTATTCGAAAGCCCTTGATCGCGATCCTTTCCTCCCCCCATTTTCTGTACTTGCCAGAACCCATTTCCAAGCAGGCGACGTCAAAGCCTCAGGCCGATGCTCCTTCGAGTTATGTAGACGATGAACAATATGCATCGAGGTTGTCTTACTTTCTCTGGGGAACGATGCCCGATCAAGAGCTGCTTGATTTAGCTCGCGAAAAGAAGCTTCGAAACCGAACCACCATTTCGAAGCAAATCGATCGGATGCTTGCGGATCCTCGTTCGGATGCTTTAGTAGATCTCTTTGCAAGCCAATGGTTAGGTTTGCAAGACGTAGGTGCGAATCCACCAGCGACCGATCTTTATCCAGACTACGATCGCCATTTGGAATCATCCATGGTGGGTGAATCCAAAGCCTTTTTTGCAGAGATCCTTCATCAGGACCATAGCCTGCTCAATCTGATTGCCTCCGACTTTCTCGTGATCAACGAGCGAATGGCTCGACATTACGGCATCGATGGGGTTCACGGAGACCACTTTCGCAAAGTGATGAAGCCCGATGGAATACAACGCGGCGGCGTTGTAACTCAAGCATCCATACTGACAACGACCTCCAACGGAACTCGCACGTCTCCCGTAAAACGCGGGACTTGGATCTTGAAAAATCTACTGGGCACGGATCCAGGCTTGCCGGTAGATAACGTTGGCGATATCGCACCGAAGGTACCTGGAATCGACAAAGCAACGGTTCGAAAGCGATTGGAGATCCATCGGCAATTGCCTCAGTGCGCTCGATGCCATAACAAGATTGATCCACTTGGCTTCGCGCTGGAGAACTTCAACGCGGCAGGGCAATGGCGCGACCGCGAAGGCTTTGGATACAATGGCCGGATTGGACAAGATGATCCCATTATTGATGCTCGAAGCCAAATGCCCGATGGAACCGCGTTGGACGGGGTCGGTTCCCTTCAGAAAGCCATGTTGGAGCGACAGGATCTGTTCGTCCGCTGCTTTGCGGAGAAGCAGTTTACTTATGCGATCGGTCGAGAGCTGACCATGGAGGATCGACCTTATGTGGACGCTGCGATTCAAAATCTGAGCCAAGATGACTTTAAAATGAGGACTTTATTGAAGTCGATTGCGTTAAGCCCATTGTTTACTAAGTATTCCAGTGAAGTTGCCGAGCCGAGCCTCAAGACCAAGACGCCTCCCAAGAGCACCAAATGAACCGAACCATCCATCGAAGAAGTTTGTTACAAGGGGCTGGAATTGCATTGGGCTTGCCCCTGCTCGAAGCGATGTCCAAACCGATATCGGCCGCGGACAGCACCTACCAACCTGTGTCGAAGACACTTCGAACGACTCCGCGATTGATTTGCTGTTACATTCCCAACGGGGTCAATATCAAGCAGTGGGCGCCCAAAGAGAACGGGGCAAGCTACACGCTTTCTCCGACCCTGGAAGTTCTGAAAGAGCATCGCGATGACTTCACGGTTTTGACCGGGCTAGGACACCCGGCTTGCAAAGGTGGGCACAGCGGCGCGGATACGTGGCTGACGGGTGCGGATCTTGGCCGCGTGCCTGGCGCAGAATACACGAACTCCGAATCGATCGACCAAGTCATCGCCAAGGCCCACGAAAAGGAAACTCGGTTTGCGTCACTTCAGTTGTCCGACATGTCAGGTACCGGCGGAGCTGGTCATTCGCACACGCTGAGCTTCAATCGCAACGGAACCCCCATGCCTGCGGAGAATTCGCCCCGTCGATTGTTTGAACGCCTTTTTGTTTCGGATTCGGCAGAGGGTCGCGAAACACTTCTAAAGACCTATGCGGATAAGAAGTCCATCTTGGATAGTGTGCTTCAAGACGCCAAACGATTGGATCGTATGCTCGGTCGCCAGGATCAGCAAAAAGTGGAAGAGTACATGGAAAGCGTTCGGCAAACTGAGGCACGAGTTCTGCGACTGGAATCTTGGATCGATGTGCCGAAACCTGAGATCAATGCGACGGGACTGCAACTGGATTCGAAACCAATCGATGCGCACGATCGACCGGCCTGGATCGATGTCATGCTGGAGCTGTGTTATCTGACGTTTGTGACCGATGCTACGCGAGTCATTACGTTTGAATGGTCACGAGAAGCAGGCGGATTCGGTGGTGGAGGAGAGAACCATCACGAACTGTCTCATCACGGTGGCGATGATGGCATGCTGAATCGACTTGCCCAAATCGATCGTTTTCATTTGAGCAAACTTAATCGGTTCCTGACCTTTCTGAAGTCAACGCAGGATGGCCAGCAGCGTATGCTCGACAACACGATGGTTCTGTTCGGATCTGGAATGAATTCGGGAGAAGGAGGCGACCATTCACCGAAGAACCTGCCTTTGCTCGTTGCGGGAGGAAGCAAGTTAGGATTGCGGCATGGGCAACACTTGGCATTCGACGTGGATAAGCATCCGCCACTTTCGAACGTCCATTTGACCCTGGCTCAAAAGATGGGAGTGGAAACGGAGACGTTCTCCGATGCGTCGGGAACGTTAACCGGCTTGACGCAAGTGAGCTAACCGGCGGATTCGCAATTGGCTATGGATTGGGTTGCAGGGACCAATAGGTAGCGTCATGCAAGCGCTTTATTGAGCCGCTG
>JBIKLJ010000226.1:0-7688 GCA_044359895.1 Pirellula sp.
CGCATTTTGCTTGTCCCCGTTCGGCTTATCTCCCTTGAAGAATTTGAATGGCAAATTGAACAGGTCCAAATTCATGTCCATTTTGGGCAAGGATGTTCCTTCGGTGGGATTTCCATTCCCTGCCAAATTTGCCACGGGCAAGGGTTCGATATCGACGGTTCCCACCACGATCAATCTTTCTGGCAATTGGGTGAGATGCAATTGAGCCCCTCGAAACCACTCCAACCAAGTTGCCTTGTAGCTCTGCGGAGGCAAGCATTTTGTAGAATCAAAGCCAAGAGTGGGTTGGTTGGACCCCATCATCAGCAGACTGGCTGGCCATGCCGTCGTCTGCCAGACCGAAACCCCCGAATCCGAATTGGCTGGCTGCAATACATATTGCCCACCGAGCGAGCATTGCAATCTCGCATCGATTAGTCTTTCTGCGACTTGAAGTGATTGGCTCGGTTCCACCTGGAGCTGTTCCGTCAACGAGTCCAGTAACATCAAGTTGCCTCGCGTTGTTTGGGCCGCGCGACGAAACCAGTAGGTGTTGAACCACGCCGACAGCTTGCTCTTTTCGAGATCTCGAATCTTCAGGCGACCTTGGGCGACATCATCGGCTGGCACCGGCCTTAAATGCATGGCACAGTTCTCAAGTATCGAACGATCGAACGAAAGAACGCTAAAGCCCCCAGCCTGCCATCTCCAGAGCCCAATCAGTAAACGAGAGAATCCTAATGCATCAGGAGGCCCGCCCCCCAACCCAAGCGGCAAACGATCTAAATACCCAGGTCTCGGCCACCCCCCTAAGTATGCAGGCAACGACTGAAGTGTGCGAAGGGTTGCCAACAACCCTTTGGTCTCTCCAGGGACAGGCGGCACCATATCTTTCAAGCCTGCGAACATGACATGGTCTGGCGAGAACGAACGAGCGGTGCTTTGCCCAGCCAAATGAACTTGGCAATTGATGACGTCATCCGGCGGAAGCTGAATTTCAGTTCGAACGGGTGGAGCCAAGAATTGCGATAGCCATCCATATTTTTCTTGGCCCAGCGGTGCGACGTAGGCTTCGATCGCAATGCGTTCCATCTTCTCGGAAGGCTCTCCCGCAAATCGTCGCACCCCCACCATTAAAGGATCGGTCTGTTGCCATTGCGTAGCGTAAAACGACGCTTGATCGCGGTAGCTTCTCGCCTCTTCTTCGGAACATTCCGATATCTCCACATCGGCAATTGGTAGGAAGCTACCGCGCTTTCCACGCAAGGAATCGTTCCAGTTCCCCTCATACGCTAGGGTCTGAGAACCATCCGCTCGAACCTGAAAGGTCTCGGGAAGATAGCCGTCTTCGATAAGCTCTGGAATGCTGGGGGGCGACTTGTCCGAACCTGCCTCCGCTCGAGCTGTCAAGCTTGCGATCTCTGCAATCTCGATCGCTGCGATGGCTTTTAATCGCCGTCGCAATTCGATCTGATATCCGGGCGACACGAGATTTCGAAAAAATTCTGAAGAGAGATAGACGAACACATCGTAACGATGTTCCACCGGCATCATCAACCGCGCAAACCGGAAGGCACGCGAATCCCCCAGCGACGGCTGCCCCTCGTGCACCTGGATGAATCTTTCTGCCAATCGCTTGCTTGTCGTCAGCAATACAAACTGGCCTCGATCGATCATGAAGGAACGAACCTGGTTATCGGGTGTGCTCAGAAGTGAAGCTTGTGCTCCACCGATTTCCAGCGTCTCCAGTTTGCCGCCCGCTGCTTCCAATTGTTTGGCAGCAGCAACTCTTTCTTGGGTCAATGAAGACTTAAGCAATGCAACGTTCTTCGCCTCGAAGAGCACCCCTAAGGTCGGGCCTTCTTGTAGATAAAGATCTTGGCCGATAACTGCCATGTCGCCGATGATCGAATCGCCGAACATTTTCGCAACTGCAGTGGTTTTGGTATTGAGCAACTTCTCCATGCGACGGTTGGTCTCGTAATTGAATCCGCGAAGCACCGCCATCTGAGCAAGATCGCCACCCCGCGTTTGGCTGAGCTCTTGAAACCAAAGATAATTCGAGAAGCTGGCAAAGCGCATGTAATAGCATTCAGGCGGGACCTTTTTGGCAATCGCTTCAATCTCTTGATTGAGCGGTGTATCAGGTGAAGGAACATCAACCCATTTCGGGGACGCAGGAACGGGTACCATTTTCAAGTCATGAGACGCTGGCTTGCGAAGCGATTCCTGAAACACTTCCGCTCGCAACCCCTCCACGCCCGCAACCAACGCTAACGTGGGTAATGGATCTGTTTGCTTTTGCTTCTTTGAATCCGAACCCGTCTTGGCTAAGTCAGGTAATGGGAACCCGTAACGATAGGCCAACATGTGCGTCAAGTAATGTTCTACGATCGCAGGATAATCGCTCTGCTCAATCTGCTTTTTTGCATGCAGTACGTAGCCGTCCCACCAGGAAGACAGCAACGCTTGATAAGGAGCAGAATACGTCGATGCAAGGCCAAGCTGTGACGAGTCGCCGGTAGCTGGTTTTTGGATGCCACTCTCTTCTTCGATCGGTTGGATCGTTAATTGAGTCGAAATGTCCCCCGCAATATTGATACGTAGCGGTTCCTTGCCCCGAAACAAAAATTGGACGCGAAGCACTTCCGGTGGATCAATTTGCTCTTTTGCATTTTGGATTGCACTACGAATGCGCCGAATCAATTCTCCGTTTCCGATCCCCGGCCGACCGCTAGCCATTGGCGTATGGACTTCAGGCGGCTCCGTCGTTTGCACATCGACGGCTGGAAACATGACGCGTCCTTCGTCGTCACTAATAATGATCCGCAACGATTCAGTACTTGAAACTTGACCGATAGGCAAAAGAACCCTAGCTACCCCATAAGGCAAACCCACAATGGCTTCTGAATGGGTGGCTTCAGAACGGATTGCCGCTGCTCCACCGCCGGGTATTGGATTCGCTTGCGCATGGCAATGGGATTGCGATCCCCACAAAAATAAACAAAACGCAGCAATGAAAACAAACGCAATCTCAACCCATTTGCTTGGTCTACCAAACATAAAGAGCCCGTTCAAGATATAGGACGCAGCAAAATTCCGTGCATTTGAGTTCATAGATACGCTTTCACTGAACAAATCGATTGCATCGAATTGGAGTACACTTCGTTCTAGTCTAAACTAGCATGCCATTCCTTCGAAGCCCAACCCCACAGGGAGTCTCCGAATCATGCATCATTGCACAGTTCTTTTGTCATACTGCTCTCGCCATTTCCATTTTGTGACAATCCAACCACTATTTACGAAGACATTTGCTCTGCTAGCAATTCTTTTTCTGCTTACCGCCGAACTGGTCCAGGCGCAAGACGATTTAGATACGGAATCCGAAGCGAAAGCGATGGCTAATCCAAAGCGAGAGAAGCTCTCTCAATTGGTCCAAGAGATTTCAATACGATTGGATGATGTTAAAAAAGCGGTGCGAGACGTCGCCGAACAAGAACTGCTAGCTCTTGGTCCCGATGCGATGGAATTTTTGCCAGCGGTGAATAACAAAGAATCCGATGAATGGAAAATGCGGATCGATCGATTGCGAGTTGCGTTCCGTAAGCTGGAATTTGAGCAAACCACAAAGCCTTCGCTGGTAACCATGAAAGGCACGATGTCTGGCCGCGAAGCGCTCATCGAATTGTCTAAGCAGACGGGAAATGCCATTCAACTGGGTGAGCTTGAAAACTTAGAAGACGACGTTGACACCGACTTTGAAAACACTCCTTTTTGGGAAGCCTTCGATGAAATTCTTGACCAGATGGATTTAACCGTCCCGGCATCGGACGGTGGTGCGCTTCTTTTAACACCACGTCGCACCGAAGCACCACTTAGAATTGCTACGGCCGGCTATTGCGGTTTGTTTCGGCTCGAGCCGATATCGATTCAAAAGCTATTGCCTCTGAATGATCCTGCACGAGGGCGAGTCCAAATTCAATTGCTTCTTTCTTGGGAGCCTAGGTTGAACCCGGTTTTCGTTCAGTTTCCCATGGACACGATGAAATTGGTTTGTGACGATGGCCAGATTTTATCGACGACAGGCGAATCGCAAGAATCCGATTTTGTTCCTTCAGGTGGTACTCAAATGCTGGTGGATTTGAGCTTCCAACTTCCAAAACAACAGTCCACAAAAATCTCTCGATGGACAGGCAAGATGTCGATTGCTACACCAGGCGTGCCCGCCACGCTGGAGTTCACCGACTTGATGAAGGCAGGTAAAAACAGTGAAGACAAATCGGCTAGCGTTGGTAACTTAACTGTGATTCTGGAGAAAGCTCGCAAGAACCGTGATATTTATGAAGTGTTGGTTGGTGTGCAGCTCAAAGGGACCGAAAAATCTGCGGAATCATTTCGAGGTTGGTCCAACAGCAACGAAGCGTATCTTTTGGATAAGACAAGCAAACGTGTAGAGCATGTGGGCTGGTCCACGACGCGGATGACAGAAAGCGAAATTGGATTATCCTACTTGTTCGATATCGATGGCGGGCTTGATGATTGCACCTTTGTTTATCGAGCGCCCGCGAACCTGATTGATCAAACCCTAGAATTTGTACTGGAAGATGTGCCACTGCCATGATGGAACTGGAATGGGATCCTGAAGTCGAGTCCCCGGCTACGATCGCTGTGATCGGCGCAGGACCGGTTGGTTTGGAGGTGGCCATCTATGCTCGTTTCCTTGGTTACTTTGTAACGATCTTTGAGGAACGACGCGTTGCTCATCGAATGTTAGATTGGCACAACCGTCCGCTGAACGTCCCTGTTCAGGACTGCACAACCTCGCTTGGACACGCCGCGATCAAGGCTCAGTTCCCAGACTACGAGCGTCGACCACCCGATCATGTTTTCACCGGAAAGTCTTTCGCAGAAGAATACCTGGTTCCTCTTGCCAAGAACGATCTATTGTTCGACGACATTCACTTCTTAAGCCCCGTTGCTGACGTATCCCGCTTGCAAACCTATGTGTGCGATGCAATCCACCCTCAAGAACGCTGCAACGATGAGTTTCGCATTTTTGTCGAGGGGCGTCATCGTGGCAATTGGATTTCGCGGGCCGATGTCGTGATCGACTGCAGGGGTATCTTCCAACAGTCCTGTGGTCTTGGGCCCGGGGGCGGACAAGCGATGGGCGAGATCGGATTGCGAGATACCTTTCTTAAACACACACCGCTCGACCGGAAGTTCGAGGCCAAGTCGATCGTTGGCAAGCGCACATGTTTGATAGGTCAAACTAAGAGAGCGGCACAGTTCGCGACGGAGTTTGCTAGCCAGTTTGCGAATCAACCCGACACCCGTTTGACATGGCTCATTCGCTCCACGCGGAGCCAAGATTCAGATGGCTTTACCAGCGCCCTCCATACGATTCGTTCCAATCAACCATCGAATATGATCATCCTGGAATCGCTGGGTGTGGATCAAATCCAGCAAGAACCCAATTCGCATTACGTCTTGCGATTGATGCGAGACGATGACTCGGTGATGGAGCTGCAATGCGATGTAATCGCTTCGTTTCAAGCCGGCCGAACTAAACCGATATCCACCGAATTGAATCTAAGTCCATGGACCGATCCCGACCTGCCCAGCTTCATCACCAGAGAACCTGGCTACTATCAATTGCGAGCGGGCAGTCTTGAAGAGGGGGCTGGTGTCGGCTTGAATGTCGCCCATGACCAAATTCGACATTTGTTCGCACTGATATCAGGTCGCGCCGATCTCGATCTTTATCGCATTGTGGAAACACCCACAAACGATTAGGTCGCAATATTTGGCTTCAGGCTGAAGTAAACAGCCCCCAAATTGGATGGATACAGAAACGAAACCATTTCGGCTTATTCGTAATCTTGTTCTGGTTCCGCCCAAACCCGAGCCTGCCCGTCATCGTCGACTTGAACATAGATGATGTTAGCTCGGCAACAGACAGGGCAATCTTCCACGTACCGTTGCAAGCTCCCTTCGCTCAAATCCAATGGGATCACAATCTCTTCCCCGCAGGCGTCGCAGATGTAAGACGCGTCGTCTTGCGACGCTCCGCTGTGCCGGCCTGGCGCCCCTGCGTTTTCTGAGTCCTCCTGAAGCCAAGTCATCGGTTCGCCCGAGCCTAACAATTGGCAT
Source organism: Pirellula sp. (assembly GCA_044359895.1). Classification (GTDB taxonomy): domain Bacteria; phylum Planctomycetota; class Planctomycetia; order Pirellulales; family Pirellulaceae; genus JBKCUI01. Next base: position 6,133 of record JBIKLJ010000226.1, read on the forward strand.
GCCCAATGCATTACGGAAAGCGAACTTGGATCCGCAAGCCGATGATCTGTGCCTACCTCGATCAGAGTGTCCGAGTGCAGTTTGCTTCGGCGAATTAAGTCTTCACTATCTTCCAAGGGAATGACGTCATCGGCACGGCTATGCAATATCAACGTGTTGGGCTTCACTTGGTCCACGTTGCCCCATCGTTTCCAGGCAGGGCACAACAGAACAAGCGGGATAGATCCACTATCGAGATTCATGGCAATCGCTCCACCGCGGGAAGAGCCCACAATTACGTCCGGTTGTAACGTATGCATCGCAGCTTCAGCGGTGGCCAAAGCAACGTCCCAATCATCATCGTCTAATTTTGGGTTGAGGACTTCGTTTCCTTGTTCGATCAAAAAGGTCGGTTTGACTCCGCCAATCACCGAATGCCATCCATGCAGAAAGAGTATTTTTAGCCGCTTGTGTTTAAGTACCACGTCGATTTCCAAACCAGTAGATGTGCGATCGATCGCACATACGTAAATCGTGATTGCGACACCAATCGGTCAACCAAGATGCTTGAAGTCGCAGTTCGGCGACGGTGGTTCCGCGTGGCATCATCATCACGCGATCACGATCCCACTGGCCCAGTTTCGCCAAGTATTCCAGAACCTCTTCGGCGTCTAAAATCGAACCGATAACAAACTTTAGCTGGTAGTCCCCTTGGTTCATCAATTGGCGAACCACATCGGGGCGATCTCGCCGTTCATCGTGATTTTTGATCCACTCGTCCGTTGCGTATCCGATGGGGGTGGAATTGCTTAATTTGGGACTGATGGACCAGAGGTCGCAGGCCCAGTCGCGTTGAATCGTGCCGGCGGTCTCGATGGTAATGTGGCGGTGCTGTTTCTTGAGTTCATCGCAAACTTCGCCCAATTCTTCAAAAATCAGCGGCTCCCCGCCGGTGATAACGACATGGGGCGTTTGCCATTGGGTTGCAGCCTTCACGATGCTGGCGACGTCGCTAGAGTCCCCTTCTGGTTCCCAGGAGGCGTACCGAGTGTCGCAGAACCAGCACCGCAAATTGCATCCGCTGGTGCGAATAAAGACGCTCGGGGTGCCATTAAAACGGCCTTCGCCTTGAACGCTATGAAAAATTTCAGAGATTCGGATCACGCGCCGCGGTCCTTAACAGGGTTTTTTACCATGGGTTCTAGGGTTCTATCGTCAAAGTGACCTGTCAATATACGGCCAAAAGGCAAGAATAGACAATGTCCAGATGGCCCGGACGTGACTCAAACGACGCGAGTTGGCCAAAATCCGCTTGCTGCGAGCCTCGTTCGTAGAATTCGGTAATCCGTTCGCCAAATAGACCTTTCATTTTGTACATACCTATCCCCAGGAGAGCCAGCTGTGCCAGGCACGCCGTTCCAAGATCAACTCGAGTGTTTCGACAATTCCTTTCCCAATCGGGACTACCATATCGAGATTGAGTGTCCCGAGTTCACCTCGATGTGCCCCAAGACGGGTCAACCCGATTTCGGGACGCTTATCTTCCGATACGTGCCTGATCAAAAGTGTGTCGAGCT
>JBIKLJ010000227.1:0-7633 GCA_044359895.1 Pirellula sp.
GTTTGCGCTGCCGTTCTTCTAAAAGCTGAATTCGCCGAGCATGGCTCGCTTTTCGAACCTTCGCAAATTGTTCTGCCGAAGTTACTTGGATATCAAGTCCTGCGACTTGTAGTTGCGATTCAAACATCGCGCGAAAGCGTGCTTTGCTTTTCGCAATCGATTCTGCTTGCTCGATTAAGCTTGGTAACTGTCGCAGCCGATCTCCACCTGCATTTTCGATTTCCAGTTCCAAGCGAGCGATCTCATTACGTAATCGGTCTTGCACTTGCTCAAGACGAAGGATGTCTTCCTGCAGGTTGTGGATTTGCTGCTGCCATTGACTGCATAGCGGTTCCAGCAATGCGATCGTTTGCTCTGCATAAAAGATGGGGAGGGCTGCGAGCAACACTTTTGCGCGTTGGCATTCCAGCTGCTTGGATCGATAACGCTCTCCCGACTCGATGATAGGGCGGAGCAATTCCTCTTGCTGACGAATACGCACCAGCATCCGATGTGCTTCACTTAATTCGTTAAAGTGGGAAAGTAGCCGTCCAACGCGCTCATTCCATGGCTTACGTTCCAACATGTGCGAACGAATGAACTCATCCAAGCGTTGCACATCTTTCACGGCAACCGTCTGATTGAAGATGTCCATGGCTTTGGTACGAAAGCCAGTTCGCTTCTGCAACCATTGAAAATACTCTTTGTAACTCGCGGAGGTTTTGAAACCTCGGTCGCGGAGTGTTTTTGCGATCGAGCTACCGGTACCAAGCTCTCCTAAGTCACGTACGATTCCACGTTCAGACTCGCAATACGCGTAAACCTTCTCGACCGCATTTTCATGATTCAAGTAAAGCACTTGGCAAATAGTGAAGCAAGCACCAGTCACTTCGTTGGCAAAGACAGCAAGCAACGCAGTGTAATGACCAGCGCCACTTCGAAGGTATTGAATCTGAGGTCTTCCACCATCCCCCACCGTACGATCGTAGGCACCACGAATGTAGGTTTTTTCGTCACGTTCGTTTTTTGATGCTCCGGCCGCAACATTGTAGTTACGTGTTTGTGGCCGAACCAATAAGGTCAACATCGCATCGACCAAGGTAGATTTTCCCGAGCCATTTTCACCCACCAACAAAGTGGTTTGACCTGCTGGATGAACGGAATAGACGGAGCCATCAAAGGTGCCCCAGTTGTACACCTCTAGCTTCGCCAGTCGAAAGCCTTGCAAGGGTGGGCGGTCTTGATCGAATGAAACACTTTTCATGACTCTTCCGCTCCACTCACTTCCGCCCCACTCTCATCAGGCGACTTGCCTGTGGCTGCAGCTAAGGTCACTCGCAACCGTTCCAAGTCCGCGAGAGGCAGTCTTGCTTTGATGATGCGACGGATCTCCCAAGTCGGCGGATCCTTTTCAAAGGGACGAACAAACTTGAGTTCCTCCATTTTTCGGAGCGCTGCGGTCAAGCTTCGATTCAGTCGCACAGAATCGGTTTGATCGGGAAAGAAGGCTTCCCACATCGAAAGCAAATCCATTTGAGAAACCACGCATCGTTCGTTTTGGACGTCTTCTTCTTCGTATTGCCGAAGTTCGTCGCGAAGCAAAACGCAGAGCAGCGTGGCATCGTACCCAAGCGGCGTTCGGCGAAACAATCTTGGCATCGCAGGATAGTCTGGTGGGATTTCCTCTTCGTCCAGCTGCCGCAAATAAGCCATCGCGTCTGGTTCATTGACCACTAACAGCAGGCCTAATTTGCCGAAATACTCCGTAAGTGGAGAAACGTTTTCCAACAACTGTTCCCACATTTCGCGCCCATCGTCGTGGTATACGACACCTTGAAGCAACCGGACAGCCACAGGGCTCCAGTCCATTGGTGGCGGGATGATACTTTTTGAATCGCTGATGAAACTATCCACAATAGGGCTCGTTCGCTGTCAAGGAAGAGTAGAGGCTAGCGAGGTTTTTTGGCAACTTCGCGATTGGATGCTTTCGGTTGAAACACAATGTGTGGAATGGAAACCATCAACGCTCGGTCTCTGCCTCGCGGTTGGTTGATCGTGATCTGGTCGATTCGAGCGGTATCGATCGAATGCGAGTCGTCGTGGGCGATTTGAAGATATCCCAACAGGTCAATCACTCCGCCTTGGAGCGGCCACGTCTGAAGCAATTCAATCAATGAAGTTTCCGCACCATCTTGCGTGAGTTCGCGAATTTGTCCACGCAGCTTTCGCAAATCGAGCCGCTGCAATCGGGCGAATGCAGAGGCCATTGCCCGGGCATGCTTCGGATCAATTACTTGTTCCGACAGCTGGTGCGATTCAAATTCCTGGGATGCAAACCAAAACGTTCGTGCCATGGGAGAATGCAGGTCAGCTTCGGTATCCACCGACAGTTGAATCGACTTGCATGCATCGCCACCTCGCAATAGCATCGCTTGCTTGCGAATGTCCCGCAATACATTGGCTAAGCGAATTCGATGAGCGGACGCTCTTGCATCAAGAAGACGTCGCAGGGTTGCAGAAAGCCTTGCGGTGGTGCGCATTACCTTTTCCGCTTCGGCCAGCAGCGATGGTACCATCCTGCGAACTCGAGCGAGTGAATCGTGCTGATCCGCCAAAGCGGCAAGATGCTGAATCTCCTCGATGTTCTTTCGTAGAGCCGCCTGCTGCGTCGGTGAAAACAAAAACGAAACAAAAGCGAAGAAGCTGATCCCTTCGTCTTGTTGCTTGAGCAGATCTTCTGAATCGAGTGCATGTCCAAGAATTTGCCCTCGAGAATCAACGCTCGATGACTGAAGTTGTTGCACTTCGCGAGCAATCTTTTGAAACCTTTCTTCAACGGCTCGGAAGTCGGATTGCAAGGCGCGAAGTAAGTCCACTGCGTTTTGAAATCGTTCGCGAATCTGTGAAGGCCGATAAATCTGGACGGACTTTCCTGATTCAATTGCACGTATTTCCTCGTCGATAGCGGATCGCTGCGCTTTGAGATAATCGAGACGTCGATCAGGATCCGCTGACGCACCGCGCACGATGTCTTCGAGCGTATCGATGACTAATCTCAATCGACTTTCAGTACCAACCAAATTCGATCCTCGGGAAACCGCTGAATCGACGAACTGAATCGCCTCTTCGGCGTAGCGAGTCAGTTGAAACTGAGGCTCTACCGATGCGGCCTCCAAAAAGCGTTGAAGCCAACCAGAATCAACCCAGTGGGTAAGATACCGTTCGGGAGGGCCTGGAATCAGCGATGGTTCGGTAGCGTGTATTTCCTCTTGGTAGCTGGAGAGCCGTATTCGAAGATCCGTTTGTCCGATCGAGATCAGTTCACCCGATTTGAAAACGCGATGAAGAAAATCAAGGACCAGTGGCGCATTGTCTGACCGGAGCAATCGCGCGGCGGGGGATGCTTCAAAGAATGTGCGGACGCTATCGCGCCGCAAGGACGAAACGAAACGGCTGGTGATCATGGATCAACGGTAATTCAAAACCACCAGAATTATCACTTTCCCTGTCTAAAAAAGGAAATATTCAACAGATTCGAGCGTTTTTGAGTTTTATTCTCGAACATCGCTTCCGTATTGCATGGATTATTCCCAGGGAGCGTTTTGAACAGGTTTGGCAGTTCCATGCAGCTGGGGACAACGCTCCCAAACAAAGACAAATCAGCCTCGTTGATTCGCCGCAAAAGCCCCCAGAGTTGGCGACGCAGGGCGGAACAATGTAGAGCAGTTGTCCTCAACTGCTCAAAGCCTGCGTTTCCGACTCCCAGCACGCTTCCGTCTTATCATTATCAGATTTGTCTCACCTAAACCAAACCTCGACGTTCAGAATCAGCAGTTTTTAACCGATGCACTAGCACCTTGAGTTGGCGACGCAGGGCGGAACAGTTGGGACAACTGTTCGACATTGGTTAAAGTCTTTCGAGCAGAGGTTGTCAAACATCGACGAATCAGGGATCTTCATCATGAAGGTAAGATTCCACTGGGCCGAACCCGCCGATTGGACTCACAACTCAATCCCAACCACATCCACCATGCAGGTTCTGTACCCATGAAAATCGCGCGAATCTTTGCTCATCGAGTTGAGCTGCCATTAGTCGAAGGCTCGTACAAGTGGTCTGGTGGCAAGTCTGTGACGGTTTTTGACAGCACGATTGTTGGTGTAGAAACGGAATGTGGTTGGATCGGCTACGGCGAAGTCTGCCCGCTGGGCCCTTTTTACCTTCCTGCCTATGCTGAAGGTGTTCGCGCTGGTATTCGCGAATTGGGACCGCATCTGATCGGCCTGGATCCACGAGAACTAGCAAAGCTCAATCATCGCATGGATGCCGCTTTGAAGGGGCACCCTTACGTGAAGTCGGGAATCGATATCGCATGCTGGGACATTTTAGGCAAAGTAACCAAGTTGCCAGTATGCCTTTTGATGGGTGGCCGATATGGCGAAAACGTTCGCCTGTACCGAGCCATCTCGCAGCAATCACCGGAGGAAATGGCAAAGAATGTCGATGGCTACTGCCAGCAAGGGTATACACGCTTTCAGTTGAAAGTTGGGGGGGATCCCGATACCGATATCCAGCGCATACGAGCCGTCCGGGCGATGCTGAAGCCGACCGATCGATTGGTTGCAGATGCAAACACCGGTTGGACACAACACGAGGCTATGCGAGTTGTTCGAGCGGTGCAAGATATCGATGTTTACATCGAACAACCTTGCTTGACTTACGGAGAATGCCTTGCCGTACGACGCAACACAAGCCATCCTTTTGTCCTGGACGAGAACATCGATTCGCTCGAGATGCTTTTGCAAGGAAAGGCGGATCTTGCGATGGATGTCGTCAATTTGAAGATCAGCAAACTTGGCGGCCTGACCAAAACAAAACAAGCTCGCGACCTGTGTGTTTCTATGGGGATCGCCATGACGCTCGAGGATAGCTGGGGCGGCGACATCACTACGGCCGCAATCGCTCATCTCGCTCACAGTACGCCCGAAGAATTCCGCTTCACCAGCACGGACTTCAATAGCTATGTCACCATCAGCACGGCAACCGGTGCTCCCCAACGCCAAAACGGATTCATGACAACCAACCAAGAACCTGGACTAGGGATTACCCCAAGGATAGAAGTGCTTGGAAAACGACTGGTAGAGATTTCCTGACGACAGGGCATACACAGGATCTACCGCCAACTGGATCGCACGGACAAAAGTGAAGTGCGATTAGCGTTTAGCCGACATAAACGTTGTAGCGTGCCTGGCCAGGATTCGATACCTTTTCTGCAACTCGTTCGAAGTAGCGGCAAAAAATGTCGTCGCAAACGGGATTGTAAACCACCAGGACTCGCTTTCCTTCGGGCTCAATGGTTTTGATGTTTTGAAGTGTTTGATCAAGTACAACACCTTCGAACGGATTAAAAAAGTACAGAACGCGATCCTTAGGCGAAGGAAAAAACTCAGTCGCATCGCCATGGATCGATTCGGCCCGGCTATTCAGCCCCAACTTTTCTAAATTGCGCACCGCTATGCGATGCAATCGTTCCGTGAACTCTATTCCACGAGCTAACGGAAATCCGTATTTCACGGCTCCAATCAGTACCTTTCCCTTGCCGGACCCATAGTCCACAAGGTGACAACTGCGAATTTCATCTCCAATCAACGCGTGCGCTTCCTTAATCGCAAGATCAATAAGTGCAAAGGTCGACGGGCAATAGCGGTTTTGCAGCGCTAGACGCTCGCCGGTGAAAAGCTCTTCCCTGCTAACTGCCGAGTACGTATCGACGCCGTACCGATAGTCGAACAAAACATCAGACTTCAAGAGCTCAAAAAGACCGGAGAAACCGAACTTCTTGATCATGATTCGAATCACATCAAGGTTTTCACGAATCTGCTTCATGAATTGAATAGGCGAAGCAATCAAAACGTTCATAGATTCAGTTGTCGAAAAAAGATGAGCGGAGACAGCTAAAGTGATGCATTGTAGAAAGAATCAACATGCCGTCTAGCACGAATTATTCGCACTGCACCGCTGTCGCTAGCCGAGTTGAGTCTAATCGCGCTAGATACGTGTTCGCGGCTAACGCCTGCGGTTCCAATTAGGACGAAATCAACGAGCGGCCTCGGATCAAGTGGAACGCGTGGTTTTGGGAATCTGTCGCCAGATTCTCCTATCGGTGTAACGGGGCTTCTCAATGACTTGGTACCCTTGCGGTCAACTCAGCAACATTCGAATCGACGCACAACCCGTGAAAACTAAAACGAGACTATCGAACAATTTTTGAGGGATACATTGAACAAGACTTGTACCGATCCAGAGACCGATGGCAATCAGTGGCATCAATATCACATTGAGGGCCAGGGTATCCAATCGAATCAATCCAAGGCTCCAACTGAACGGAATCTTAATCAGGTTCAACAGCAGAAAGAACCAAGCCGCTGTTCCAACGAACTCCATTTTCGGGACCGCAATCGCCAATAGGTAAAGTCCAAAAATCGGTCCCGCTGCATTAGCCAACATGGTAGTCAACCCAACCAGACACCCCATGCTCCATGCGAACCCTACCGAGTGCGGTAGGTCGCTTAACCAATCTTCTCTCCAGAGTCTTATGATCTGAAGGATGACCAACCCCAATATGATCGCACCGATCAACGGGCGATAAAATTTTCCATCCAAGACCATCATCAAAAGCCAACCCAATACAACCCCCAGCAGTGTCGGGGGGAACATGCGTCGCACATAAGTCCAGTTAGCGTGTTTACCATAAAGCAACATCGCAAAGATATCACCAGCGATCAACATCGGAAGAACGATCCCAGTGGACTCCATCGCACCAAAAACAGATGCAAACAGAATTACATGCACCATGCTAAAGCCAGAAAAACCGCTCTTGGTAATTCCTATGCCCAGGGCGGCAATACATAACGCAATCCAACCCAGGTAAGATTCCGGAAGTAAACTCACGCTACCAAGCAATCCAACCGAGCCAGAAACGATCGCAAGGCTCGCGCTCGGTGACTAATCGCGCGTTTCACTCCCTGTCCCATTTCTGCAAATGTCAAATGGTATTCTGCAATCTCAAACAATGGATCATAACCAAAGCCGCGCTCGCCACGAGGCACACGCAAGATTCTACCCCAACACTCTCCCTGAGCCTGAATGTGAACATGGCCACTAGGGTCCGACAATGCCATGGTCGAGACGTAGTATGCCTGGCGCTGGTGATCAGGTAGTTCGGCCATCTTTACCAAGAGTTTAGCGTTGTTGTGAGCGTCCGTTGCACCGGGGCCAGCGTATCGCGCCGAATAGATGCCCGGTTCACCTTGAAGAGCAGGCACACAAAGACCGCTATCTTCGCCGATAGCCCATACTTGCCTGTGCTTTGCTTGAGCCACCGCCTTCAACTGAGCATTCGCCATGAAGGTATCGCCCGTTTCATCCACTTCCAACACATCTTCAAAATCGCTTGGAGTCCGCAACCTGAAACCACGAGGCTCCAGCAAATGAACAAGCTCAATGATTTTTTTTCGATTGCTAGTTCCGAGCAACAACGTTCGGGACTCAACTAAACCGGTGATGTTGTGCATAAACTAAGTTCGACTAAGAATAAAATCCGTGCTAGAGCAAGTCACAAATGGAGTCGATCAAGTCGTCCGAGAAGACTTCGCC
>JBIKLJ010000228.1:0-7624 GCA_044359895.1 Pirellula sp.
CACGACCTTCTGGTCCACCCGGTCCACGACCTTCTGGTCCACCCGGTCCACGACCTTCTGGTCCACCCGGTCCACGACCTTCTGGTCCACCCGGTCCACGACCTTCTGGTCTACCCGGTCCACGACCTTCTGGTCCACCCGGTCCGCGCCCTTCCGGGCCACGAGCAGGACGAAATTCTTCTTGGGTTAACGTTCCGTTGCCGTCTTTATCCAGAGCAGCCAGCGCAACAGCGGCGTTTTTGATCTCTTCACCGGAGATTTCGCCATCGTGATTTGCGTCCAGCGCTTCAACAATCGGATTTCCTGGACCACCCATGGGTCGTCCCGGTCCTTCAGGTCCTCGTCCGCCTGGCGGCTGCGAAAGCACCGAGCTTCCGATCGTCGTTAGTAGAAGTCCCAAGGCCCATGACATTTTTTTCATCTTCTTCGCTCCAATGAGAGGTTTTGAAAATCGTTCGTTCACTAAAAATTTACTTCGTTTGGCCGGATGCAATTCACCGGCTTATTCGACAACTCGGAAGACGTCGTTCTTCTTGAAAACGATCGGACCGCCTCGGCCGCCCGCTCCTTCGAACTCAATATGGCAGTCCATGAGTATCCCGACCGGGGCATCGTCGGGAATCTGTATCTCTATGGTAAGCACATTATCAGTTCGCTCGATCGACTTAGCTTCGAACGGTCCAATTTGCGCCCAAAAGGGTTTGTCATTGGGGACTGGCCGTCGCATCGCCTTGGAAGGGTCCAATTCAATTTGGATTCGATGCCGTGATCCCTTTTGCGCATTACCCGGCCGGACGGATGAGATGACCTTATCCATACGATTGTCACCTTCCTGAGTGTTGTCAATCAGGGAGCCTGTGCCGGCTCGCCGTAGTCCGCGATTGTTGGAAGGTTCAACGACTCCGGCGTAACCGCCAAGAATGTAAGGGAAGCGGCCCGGCGTCACATGATAGTGATAGCCTCGTTGCTCATCGCTGTGACCATTGCACGCATCCAGCGCAAGATTGGCCTCCAGGTCTTTGGCCATCTTTCCCTCCGATTCGTAAGGGCCATATAATGGAAACCCATCAAACGCAAAGCCGATAATTGGCGAGTGTTGTTTGCCGTCATCTTGGAAAGGGGATCGGACACAAGTTGGGTACTTGTGGTAATGGTAGACACCCGTTTGCTGGGGATGACCGCAGCAAGAATCGAGCCACACCTCCGAGTATCCCTCGACCGCGTTCATGCCACCCATTTCAAACGGATTGAAAAAGACGACTCCATTGATGGCTGTACCAACGGGTCCCATCGGCAAACGAGTAATTTGGTCGGCCAGTTTCGGGACCAATGGTAACCTGAAAGTGAAGCTTTGAACCTGGATCGAATTAGGGTTGCCGCTGTTGGGATACACCGCAGTCGGATGATTGGGGTAGCCTTGGCTTTGCATTATCAAGCATTGATCGTCATGGCTCAGTCGAACGTTATCAACACCATCTTTGTTGGAGTCTTGACGATGGTAGGCGAACAAATCGACGAACTTTTCCCCGTCTTGGTAGTAATAAGTTGGGATTTCCCCTTCGACGACGAACCAATGTCCCCCGATTGGTTTTGAGCCGACTGGAGGCTCATCTGCTAAAACCATGCAAGCTTGAGTGCAAGCGAAGAGAAGTAGAATCGCCATCGAGCAAAAGCGGTGAGTTGAAAGTGCAATCATGGATGTTTCAGGTACCGAGTAATGTCTTGATAAGATTCTCAACACGCGGCGTTATGACTTGTGTCGCTCGAAATTGACTATTTGCTCAAAACTGGTTTCGACGCTCGTAGGATAGTTCATCAACCTGAAGTCTAGATTAAGAAGTTCGCTAATTCTGCATTTTCTAAACGTTAGACATGAGATCGAAATTCTCGGGCTCAGATTCCTTCCGTTTTGCATTCATTGCTTTTTCCATTATTCCATCGAGAGTGCACCGAGTTACTTGGACCCCAGGATATTCGGTTCGCGGGGAAAGCACGAGGTTCTGGCTGATCGCGTCGAATTGTGATACAACCTTGGAGTCTTTTGTTTCGTTCCCCCCCGTGTAAAATTTTCATGAGCAATATCGAAAACTGTATCATCATCGGAAGCGGGCCTGCTGGTTGGTCTGCTGCAATTTACGCGGCCCGAGCCAATCTTCGGCCTCTCTTGTTTGAAGGCGCCATGACTGAGGAAAACCGTGTGATGGGGCGGTATCCTATGGGGCAACTGGCCCAAACCACGGAAGTCGAAAATTATGCTGGTTTTCCTTCCGGAAATCTCAAGGCTTTTCTCGAGTCCGCGATTTCCAAGGACCGTCAATACATGTTGCCTCCGATTGAAGAACATCCGCATGCGGTCACCGGTCCTGAGCTGATGGAATTGATGCGTCAACAAGCGACCAATTTCGGCACTCGAGTGATCACCGATGATGTGGTCAGTGTCGATTTTTCAGAAAAGCCGCTCAAGCTGAACACCAGCGAGAATGGCACTTATGAAGCTCATTCTGTGATCATTGCCACCGGCGCCAGCGCGAATTATCTGGGTTTACCCAGCGAAGAAAAATTCCGAAATAAAGGGGTTAGTGCTTGTGCCGTTTGCGATGGTGCGTTGCCTCGTTTCCGAAACAAACCGTTAGTTGTTGTCGGCGGAGGAGACTCGGCCGTGGAAGAAGCTACTTTCTTGACGAAGTTCGCTTCCAAGGTTTACATGATCCTGCGACGCGGAGAAATGCGAGCGTCCAAGATCATGCAACAACGTGCCTTCGACAACCCAAAGATCGAATTGGTAAAGTTTTCTGTCGTCGACGAAGTTCTTGGTGACGCAGACAACATGCAGGTTGGGGTGACGGGCGTGCGTGTGAAAAATGTGGAAACAAACGAGCCACGCGTCTTGGATGCAGCCGGCATGTTTCTGGCGATCGGCCACACCCCGAACATCAAGTTCTTGGGTGGCCAGGTCGAGAACCACGCAAATGGTTATATCAAATGGATGCAACCCTATCGAACGATCACCAGTGTTGAAGGGGTGTTCGCGGCGGGCGACGTTGCTGACGATTACTACCGGCAAGCTATCACCTCTGCAGGAACCGGATGTATGGCAGCCCTCGATGCGGAACGCTATCTCGCGAGCGCTGGAGTTCACTGATCGGTGACTGCCCATGATCAGCCGATTATTGTTCGCGGTGCCCGCGAACATAATCTAAAAAGTATCGATCTTGAGCTGCCTCGAAATCAGCTCGTTTGCTTTACGGGCGTCTCTGGAAGCGGCAAAAGCTCGTTAGCGTTCGATACTCTTTATGCAGAAGGTCAACGCCGTTACTTGGAAAGCCTCTCCACCTACGCAAGGCAGTTTGTTGGCCAGCTTCCCAAGCCCGATGTCGACTTTCTTTCTGGACTTAGTCCCTCGATTTCGATTAGCCAAAAGTCCACAGGGAACAACCCCAGGTCGACCGTAGGAACGATCACGGAGCTACATGACTTTTTGCGAGTTCTGTTCGCTCGCGTCGGGACTGGCTTTTGTCCCAACTGCAACGTTGAGATTGCGTCACAAACTCGCGATCAAATGGTCGATCGAGTGCAAGCTTTGGACCTGCAAACTCCTTTTCTGTTTCTTGCCCCGATCATTCGAGGCCAAAAAGGAGAGCATCGCGAACTGTTCGATGACTTGCGTCGGCAGGGGTTCAATCGCGCACGTGTCGATGGTCAAATTCACTTGCTGAGCAATCCGCCATCGCTGGAACGCCAAATCAAGCACAATATCGAACTCGTGGTTGACCGAATCGCCGTTGGATCCGCCAGCAGACAACGTATTGCCGAAGCGGTAGACAACGCAATCAAGTTTGGCGAGGGGACTATGTTGTTGTCTCCATTGTTGGGCAGCGATGGGAAGTCAGCAGCGACCGATGAGGACAGCGTTACCGTCCCCCAAAAAGGGACCAGAAAGAAAAAAGCTGCTACGCCGACAGCCGATGTGAAACAAGACGCGGATCTGAGCAACCCAGAACGAGACATTGTTTTTTCGTCGAGCTATGCCTGTGCCAAATGTGGAACTTCCTATCCACCTCCCACACCGCAGTTGCTCAGTTTTAATTCTCCGCAGGGTGCGTGCAAGACTTGTGATGGGCTTGGTGAGACGTTCACGTTTACCGAGGAACTTTTGGTAACCGACGATAGCAAGTCGGTAAGGAATGGTGCGATTGGGCTGATTGGCAAGTCCACCGAAATGACCAAGTGGTTTAAAAGGTCGATCACTTTTTTCTCGAACTACATAGAATCGCTGAAGCAGCTTCCCAAGAATACGTTGTTGGCAACACCATGGAAAAAACTTACTCCCGAACAGCGTTCTTGGCTGCTGTATGGGTATCAGGGGTTGCAGGTTCGGATCAAAGGCCGCGCGTTGCACGGTCAAGATTTCTCGGGCATCGTGAACGATTTGTTGGCCATGTATCGAGCCACCAAAAATCCGATGATGACTCGGCAGTATGAAAAGTACATGCAGACGGGGCAATGCAGTGAATGCCAAGGCACTCGACTCAATGCGCAAGCGCGATTTGTTCGCTTGAAGACGCGTTCGGTCGCATTCAAGTCGAATCCATGGCTTGCGATTGGGGATTGTTCAAGATTGTCGCTCGACCAATGCGCCGACTTTTTTGCAAACCTTGATTTGACTGCACTGCAAAAAACGATCGGCGGCGAAGCGATCAAAGAAGTGCAATCGCGATTGCAGTTTCTTTTGGGAGTTGGCCTGTCGTATTTGTCTTTGGAACGCACGGCGCCAACGCTTTCCGGGGGAGAATCGCAACGCATTCGGCTTGCCAGCCAAATTGGCGCTGGGCTTGTGGGGGTACTGTACGTTTTGGACGAACCCTCGATTGGACTTCATCCTCGCGATAACGATCAACTGCTTGCTTCTCTGGAGCGTTTGCGAGATCTGGGCAACACCTTGATTGTGGTGGAGCACGATGAAGATACGATGCGAGCTGCTGATTGGATCGTTGACTTTGGACCTGGACCTGGCGTCCGAGGAGGAGAGCTCCTGACAGCCGGAACGTTAGAAGAAGTGGCTGCGAACCCTAAGAGCATTACAGGCAATTTTCTGAGTGGATCGCGTCGAATTCATCGTCCTGAATCGCGCCGAAAGGGCTCTGGCCATAAACTGGTCGTGCGTGGCGCTCGCCACAACAATCTCAAGAATATCGATGTGGAAATTCCGCTTGGCTGCTTCATTGCAGTGACAGGAGTCAGCGGTAGCGGCAAAAGCTCACTCATCACGGACATCCTTTCTCCGGCCCTACGCAATGCATTGCAACGAGCCGAAGACAAGCCTGGCTTGCATGATTCGATCGAAGGACTGGAACACCTGGACAAGGTGATCGACATCGATCAAAGTCCGATCGGTCGAACTCCTCGAAGCAATCCAGCAACCTACGTAAAGGTCTTTGACGAGATTCGCGACCTTTTTGCAGAACTGCCTGAATCCAAGCGACGCGGCTTTACGCCTGGCACATTCAGCTTCAACACGGAGCAAGGTCGGTGTTCCGCCTGCGATGGACACGGAGCCAATCGCTTGGATATGGAATTCTTGGCAGATCTTTGGGTGCCATGCCCGGTATGTGAGGGGAAACGTTATGGTCGCCCAACGCTTCAAGTGGAATTCAAAGGGAAGTCCATCGCCGACTGTTTGGACCTAGATGTGCAACAAGCAATAGAACACTTCAACGCATTCCCCAAGATCTATGAGAAGCTTCAAACACTGCATGACGTAGGGCTAGATTATTTGAAACTCGGCCAGCCATCGCCGACATTGTCGGGGGGCGAAGCGCAGCGTATCAAGTTATCAAAAGAGCTGTGCCGACGCGCGACGGGACGCACTCTTTATGTCCTGGATGAGCCAACCACGGGCTTGCATTTTCACGACATTGATCTGCTGCTTCAAGTTTTGCAAAGTCTTGTGGACCGCGGAAACACAGTGATCGTCATTGAACACAATTTGGACTTGATTCAAGCAGCCGATTGGGTCATCGACTTGGGCCCCGAGGGCGGTTCCGGTGGCGGCAAGGTGCTGTGTCAAGGTACGCCAGAAGCGATTGCAAAGCAAAAAAAATCCTACACGGGTGTGGCTCTAAAGAAGTACTTTGAAAGTCACCAAAAGGAATCTTCAGCTAGTCGTGCCAAGCCTACATCCAAGTCGAAATCCAAAGCGAAGCCGGTGAAGTCTACGAGTTTAGCGTTGCAGGATTTGCAAGTCATTGGAGCGGAGCAACACAATCTGAAGAAGATCGATATCCGCTTGGCACGCAATCAAATGACCGTCTTCTGCGGGCAAAGCGGTAGCGGTAAAACGTCGATGGCCATGGACACGATCTATGCCGAAGGCCAACGCAGATTTGTGGAAAGTCTTAGTCCCTATGTTCGGCAGTTTGTTGGCCAAATGCCGAAACCAGTTGTCGAACGGGTTGAAGGTCTGAGTCCATCGATCGCGATCGAGCAACGTAATCTATCGCATACACCCCGAAGCACGGTGGGAACGGTCACGGAAGTCTACGACTATTTTCGAGTGCTGTTCGCTCGCTTAGGCCAAATGCATTGCACCCGATGCAATCAACCTGTTAGCACTCAGACAAGCGACCAAATCATTGACCGCCTCATGGAGATGGGGAAAAAGCTACAGGGGGATCAAGGAAAGCGTGCTCTTCTGTTGGCGCCACTTACACCAAATGTAAACCAAGCTCCTGAGAGTTTGTTAAGGGAGCTGAAGTTACAAGGGTTTGTTCGAGTTCGCGTGAATGGGCGAACCTATGATCTCGATTCCGTTCCGGAGCTACAGAAAAAGAGTCGATACGAATTGCAATTGGTCGTCGACCGTATTCGGCTGGATGGGAAAGATCGGGCGCGGCTGAGCGATAGTGTTGCCACGGCTTTGACCATGGGAAGTGGTGTCATTCAGCTTGCAATGGTGGACGACGATCGAGCCGAGGTGCATTGGGATGTTCAGACCTTTTCGCTGCAGCTTGCTTGCTCCCCTTGCGGACGGTCTTTTCAGCCCCTTACGCCCCATAGCTTTTCCTTCAACACTGCCGTCGGGTGGTGCCCAAGCTGCAATGGGCTTGGACGGCAGATGGGAACCGATCCTTCGGCTGCCGTCAACGACCTCCTTTCTCTTAATGACGGGGCCTTATTGCTTTGGCCTTCGTTGGATAACCCATTGTCGCGAGGTATGCTCAAGGCATTCTGTCGTGAATCCGGGATCCCTTCCGACCGACCGGTGGCAGAACTTCCGATAGGCCAACGCTCCATATTGTTCCATGGTTTGCCGGATCGCGAAATCAAAGTACTGCAAGCGGATGTCGAATCCGGCACTAAAAAGTCGCCGAAAATCGACGACAAGCTTCTCATGATATTTCAGTATCGAGGTGTTTTCCCCGCCTTGGAACTCGCTTCCAATTCCAATGTTGGGCTTCGGATTCGGCTAGCACGTTTTCTTGCTGAGATTCCGTGTACAGCTTGCGGTGGAGCTCGCGTGCGAGCGGAAGCGGCCCATTCCCGTTTTCGCAACTTTACAATTTCTGATGTTTCCAGCCTGCCGATCGGCGAATTGCTAGCCGTCGTCAAGTCTTGGTCCCTGGAT
>JBIKLJ010000229.1:0-7608 GCA_044359895.1 Pirellula sp.
GGTTTTTTACAATCATTTCAAGCCTGATTTCCTTTTCTTCGAATCTTCGTCCTTGCATCGGTGGCTATACCAACGCCAATCAGCTACTGCTATTTGGCATTCCTCAATGTAAAGCCACCAAAGAATAGAAAGTATCCTTTCATAACCAACTCAACAAACCTAAGCACCAAGCTCGGTGAGCCGAATTCTAACGTACAACATATCCAAAGGTTTTTCGGCACCTATCGCATCCCAGATTTCCCTGCTGATGGTTTCGATGATTTCCTCAGAGACTCCCGCCTCTGCTAGCCGTGCCAAAAAAGAAACAGCTACCGGCTCAGTAACCATCAATGCAATGGTGATAGGCGGTTCGGGGAGTTCCGGTCGGTCAGGGCTTCTGGGCCTGCCGGACTGATCAGGTTGATCAGGTACGGGCGGAAGTGGAGTCACAGGAGACGAGGCATCCGGCGTTGCACTCGGCACAGGCATGATCGTGTCGACATCCACACCTAGCTCGCCGAGTCGACTACGGACTTGAGCCAGATCCAACGGAGTGCCATTGGTTTGGTTTTGACGAATCTCAGCGGAGATCTGTTGAATCACAAACGGGGAAACGCTGAAGGCTTCCAATCGCTGCGAAACGGCGTAACTTAATGAATCGAACTCCTGAGCTCCACTGTTAGGAGCCGGTGTTGTATCGTCAGAAATCGGGCTGTCTTCCCGCCCCCAACGAAGCGACCCGTTCTCTACTCTATCACCTAGTTCGGGTCTGCCCCCTTTGCGTAATGTCTCAAGTATAGATTGAGCTTCGTCAACGCTAAGTTCGGGTGGAAGCGAATTCATCTCAATAGCCTTCTCAATTCGCTCGATTCGCCGAGGAGTTTCAACCTGACTAGTTTTCAAGCCGTTAGCACCGTCCCGTGCGTTCAATGCGTTAATTACAATCAGGGCGTCGAGGGGCGTTAACGCTTGGTCTGCGTCGACGTCCGTCTTCATGCGGCCTGAAGCATAGCTGGACTCCGAAGCCGTGCCTGCATTCCTCGCGTTTAGCTCATTGATTACAACAAGGGCATCCAACGGTGTGACACCTCCGCTCGCATCAGCATCTTCGGGCATCACGAAGTTGTGGAAGATATCGCCGGCCAGAAGCGCCCGGTTTTCAAGTCGTTCAACAGACATTTTTCGCGAAAGGTACTTCCGCGTTATCCTAGACCTATTCATAGCAAATACCCTTAGAATCAACCGAAGGAAACGAAAAAGCTCGCGCGTCGCGAACTATACGAAAACAATAGTACTAACTCTTTCGTAGATACGCAATCGATAAGTTTAATGTTTTTGTGGAAAATCTGCTTTTTATGGATTTTACCTTGGAGTGACGGCGATTGCGTCCGCTACGACCTGAAAGAAACGGGTCCAATACTCGTTGTCTTCTGGTCGAAACTGCTTCCTCACTTGGACGATGACCAGTTGCTGATCGGGATCGATCACCAAGATACATCCCGAAAAGGAACCATGCCCGAATGTGTTCTCGCTAAACAACAGAGCGTTGGACTCCGCGGG
Source organism: Pirellula sp. (assembly GCA_044359895.1). Classification (GTDB taxonomy): domain Bacteria; phylum Planctomycetota; class Planctomycetia; order Pirellulales; family Pirellulaceae; genus JBKCUI01. The sequence continues at coordinate 1,540 of JBIKLJ010000229.1, forward strand.
ATTCTTGGATGGCCCTTGTCGGCGATGGCGAATTTTGTGTAACCCTAGCCCATGTTCGCCAGCTACGGTGGGTTCACCAGTCGTCTTGGGACGCAACTCTTCAAACGTCTCTTGCGATATGAATTGATCCTCACCATAACTGCCGCGATTCGCTAGCCATTGTCCGATGACCGCCAGCTCCATGGCAGTAAACTCCCCGTCGGAGCTGGCGTTTCCCATGATGATGTCCTGCAACCCCAAGGGAGCAAAAAGATGTTCCTGGTAGATTTTCGCAGCACACTTGCCGGTCTTGATCTCCATCGCTTTGGCAGCCAATTCAAAACCAAGACCGCAGTGTTCGTGCAGTTACTCGTCGAGCGGATCAAGCTCTACGTCGAGTGATTCAAGCCAGTCCAGCGGATCTAGCTCCAGTGAGTCTGAATCAAGCCAATCGGATTCGAGCGAATCGGAATCCAGTCAGTCTGATTCGAGTGAATCAGATTCGTCTCGCGGAAGCGAGTTGTACTCAAGCGATGCCAGTTACAGTCATTCCTACAGCGCCTGCTACTCGGGATCATCCAGTGGGAGTGATTCCAGCCAGAGCGATTCGAGCGGAAGCGATAGCAGCCAATCTGATAGTTCTGAGAGTGATTCGACCAGCTCGGAAAATCACTGCGTCACTTTCTGTGGATTCAGCCAATGGCAAGGGAAAGAAGTCGCTTGGTTGCTCGACAACAATCGTACCGAGCGATTCATTCCCATTCCTAAGAATCAGTTCATTTCAGAGTGGCGCTCTCATGGTGGCTTCTGTGCTGTTCCATTACTGACGCCCGCTCCTTCACTGCCGTTCCAAGGGTATGAGGTGTATTAAACATGATCCGAAACGTTGTTATTTCTGTGTCCATTGGGACTGGAATTCTGTTGGTTGGACTAGTCCTGTTGATTTGTGCGTCGATTGCTGTGGCTGCGGTAGGCACGAAATCACCATCAAAACCCCTGCTCGACGTGTATCGACCCAAGACGGGAATGGCGGGGGAAGTGGAGCGTAGCATCAACGATCTCAAATATGGACCCGTCAATTTGGATGCGGCCAAGGAGATTAAGAATGGCGGGCTATTTTCGCGCATCCGAGATCGGCGCCAGTCACGCGTCTGCGCACCCGGTCAGCAGTGTTCCCAAGTTCAGCAGAAGACCGCGTTGAGCAGTCCCTGCGGCGTCTTCATCGTCGGGTTAATCAAGATGTCCACCAACTTCTCGATGGCGGCATTGTCGAAACGACTTGGCTCTTTAACTTCGAGCCCACGCGTTCGAAGGTAACCCTCGAACGGCTTCAAGAAAGCACAAAGCACGGTCGGATTGATTTCTCGGATACTGAGCGCCTTCGAAATCGTCGTTGCACCGTAGGTCTCGCTGCCGTGCAACTGATCCCACTTGGATCGCATGAGCTTTGATTGTCGAAAGATGCGATCGATCTGTGCCGCATCTTTGGTGTAATAAGCCAACGTGAACACGACAGACGAGTCCGCTTCGCTGGCCGAGTTGTAATGGTCATTCCAGTTGCCATCCCAGAGCGATCGAAACTTATCGCCGGTGCGAGGTTTCTTGCAAGCGAGTTCGATAATCTCGTTATCGCTCAGCGCGGCCGAGGCTCTGTCGTCGGTTGAAGGTGATGGTCCACGATTGCTCGATACAGCGGCACCTGGTTCATCGCCTCCGAAGACTGATCCATAAACAAGGTCGAGCGACTGCTGGCGGAGATTGATGTCTACTGGATAATTTGGTAGTCGTTCGCCCGTTACTGTGAAGAAGCGATCACGATCGTAGATCTCGATGCCGCCATCGTGATAAGCCTTCCGACAACGTTTCCCTGGCTTGTTGGCTTTTATGAAGACCTTGAGTCCGCGTCGCGATGGACTGATCTCAGCGTAGCTACAAGCCCGTGTAGAAGTCTTGCTGCTGTTCCGCCTCCTGCAGCTTCTTGAGCAGTTGGCTCTTCTTTTCATCTGCCTTAGTCCATGGCGTTCGACTATTGGTCGGCTTGACCCGTTTGGCCACTGGCGTCTTGAGCACCAAACCTCGTGCGAACATGGTACTGTAGTCGTTGCACCTATCCATCAGTTGCAAAATCTCCTGCTGGCGTTCGGGCTTCACATTGATGAGTTCCTTGGCCGTCTGGATATTGATCTTATTCGCATTGAATGCTTTCACAGCCTCAGGGTGCAATTTGTCGAGTAACCCTTTGTTGAGACGGTGACCTGTTGGCGAATATTTTTCCGCGCCCGCGATGCATCGGTTGTGACGCGTGCTTTGCCACCTTTGCCTGTCGCTTTAGAGATGTGGTCAATCAGCTTTTCCCGCTCTGACCGCAAACGCTCAATACTGGCTAGATCGTTGAATTGAGCGGCTTCCTCTAACTCTTCGTCGATTTCGCTGAGCTTTCGCGAGTATTCTCGCTTGGCTTCAGCATCGAAGGATTCACCGGTCGAACTGTTCGAAGAGCGGCCGCGAACTCCTGTGCGTGCTGATTCAAGCTCAACCGGATCAAACACCTGGTTGGGATGGCTCAACAATTCACGCAGATACCAAAGACCCACTGAGTTCGACAAAGTGAACTGTCGACCTGAGTAACGAATTTGGTAGTTTTCACCCTCGAGGCGAAATGAATTGACATCGGCGGTCTCTCCGATACCGAGGCGGTTTCGCAGTTCATCGAACATATGCTGTTGGCAATGCCACCGCCCATCGCGCTCAACAATCAATTCATCAAGTGCAACACAGATCGCTTTGAATTGAGTTGCTAGAGCGTCAACATCAATGCTCGCATGAAGCAATGACGGCACAAGGACTACGACAAAAGTGGGGCTTGCAAGCGACGATGCGCTAGTAAGTAGTGACTCGTCATCACCTCGAATACACAGGTGCATAGCTGCAGACGCAAGCTTGGGTGATAGACGTCCGATGCGATGGATATTGGCATCGGGTGAGTTCAAATTGAAGTCGATCCGACCCTCAAGAGTCTCCGTGATTTTCGCCGCGAGTGATCGCAGATTCAACTTACAGACGATTTGCGTGTCACGATTTACCGCGAACGCTTCACCAGCAACGCGATCGATCCCGACCATCGAACCATCACGATGCACAACTACGTCGCACGGTGTTACACCATCGCTGGCCAGCTTCCATGCCGCCAGCTCTGGAGTCGCAGTCAAAAGAGTTTGGCAATTCGCCCAGTGCTCATCCAGTTCGGCTCGCCACAGAAACATCGGGGCCCGTAGGCTTGGGATTCGCGAGATGGCTCGCCAGAGGCGAAGTGGCTTGCATTCTGAGGGTTTCATGTTGCGGAACTCGGATACCGATATGAATCATCCAACGATCGATAGCCGCGGTCCCTACTTGGCGGCTAAATCGGATCTTGTTGCCAGAACAGACCGTTACGGTCACTTCACCAGAATCCTCGAGAAAGATTCTGAACTTGGCGATCAGCAACCTCCCAGTGGGCGTCAATCGTTTGTTGTGTTCGCGAATGGCTTCAAAGATCGCTTCGCTTTTGAAAGTTACATGCAGCGTCTTTTCACCGAGCAACACTTCTTGAATCTCGACCAGAGTGACTCTCTTAATGCCAAAGACCAACCCGGGCGATTGCACGTCTTCGCCGAGGCGATAGATAACATCGAGATTGAAAGTCTCCCCATGCTCAAAGAACTCGGGATCGTCGAACAATTGCTCGCTGAACAAACGACAATAGAAACGGCGTTCGCTGACCAGATCAGCACGTATACGCAGCTCGCCAGTCTCGATGTTGTAGACAACCAGGTCGTAGCCAACCGGACGACGGATGTCGGGTCGGCACTGATCGTTGTCCATAACCTCATCGCGTTTGAGTGAGCCTCCGAATCGAATCAGAAAAGCCACTTCGTTACCGAACTCGTACATCCAAACCGCCGCGCCACCACCTCGTTGGCGATTGCGATTGAATTGGTTGGTGCGTTCCTCAATCCTCTGCAACACTCCGTCAGCCGGCATTTCAAACAACGGCGCTTCGAGTGTGCGATTCATGAAACAATAGAACGACTGAAAACGAAGTACGATGCGTTCGCAGTTTGCGCGACGCAACTGGTCCGGATCGTGCAACCAGATCAGCAATGCGAGGTCGGCTGGTGTGAGATCGCCTTCAGGCAATTCGATGCCGGTCTTGGAAGCAACCAACAACAGGGCTTCCATTCCCTGGTCGTTGGAAACCTCGCTGATTTGGAACAACGCTTCGATCATGTCGGCCTGAGTCGAACCATCGTGAGCGTTGAAGATACCGATCAATCGCTGCAAGTGAGCGTCTGTGAATACTGCAGACTCAGGAATATTGAATCCTTGGCTGCGTAGGTAGTTGTCGAATCGCAACAGAAATGTTCGGAAGCGATTTGGTTCGATCGATCGCAGAATTGCGATGTCGTTGAATTGGGGAAGATGAAAACTGGGCATAAAACACCTGATACAAAATGCGGCTCATTGTGTGCGTCCGTGAAGTCAGACCTGCCGCCAGCGATTGCTAGCTATTTTTCCTTTTGGCCCTCTATCAGACGGTAGGCAGGTGACACCTCTGGTCACGAGCCTCCGGAAAATCGGAAAAATCTTCGCAATCGGAAATGGAGTGTGGGAGGAGAGTAAAAGTAGCGGAGTCTATTGCCGTCGGCAAATAGGTGATGCGTTCCATTCCACGCTCAGGACACGCCCTCGACACGCCCTCCTGTGCGCTTCGCTGCAGTGACGGCTATTGTCATATTGATCAACTATCCGGGGTTCTTGGGTGCCGGAGGATTGAGCTAAACTCACCTCGGTTTGTCCAACCTCAGAATCGCGCAGGTTTCGTCATCCACCATGTCCACATTGCTCAAAACCTCCTGCAACTCAGCTTTCGCAACAATGCTTGCACCTGGGCGCTGATTGGCACCCGACAACTTGATTGTAATACGGATTGGCATATGATATCGTTAGTCGTTGCTCAATGAATCATGCCCTGCGTTGCTGACAATGTAGGGAGCAATCCGATGGACGGAAGGAGGAGAAATGCCTGATCCACGGATCCATAAGTTGGCGTATCCGCAACTCCGTAACATGATTTGCCTGTACGAAGAAGAATCTTGGTATTGGATTAGTGGCATTACGTTTTCTGAATTCATATTGGGTATCGAACCTCCAGTACGTTTACTTCTCCTGAATCACAAATTTGGGTTTGCGGATTCAGACGATTGCCACACCAGATTAGAGTACGTTGATGCTGACCTGGAGGCGCTCATTGCGGATAACGTCTACATGTATGGCGATTTCTGGTGGGTTGATTTCTGCTCGCGTGACGCCCTGGCCAAACTTCCGAAGCAAGAGTTCCTCGAACTGTTATACTTGAAACAGCTCGGAAAACCTCACACGTCCCCGCACTTCCCAACCCTACAGAATCACTTTGCTTACTTCGGCCATGACGATGGCTGGGCCCTCCGCTTGTGGGTTGATGCGCCTGAACGGTTAGGACGCATCCTGGCACAGGTTCTTTCGCTCAAGTACGTGGCTTTCTCCGGTAGAAAAAGTTTTCCCAAGGCGGATGAGGCGATCGCGAATGGCTTCGTGGCCCGCGCTGGGGAAGGGCTCTGGTTCGATTTGCGGGATGTCGTCGCTCACGCCAGTAGCATACCCATCTACAGCATCGGTACCGTGAAAAATTCAGACGATGCTCGGCGGATTGGCGATGAGTTCATCCGGAGTGGTCCAAGTAAGGAGCGGATCGTTGTTGACGGAGACCAATGGCGACACGAGCGCGGTTCTTAACCAAGCGATTGTCCAGAGTATGAAGGAACAAAAAACTCTAGCTCGGCCGATCGTTCTGACTTTCGTCGAATAGCTTGCTAGCATTAGATGAATTTGGCCGATCAACTGTTTGGTTCTTGATTGGAGTGAATCGTTTATGGAATTTGCAAGTTACCCGGTCCCAGTGTTCATCGGTCTGCGTCTTAAGGTTCGCCGTCCGAGGCCTCGCGATTGGTGCAATCACTCGCAGACCGAACACGTCACCGAAATCTACAGCGCGAGCAATTGCATTGCCGG
>JBIKLJ010000002.1:0-65506 GCA_044359895.1 Pirellula sp.
CCGCCACCTATTCGACAGCGTTAAGTCGCCTGCTCAGCAGTACCGATCCCGTCGGGAGAACGACATCCTCAACCTACGATTCGGCTGGCAATAAGCTAACTCAAGTCGATGGTGCCGGATTTACAACGACCTTTGTTGTGAACTCACGCGGATTGCCTACCAGCATTACACAGCCAGACCCAGACGGTGCGGGCTCGCTAGTTGCACCCATCACTGCCATTGCGTATGACTCCATGGGGCGCGCGACTACGATCACCAATCCCGATTCATCGACTCAAACATTTACTTACAACTCGGCCAATCAAGTCCTTACCCAAGTAGACGAACTTGGCAGAACGGTGACTTATGTTTTCGATTCGCTGGGAAGACAAACGTCGGTAACAAATCGTGTCTCAGCAACCACCTCGTTTGCATACGATTCGCTATCCAGGCTAATCAAGCAAACAGATCCTCTCGGTAACGTTATCGATACAGAGTACAACAATCGCGGCTGGGTCTCCAAGGTAACCTACCCAGATCCCGACGGTGCGGGCTCGCTGACGCGCCCTGTCGAGAACCGATATTACGATGCAGCCGGAAATCAAACGGCCGAGCCTGATCCGGATACCAATTTTACGACGGCTGCTCCTTACGTATATGATGCGGATAATCGTTTAATCACGCGCGGGACGTCGGTAAGCCCAACTGTCCCGCCCTCCAACCCCACAGCGGTTGTTTATTCTTCAAGCCAGAACGAGCAACTGAAGTACGACAACATGGGGCGATTGATCGAGATTCAGCAAGTCTCATCGGGTGCGAATGGAACAGCAAGGGAGTTTACAAAATACAGCTACGATGCCTCCGAGCGACTCACACGAAAGAGCAGCGAGTTCGAGGTCGAAGTGGGCGAGCCAACCGTGCTCGTTTTCGAGCAGTTGTTCGGCTACTCGCTTGCAGGTGAATTGATCTCGCAAACGGATGGGCGCGGGAACACTCGGACTAGAACCTACAACAGTCGAGGTCTCGTTGCGACCGATACTTTGCCAGATGCCGACGGTACCGGTAGCCAGTTCCCTTTAGCCATTAGCTATGGTTACGACAACCTGGGACGGCAAACCAGCGAAGATCGCGGCTTCGGGCGTATTACGACGATGGAATACAACAATCGAAGCTGGCTAACCAAAGTTACTCAACCCGATCCAGACGGGGCAGGTTCGCAAACTTCGCCGGTGACTCAATTCGGTTACAACACTCGCGGTGACAAAACCACCACCACCGACCCACTAGGCCGAGTTACCACTACCGCCTTCGACAACGAGCAACGTCCAACATCGGTTACCCTTGCTGATCCCGATGGGGCCGGATCATTGACCAGTCCAGTCTTGAGCACCTCTTATGACGCAGCCAATTGGATCACCAGCAAGACCGACGCTCGTGGTGGTGTAACGACATTCACCTACGACAACCTTGGGCGACTACTCACGCAAACCGATCCCGACCCTGACGGCGCTGGTTCCCAGGTTGCGGCGGTGACCACCAATACCTACAATGCGAGCGGTCTATGGAAGGTAACCGATGCACTCAGCGGAGTTACCACTTTCACTCGCGATGATTCAGGGCGAACGACTAGTGTTACCGACGGACTTGGGAACGTGACCAGCTACGAATACGACTTCTACGGGAATCTCACGAAGCAAATCGATCCAGATCCGGACGGAGCCGGAGCGTTGACACGTCCCGTGACTACTTTTACGTACGATATGGTGAATCGAAGGATTAGCAAAAAGGATCCTCGTAATGGCACGACAAGTTACACTTATGACCTTGCGAACAATCTTACGTCGCTGAAAGATCCGGTTAACAACACCACCAACTTCGCGTACGACAATCTTAACCGCCAGGTGCTCAACACAAACAGCCTCTCAAAATCCAAAAGTTACGTTTTCGACGTGGCAGGAAACTTAACCCAGACGACCGACCGAAACGGTCGCGTCATACAGTACAGTTACGACACGCTCGATAGGCAAACGACCGAATCGTGGCAACAGAGCAGTGTGAAGCCCAGTCTAGTCATAGCCACGACTCAAGAAGGGGGCACGCAAGGGGAGGTGCAATCGGTGGGCTGGACGACAACCGACTTTTACATTGATGGCACCTTTACGTTGTCGTTGGGTGGTCAAACCACTTCTGCTTTGGCAGCCAATGCATCGGCAGCGACGATTCAAACTGCATTGGAAGGGCTGTCGACAATCGGTACGGGAAACGTTTTGGTTACTGTTGCTAACTCAAGCTCCCCCAACAGAACGATTGGTTTGACGTTCCGAAATGGCAAGTTTGGCGTCAACATGGCTCAAGCGACCATCAACGTTTCGAACCTGTGGAATGAAGGAATGACCACTGGTTTCAACAACACGGTTTCCAACGGTGGAACGAATTCCGAGGTGCAAACGGTCACATTATCCAACGCAACCGGCGGCTCATGGCGATTGGCCTACAATGGTGAGATCACGGCTCCGCTATTGCCCTCGATCACCGCCGCGCAATTGAAGATGGCTTTGGATGCATTCGTCGGAATAGACAATGTCACAATCACGGGCAGTTCGGGTAGCTTCACGATTACATACGGTGGTAACCAGGCGTCGACCAGCATGAGTCAGCTCTTTGGGGATGCGGCCAATGCAACCAACGGCAGCAGCACCCGAACGATTACAACAGCCTACAACGCAAGCAGCGAAATCACCTCTTTGAGCGACCCGTCCGCGACGATCGCAACAACTCGCGACAATCTCGGCCGAGCGACCACTATTGTCAATACGATCAATGGCTTGACCCCTACGGTCACCTTGAATCAAGCGTTCGACTCGGCCAACAATCGGACCGAGCTGAAGGGGACGATTGGTAGCACGAACGATTTTCGAAACACGTATACGTACGACGCCATGCAACGGCTGACGGAGATTGTTCAACAAGGCCAATCGGGCGGCAACGCGGTCACATCAAAACGAGTGACTCAATCGTTCAATGTCATGAATCAGCGCACGAACATTGCCCGATTCCAAAGCACTGGCACAACGAATCCGGTTGCCACGACCGATTTTGCTTACGATACCATCAACCGCTTAAGCACTCTAACGCACAAACAAGGCTCTACGACTTTCACGGGTTACACCTACGGTTACGATGGCATGTCTCGTCCGACGAGCGTGAACTCGACCATCGAAGGGGTTTCGCTTTACTCATACGATGCAACTTCGCAAGTAACGGGTGCGGACCATTCGACCCAGACGGACGAAACGTATGGATACGACTTAAACGGGAACCGAAACACCAGCGGCTACACGATCGCATCCAACAATCGTACGACCGCAGGCCAAGGTTTTACCTACACGTACGACGACGAAGGGAATCGGCTAACGAGAACCGAGACTTCGACCGGTAAAGTGCAAAGTTACGATTGGGACTATCGAAACCGGCTCGTTTCGGTGAAAGACCGAAACACATCAGGCGGTTCGATCGTCAAGCAAGTCAACCACGAATACGACGCGATCAACCGAATGGTCCGTCGCGAGCTGGACGCAGACGGCGCAGGTTCGGGAGCAGCGACAAATCAGTACTGGATTTATGACGAAGGGATCAACGCGATCTTGCAGTTCGAAGGGGCCGCCGCTTCGACCTTGTCACATCGTTACTTATGGTCGAATCAAGTCGACGAACTGTTCGCCGACGAGCAAGTAACCTCGCTGAGCACAGGTGGCAACACCTTATGGGGCTTAGCGGATCACTTAGGCTCACTCCGCGACATCGCAGACATGAACGAAAGCACAGGTGTAACAACGGTCACCAATCACCGTACCTTCAGTGTTACCGGAAAGTTGATCTCCGAGAGCAACGCGGCAGTAGATATGCTATTCGCTTTCACCGGCAAGCAACTGGATGAAGCCACCGGCCTGCAACAAAACCTGAATCGCTGGTACGACCCTGGCTTGGGACAGTGGATAAGCGAAGACCCAATCGGGTTTGAAGCGGGCGATGAAAACATAAGGAGATATGTTAAAAATGGCGTTATAGGTCGACGAGATCCCGACGGACTCCAAGAGCAAGATCCACCTAATGTAACGCCAATTAGACCAGTAAGATGTACGGGCGAATGGCCGAATGATGCAATGATTTTGCCGCTAGATCCAAGTGGTCTTCCAGATGATTGGGTTATTGATCCTTCGCACCGGCATCCGTACGGAACAAGACTTCGCCACCCGTCTGGAGATTGGCTAGACTATCACGAGCCCAATCCAAACAACCCGAGAGGACGTTGGCAACGCATTCCCCATTGGCATCTAAACGATGGAGACCATCTTGCTCCCGGGACGGAAGTTCCCGATCCAGTCTTCCCAATCGAACCCGAAGTAATCGAAACAACGGCAGTTGGAGTTACGACGTTGGTAATCCTATATTGGGTGATATCGGAAGGATCACGTCTATTCCCGCCTCGAAACATAGTACCGATTCCCTAAGCTTCTTTGTTGGTTATTTTGATGAACAAAATCACGGTCTTGTCCGTTGAATTTCATGATGCTATTGTGAATACAATTTCATACGATTCAGATGTACTCTGTTTGCATTGCTCGCGCGTTACTCTAATCGCGGAGAACGATAGCGACACCTCCAAATGCGACATATGGAAGTCAAATGCAACTTTGAAATTGACCGGATGCGAATTTGGCCCAATGAAAAACGACATTGTCAATGTATGGGTGGATTTTTTCGATTTCGACTACGAAGATCAGGCATTCTTCGACAAAGATTTGCTTTATCTGATCAACGGGGTGAAAATACGAAGTTTCTCAGGTGTTATGCAAAGTGGGTTTTCCTTCAGGATTGATGCAAGCTTCGCGAAGATCGAGAGTTTACAGCCTATCGAATGTCTGCAAACTGTATTGCGGTCACAGCTATTCGAGCAGCAAGAGAGCGAAAGTAGACAAATCACTTTCTAGGTGTTACGGGCTGAATTGTGGTCGTATTTTTGGCCGAATTGATACTGTAGAGATTTAGGGCTTGTAAGATCTAGGGGCCATCCAACTAAGTGTTGCGGTTGGTGTTGATTCTTGCTGCCATGGTGTGCCAGTTGGCGTACTTTGTGGGGTGTCATTACGCTCGTCGAGGTAGGAAAAAGGTGTCAGGGTGCGTCGGCGCAAGCCGGAGAAAGGTAGCGACTGAAAGAGTCGTACGAGGAAAGACCTAGCCAGTCGCCTTGGCCTCGAGTGATGCGATGCGACGGGCAACTTGCGCATCGAAGCGTTCACAGAGGTACAACCGGGCTGTGTATTGAGCTCCGAAAACATCTTTTTGTGGTGGCCGACCTTGTCCTGACAAGGGGAAGGCAACAATCATGATGAACGTTAATGGCAAGTCCAACATGATCCCCACGGAGACAAAAATCAAAAAGCCGGGTTTTTGTTTGGACAATTAGCAATAGGGTAAAACCCGGTTTTATCCGAGTCGAGATAGCGTAATTATTGACTGCTTCGCGCGTGCTGGAAGACCATCCCAAGACCTGATGAGTTGCATGAGGTCAGCGTCAGTCGATGCCAGGGAATGACTGTCACTGCACGAGGAATGCAGCGTCTGTGCAGCGCAGCATGACGTGGGATTGCTACTAGTACATGTGCTCGCGATACTTAGATCGGGTTGGCGTGTGGGTTCGAGTCCCACTTGGTGTTAAAGCCCGCCAAGTCGTTTCAGTTATGGCAAATCGAATGGACTACCGAAAAGGTCATCGACGCTCAGGTCTTTTTTCGGATCTTCCTTGCGGAAGTGTATATGCAAAGTGCTTTCGTCAAATCGATGAGCGTAAAACGAATAGTTTACGGAAAACTGCTTTCCTTCTAGATTTTCGCAATACAGCTCTAGAATCCCGTCAGTCGAGGGAATTGGACCAACCTTTCTGGTGAGTAGACCAAATTGTTTTGGAAGTTGCTCGAAGCTGGAACTTGCCTTCCCAATTATCGTTTGTTCGCTTGGGCAGAACTCAACCATCGATAAAACATTTGGATCCTTTTGAACTACTTCGGCAGGAAGGCTTTGAAAGCTCCATCGTGCTTGAGCGTTGATAACGGGCTGTTCTCCAAGATTTACCATCTTTATGAAATTCAACTTTGGCTTATCGCTCATCTCCGTTATGGGAATGCTGACGAGATGCGTGATCAAAAACAAACCAACGTGCTGCCTTCGCTCTTCGGTAGTTTTTTGATTTTGGTCAAGAAGGTACTGTTGCTTTTGTAGTTTGACCTGATCTTGGGTCAACTGTTCTATCATGGTTGAATGCGAAACCGATTTGGACAGTCCCCAACCGGAAACGACAAGAGCAGCCACTGACACCAACGTCGTAAGAATTAGCGATACAACTGAGAGTGAAAATCCGGCTTTTGCTATCGAGTGTTCATTCATTGTCAATTGTCCCAAGTGGAAAGTTAGACCGGGTTAGTATCAAGGCCATTTTCCCCGCGTCAATAGGCGTAAGCCGCTTTTCGATCCGGCAGTTAGCCACAACGGATCACTTTTGAGCCGCGAAAGATCTTGCTTTCGAGCTGCTAATACGGCACTGACCTCTAACGACAACGATTCCGGGTTCCAAGTTGAGTCGGCAATTCGGAATCTAGATTGGAAAGGTCTGGAACTGTCATTTCAAGAACATGTAACAGCATGTGAGTCCAATCGATCTGAGAGATTTGGATGTTCCTATCTGGTGTTTCCCCACCTGACGATCTCCTTCTTTGCAAACCAGCACGATACGTCCGCAATCAAGAGATACCGTGAAAGATGGTTTCGGACTGTGAAGTCGATGGAACAACGGTCTCGCGAAAACGAACTGGAGTATCCTGGCTGGCGTAGCTCAAGCCCATTCGTTCGCGGCGAATTGATTTCCCGAAGGGACGCAACAAGGGAAATAGAAACTGACCGTAGCACACCGTAGAAACTAGCCGCCTATCAAGTATCGACATTCTGGTTTTGGCTTAAGGATTAAACGATCGCTTGTAATTGAAAATTTGTCTTTATGGACCAAGCAGTCAGGATTTACAAATGACTGAAGTATTTCTGAAAATCAAAATATTTCGATGGTTGTTGCAAATATACACGTCAAAGCGATCACAAACACAAGCTCAAAAGATAACCATCCCAACGATTGGGCAAGCAAGTCCTTTTTGGACTTGAGTTTGCGAAGGCAAACTATCCCTTCCACTACGGTAAGGATTTGGCGGTGCGGCTCTCCCTTCATGCACGTTGAAATGGGCTGAACTGCAAACACTGCAGAGCAATGGTCGTTCAACCAAAAAGAGGGAGGCCGAGATAGAGTTTTTGTCGGATACCTCCCTTGAAGCACGGTCCGGTTTCTCTTCGGATTGGGATGAAGGACATTTAGCACCAAGGACTAGTGCATTTGTACACAAATCGAACCTACCCCACCTTTCAAGGAAGGTGGTATTTGGCAAAGAGAAATGGCATTCTTCGAAAACTATCCCCTAGGACACGGCATAGAGAATAACTAAGAACCATAGTGGTTCTGATACAAATGCTTTGGACGGAAATATACCGATAGAACGATAAGCAAACTATCCCTCCGAACACGGAGAAGAAAAGCCCCAACACGTATCTACCGATACTCAAAGCCGCTTTAGGCAAATTAGTGAAGGTTATCGAATCTTTGTAGACGTCTTAATCAGCGAATAGAAAACGGCACTACTCGGCTCTTGAGCTTTTAAATAGCTAACGATTTCTGGCGAAAACAGTCTAGGATCCATAGCTTCAGGGTCTAGCCAGTGAAACCGCCACCTATCCGTTGTTTCAGATCGTAGTCCGTCTAGGTCAGTACCTAAAGATTTTAAGCTGAAGTTCACTTCTTTGGGATAAAACTTATCTTCGAATTTCGTCCAATTTGTACGCGTTGTACAGTACTCGACGCCTGTCTTCCAACTGTTTGGCTCGCCATTTCTAGGTCGGCTTTTCCAAATCAATTCTACCGGCAGTAAGTCAGAGTTGTTGATCTTATACTGTATCAGTGCACCGCCTTTCCCTTTCGACACTCGCAGGATAATGTGCTCGTCGAGTTTCTGTTCAAATTGCACGCCGTAGTCCACTGCAAGTTTGTCAATAAGATCTGGAGTGGCGGCCCCAGCCATAACCTGAGCCATTGACGAAACTGGAACCACAAATGGACTAAACACCTTGCTATCTCCAAGGGTTTCGGCGACTGGGCGATCGTCGAGACGCAATACCGAACTGACGAACAAATCCTGCCATCCGCCGAAAAAGCGGTGCGACACGCCGTCGTTTTTGAGGGAAATCTCCACGTGCCGACCGTCCGTGTCGCCGTCTGGGAATGTGAAGTAAGCAAAAACAGTTGCTTTTCCCTTCTTTGCCAGGAAAAACACTCGTTGCTGAGTGGATATTCCAGTTCTCTCCAAGTCAAAATCAGTCCGAAAAACATCCGACTCGATTACAACCGCATATTCACGACACACTTCCTCTTCGGCAGCTGCCAAATTAACTAGCATTTCATGCCACTCATCACCCGCAACAACGACAATAGCCATCGGAATAAGTAGAATCGCCAGAGAAAGCGTTGATACTGCGAACGAACCTAACCTATAAACAAACATGCCGTCATTCCTTCTTAATAAATCACGCTGTAAATCTTGCGACGGCCAAGAAACTACTCACCGCCAGGTCCGCCCTCAAAACTTGCTACAGGGCAAACCACATCCGACAGTCCGTTGTACCAAGAAAGCACTATCGGGTTGTTTGGCTTAGTTGTGTCGACTGTACATGCTTCCTGCTGCCCATCACTGTCCAAGTCAAAGCACCCACATGGACTTACAATTCCACAGTGGGTGACTCCAGATTCCAAAGTACGTAATCCCGGCTGTGTTGGATTATAATATCGGAGAACCCTTGGGGTGTCCAAATCAACGCCCGAAGAACTTTGTATTTGCACCATGTCGGGTGAACTAACACAACGTGTAACTCCAGAAAAATACTCACATGCACCCGAACACAAAATAGTGTTAACGCTTGGCCCTAGACCCAACTCACTGCGGCAGGTTACTGGAGCGGTCGAGCCGTTGACGCAAGGACGATTATCTTGCTGCGGTTGCATACCAGACGAATAGTTGACCATACCCAAGACCAAGGACAAAGCAACTAACAACAAATGTTTCATACACATGCTCCCTTATAATTTAACCATCATCGCCAACAAAAAGGCTTAATCTGACGAACACGTAGGCATTCTCCTTAGAAACTCACGAAACAACCCTATGGTCGGCCGTGCATTTACTCTTGACCGCCAGGTCCGCCCTCAAAACTTGCTACAGGGCAAACCACATCCGACAGTCCGTTGTACCAATAAATTGTTATTGGAGAACCTGACTTAGTTGTGTCAACAGTACATGCTTCCCGCTGCCCATCACTGTCCAAGTCAAAGCACCCACATGGACTTACGATTCCACAGTGGGTGACTCCAACTTCTGCTGCACGTCTTCCTGGAAGTTTTGGATCATATTGGACAGGGATTCTGGGAGAATCTAAGCCTACACCCGTTGATCCTTGAATCTGAACCATGTCAGGTGAACTAACACAACGTGTAACTCCAAAAAAATACCCACATGCACCCGAACACAAAATAGTGTTAACGCTTGGCCCTAGGCCCAACTCACTGCGGCAGGTTACTGGAGCGGTCGAGCCGTTGACGCAAGGACGATCATCTTGTTGCGGTTGCATACCAGACGAATAGTTGACCATACCCAAGACCAAGGACAAAGCAACTAACAACAAATGTTTCATACACATACTCCCTTATAATTTAACCATCATCGCAAAAAAAAGGCTTAATCTGACGAACACGTAGGCATTCTCCTTAGAAACTCACGAAACAACCCTATGGTCGGCCGTGCATTTACTCTTGACCGCCAGGTCCGCCCTCAGCCCCTGCTACAGGGCAAGCCACATCCGACAGTCCGTTGTACCATTGAATCGTGACCGTGTCTTTTGGTTTGGTTGTATCAACGGCACACACCTCTTTGGTGCCATCATTGTCCAAGTCAAAGCACCCACATGGACTTATGTATCCGCAAGTTGTTACTCCAACCTCGTTAGCACGCTTTCCTGGCTTTGTTGGATCGTACTGATACAACTTCCTTGACAAGTCTAAACTCACCCCGGAAACAGGCATAACTTGAACCATATCAGGTGAGCTTGTGCATACCATGGTAGCACCACTCGGAACACAAGACCCCGAACAGATGATCAAATTTAAGCCTGCACTTAGTCCTAAACGACTTCTGCAAGTCCACTCATCTGAACCGTTGACGCAAGGACGATTATCTTACTGCGGTTGCATACCAGACGAATAGCTGACAACACCTAAGACTAAACTCATTACGACAAAAATTGTTTTGTTCAATTGTATCTCATTGACTTTCGTTTGTTTGACTGATCAATTCAAAATCGAAATGACCCTCTAGACCATTTTCACGTTCCGGATAAAATTACTGGGCAAAACGTCTGAAGCTCACCAGACTCTGACAGAATCTTGATTATTGGAGCAGACCAATCGATTGCCGATTCCGGCACCCCTTCGAATTCGACCTTCAAACGCCGCCATTTCGACGATTTGGACTCAAAAGTCCCTTTGCCATTCACAATAAATTTGTCTGTGATTGACTGACATAGCTGGACTTTGCAACCGTTTAGAAACGGATCGTCTTCTTCACACCGCAATAACAAAAAACCGGTCCAATTAGAGGGGGCATCACTAGCAGGCTTTAAAGTGGTTATTTTTCCTGCAATCTGTACACCGCCCCGAAACTCGACAGGCATCGACAACGGCGTCAGGTCGCCAAACACTGCTCTCATATCCGAGTTCCTCCACCCAAAGGTGAATATTGCTGTGTCTTGGCGTTTGCTTGATCTGAATGCCTCATTTACATACTCGTCACTGAAACCAAGCCTGAATACAATTTCATCACAAGACTGCTTGACGATGGACGTCGAACATGAATCTAGTCCAGACAGTTCAATATCAACCTCAGTCATCGGATAACCACCAAAGTTGGGTGAAAAAACCACGTCGAAATTCTTCGCCACAAGCCCAGACTTCACAATTATTTCTTTGCGATTAGCTTGAACCAACGGAACCACTTCGCATGTTACTTGCAACACAACAACGCATTCATTTAGCTCGTTAACGATAATTGCCTGGGAAGCTACAACTCTTGGAACAGAAGCACCGACCTCAATTTTACAACGCAAAACATCTCCATTCTTCCAAATGCCCGAAGGGATTACGAAATCCATGCATGAACAAGATTTCGAAAACTTAGACACATTCAGATCCACACCTGTGGAGTTCGTTAGAGACAGACCTACGCTTTGCCCCTTAAACGCCTGAAGTTTCCCCAAGTCGACTTTCAGTGTTTCGCCAGCTACTTCGGTCGAGTGGGCGAACGCCTCAGGAGGGGATGCATTTGCAGGTGATTGTGCTTGAGAACAATTAGCGACAACCAAGAAGAGCAACAATAAGCAAATTGTCCGCAGCATCGGTCACACTTTCAAGTCAGCCCGGAAAAAAAGACCGTCAGTCTGATAGAAGGTAGCGAACCCAAAATAGTACGTCAAGTCACACAGCTTTGAATTGGTCAAAAAATCGGTCGTGAACTGCCAACCGATTGAAAACATTCATTCATTTACAAGAGTAAATTTGCCCTTAGGAGTTCTCCCTTTACGATACCTCCCTTCTCTTTCTATCACTTTGCGACTGTGCTAGTTCTTAAGCCTTTCTTCGTTCTTTTGCCAAATCTTTTGAAGTGTGTACTGATCGGGGGCGTAGGGAGCTAATCCTTGACCGGAAAACAAAGCGAATGCAAGTTCAGTCGATCCTTGGGTGCCTAAAGGATGACGATCGTCACCGTCACCAGAACCGTCATCGCCTAAAGTGTTCCCGCCAAAGAACTTGCGAGCCGATGTCGATTGTGACGATGCAATCTTCGATCAATTTAATCGAAAGGAGCCCCGCCTATGAGCTAATCGTGTACCAACAGCTATTTCGACCATGTATCCAGTTTAACCTACGTCAGCAAACAAACTCCTATTTGAAACGAATAATATGACCATCTCGATCAGTACAGCAAAACAAACCAACTTTGATTTCGAACGATTTCAACCACGTTGTTGGGACGACATCACTGGGAATGAAGAAATCGTTGAACACCTAAAAAATATGCTCTTCGGCATACGGGTTAATCGTGATTTCTCCGGCTGGAACACCCTCATCACCGGTCCTTCGCGTTCCGGAGAGACCGCTCTAATAAAGCGATTGCACTGCAGTTGCACTCTGGCGATGTCTATGATGTTAAAGTAACTGCGATGAAGCAAGTCGATCATGAGATTGCTCCGACGCACAGCTAGTCAAGTCTCGGAAATGTTGGTGGAGATGAAGCTCAGAGCATCCCTATTTGCGGTTGTCTTTGGCCTTTGACAGAGTATTCGTGCATGAAGATTACCTCGATTGACGGAGTGCTAATTGCCAAGTAGACTTTCGGTTGCCGACCGACAATCGGCCCGTTTATAACCGACTCACTCGAAATTGCAATATGGCAATCGATTGCCGGAGAGAAATTTTGGCAACTGATAGATTTGACGCAAGTGGTTTCTATGTCGCACTTGATGCGGTTCGAACCGCTAAGAAAATGACTTGGAAGGATGTCGCGGAAGCGACGGACGTAAGTGCATCGACCCTTACGCGAATGGCCCAAGGGAGAAGGCCAGATGTTGACAGCCTTGCTGCACTGGCAACGTGGGCGAATCTATCAACAGACGACTACATGGGCTTTGCTGAGGACAATTCCAAGAAGAACCAAGACACTCTCGTTGCTGTTAGTGCTCAGTTTCGTAAGGACAAGAAACTAAGTTTAGAAGCAAAAAAAGCTATTGAAGCAACTTTGTTCGCTTTGTACGGGCAATTAGCCAAGGATGAACCGCAATGAGTCTCAGGCGTGGATTCAAGACAGAGGCAGAATATCATGCTAGTGAATTTCGGAGGGAACTAAAGCTTCCCCCCCACTCCCCTATAAGCCCATGGAAGCTTGCTGCTCATCTCGAAATTCCAGTTCACCCCCTATCGGAATTCCAATGTCATGCAAAGAGCGATATCGAATTCTTGTTGCGGCAAGGAGCCGACGCATTTTCTGCTGTCACGCTTTTCTTTGGCAGACACCATTGCAGACGAAAGATTATTTACAATGACGGGAATGCGAAAACGCGTCAAGCTTCCGACATAGCTCATGAACTGAGTCATGCAGTACTTGGACATCCAGCAACAAAAATGTTCGAGGATGATCCGATTCTTGACGAAGAAGCGAAATGGATGGGGCCATGTTTGTTAATCCCAAAAGCAGCCGCCCTATGGATCGTTCGAAACAACATGCCGATCGCAACCGTCGTTGTCGAATATGGTGTGAGTCCGGCACTCGCACAAATGAGAATTCGTGGTTCAGGAGCCCAGATTATTGCGTCTCGAAGTCAGAGGAAGTCCGGATAATGAGATCAAGAAGAAAATGATCACAGAAGCCAATTTCTTTGGTATTTCCTCGAGGAATGTTCTGCTGTTTTTCAAAGCGATGATCGTCGAGTTAACTAAGCACGGAGTGCCAAAGCCCAACAGGTCTTGCTGTTCTTTTTTAACGTAGTAGCAGCAAACCATACTGCTGCTCACGTCGCGAGCGTTGTTAATTCATTTGCCATGTTTGTAGTAAAACACGGGAGTCGCGAAGAATCGGAATGATTCAAGCTTGCTCCCAGCAAGTTCGGAATGCAATTCCAAAATGCACCACCTTGTAAACAATACGGTTCGTTGATAAATTCGACCAACATTGAGGTTCTGCATCACCCAGGAAATCTTAGCGTGTTGGACGTAATTATGAAAGTTTTTGGTTCATTAGTTAAGGGAATGGTCTTGGCTTTCTTTTTGTGCCAGTTGTCACAAGCACAAACTACAGGTAGCGGTGGACCAGGTAGCGGTGGATCAGGTAGCGGTGGATCAGGTAGCGGTGGAACGCCATGGACGGCTGTCTTTTGGCCACCAAACCTGCCTTTCCAACGTCCTAGCGACATACCACCAACGAAGATGATTGCGAATTCGGAACTGCAAATCACTGGGAATTTGAAAGACGGTTTAGTGGCAACTTATGTTGTTACCGGTGTCGGCTTAGTCCAGTACCGGTGGGAGGAAAACTCTACTACAATTGAAGGCACGACGGTTTCGGTCCGAAACTGTTTTCGAACTACCGCTGCGTGGGTAAATGGGGTATGGGTCAGTAAATCAATGGCAGGTTTCGAAGCAAGAAGATTAGGCACCTCCCGGATTGTACCAACTGAAACATATTACGGAGACACGGTTTCGACAATCGGAATCTCCTATGATGTTGCAGTAAACGACAATGGACAAATAGAGTCATTCTCGGTTTTGCGAGGTTGCATGCGTCGATTTTCACTCGAAATACACAAGGTCTAAATACAACCGAAAAAACAAAGACAATCAGTTCATGGGTTAAGGGAGGTCCTTCCTTTGTCAATCCAACTGAAGTGGCATTCGACGAGTTTTTCTTCTGCAGCTTAGAAGAAGTCCCGCCGGTTGTATGGTACTTAACCAGGAAATCCTGGACGTCAGCACCTGTAGATGAGCAGGGTTCGTATCCGAGCAGTGGCAATCCGGGCGGAACTCTTTCAATAGCTGCATTCACTATCCCAAACTCGGCTAATAGCTACAAGCATATCATTACACCTCAAATTCTCAACCCACCTCCTGAATCTCGGAACATCTTATTCTATTCCAACTTTTCGTCAGTTGTCACCTGGAGTTTCCCACCATGGATTGCTTGGTGATAATGCGAATATTTGGCGGAATGAATTCGAAACAAGTTCCGGTCTATAGCTGGATAACGCGTGTGAAAATGTGCGTTTTTTGTTGTCTTTTTCTTTCGTTTAGTGAGCTGACAGCTCAAGATTCGGCACCTGACTTAAGTTCCTTTGCTTTCCCGTCCGTGCTTTCTTCCTTTGAGGGAAGCCGAGCGTTGATTGATATTACGGAGAACGAGAAATGGCACAAATTGCTGGATATCAATCCGTCTGACTTAGAAAAACTTCGAGAGCTGCGATCTGGTAAAGAAATTGATGAATTGATTAGAAAGGTTGGCCCCAAAAACGAACTTGAGCTAAAGAAACTGAAGGAACGGCTGGTTAGCGAGAGACTGTCAGGGATTCTAGATCCTCGGCAGTTAGATTTAAGGCGGGTAAGTATTCTTAGAGAGAGGTATAGCTCTCCAATCGGACTATTCAATCGTAGTGCAAGTCTTCTTTTGGAACTCGGAATGTCGCAAAAGCAATTCGACGAACTTAGGGTCCAAGCCTTTTCCAAGAATAAAGAAATCCGAACAGCTGTGGACAATCAGATCATGGATTGCTTGAAGTCAATATCTCAGGGATTTTCGAAGGATAGATCAAGTCGATTGTGGGCTATGTTTGGGAGGGACTTTGGATCATTGCCCCGTAGTGATTTCTCTTGGGACCAAATCCAGGCATTGCCTGGAACAGGACCAAAGATGCAGCTTTCATTTGCGAATATGTTAGTTCTGGATGAAGACTTGAAGCTTTCGCATCCACAGCAAGTCGAAATTGCATCTCTGGAAGACAAAGAATTGCTAAGTCCAGTGGACAATGCAGCCAAGATTTCAAGCGAGCTCAATAGGATACTGTCGAAATCGCAAAGGGCAGCCATTGTTCAGGGGCTACAAAGGAGTCTGCTGGTTGAAGACATGAAGGTTTTGCTTAGCAATGAGGTGGTCAACTATTTGGGGTTAGACAGGGACGAAGCAAAATCGATGTCGGAAATTGTTGAGCCAGCCGCGAAGAGGATTAGAAAATTTCGGCTGGAGAAGCAAACGATCTTGCTCGGAGAGTTGATTACAGTAATGCCGAAGGATTATCAAAATAGGTTGATGATTGTTGTTGAGGGTGTTTGGGATTAAGTGTTCGGTGACAGAAGACGCCATCTGGAAAAGTTCAAGGCTACTGCATCCGAAAAGAGGTAGTTGATAGAGCCTAGCTTCATAATCCACTTCTTATAGAAAAGTGACCAGTGTAGGATCGTCCCGTATCTGAGGATCGTGCCTATGATATTCCCGAACAACAGAAACGTCTTTTTGCAGATTCAGATTCTTCATGGTTTGCTGTTCGGCTTGTTTTTCAAAATTGATTCGCTCCTTTGTATCTAGACCTTTCTGCATTGCTTTGGCCTCCGGCGTATTGTCCGTTCCCGGCAAAAGTAGCGTCTTGAAAACGCATATGCGGACGATAGTTTACTTTCATCAATAGGGCAGTACCCTACGAGATAGTAAGCTCTTCCCAAATCAGATTCAGCGAATTGAACTCTATGTATTTCACTTGTCCTTATATCCGGTCCTAAAAGCTCCTTCCAAAGTGAACCAATCGGGACTTTCGGATCGCACCAATTCCAAAGTCTTATTGCCGGTTGCCCAGAGGGCAGAATGACGGGGTCGAAAAGTTTCCAACGATATAAGAACGCGAAGACTTGTCCCTTGCTCAAATAGTGGTCTGGTTCAACAACAGTTCTCTCTTCGAGTCTTCGAATGAAATGAACACCTCCGCACTTTACCGACTAGTTGCCTCCGAGGCCGGCCAACTCCAACAGACCATGGATGGATTTCAACGGGAGCAATGGGAAGAAACTAGAGAACAAACGCCTACCCAGGGGATCGCAACACCGATTCCCTGGCGATTCTTTCCACTGAACATCCCTCCCGCCTATCATGAACCTGTTATTTTGTTGAATCACTACGTTAAGTGATTGGCTAGCAACGCTATTGAGTCTTGCTACAGTTGTTCTGTTGAATTGCTCTCCAAAGCCCGACAGGATGCCCGATGGATTTCGTTGTTGTTGATTTTGAAACCGCGAATGAACGGCGGAACAGTGCATGTGCCATTGGCATTACCAGGGTGCGTAATGGGGTTGTATGCGAAACCGTGGACAAACTCATTCGACCATTTGAAATGAGGTTCTCACATTGGAACACTCGCGTTCATGGGATCACACCGAGCGATGTTGCCGACAGTCCCACCATTGACCAACTATGGCCAGAGCTTTCCGCATATTTCGAAAACCAATTGGTAATTGCACACAATGCCTCATTCGACATTAGTGTTCTCAGGCACTCTCTCCATGCTGTTGCGATTCCAATTCCCCAAATCAGTTACCTTTGTAGCCTCCAACTTTCTAGAATGCTGTGGCCGCAATTGACCTCCTATTCTCTTGGATTCCTTGCCGAAGTCCACGGAATCTCATTGGAGCATCATAAGGCGGGGAGTGATTCACTAGCTGCTGCAAATTTGGTTCTGCTTGGTGCACGCGAAAAGGGCGTGAGTTGCCCTCGTGAACTTGCTGCACACTGTGAGTGTACCATTGGCGAATTGTATTCCCAGGATGAATGGACGCCTTCATCTTCGCCAAACATCCGCAGAGACCGTGAGGCTAACCACCGCCGTTGAGGAGTTTTTGGCATCCTCAGAAGCAATAGGAAACTCTGATCGATACGTCGATGATCAGCTTAGACTTTTGAAGTGTCTCTTCACCGAAGCAGACATGAAAATTCTGAGCGATATCGATGCCAATCGAATAGTCGAATGGATGAACAAAGCGTCCCAAAAACATCTATCAGCGAAAACAGTCAATTCGTATTTGAAGCAAGCGAAGCAGTTTACTAAGTTCTGCGTGCAATCTGGATATCTGACTCGCGACCCGCTGCAACATCTCGCTTACCGAAAATCCCCAGATGATCAGCAAGAGAAACGACGAGCATTCACAAAAGAAGAGTTTCAGAAGTTGATCGACATAACTAGTAGGCGACCTATAGCTGAACATGGTCGCGAGACGCTCAGCAAACGCGTTGAGACGAAATCTCGACGACGCAACACATGGACAAAAGCCGCACTTACTCAGCAAAATTTTGAAGAGTGCTTCGTGCGCGGGAAACAAAAGCTTGCAAGTAATCCCAAGTTATTGAGCGAGCTTCAGCGTGACGGCCTGGAGCGTAAATTGACCTACACGATTTTTACGTACTCGGGAATGCGACTGAATGAACTTCGGTCCATCCGATTAAGCGACATTGTCGAAAAAGAGCAACAATTGCTCATAGTGCTCCGATCGCAAAATGCAAAGAACCGCAAATCCTTCACGTTCACTCTGCCAAGCTTCGTTTGCGACGAAATTCGTGAATGGATCAAAATGCGAAAGTTGGAAACCACCCCGAGCAATGGCAAGACTCGGGACTCGAATTTACTCACAGTGCCGAAACAGTTAGTTCGAATCCTGGACAGAGATCTCATCGCTGCTGGAATTGCAAAAAAGGATGAGCGAGGAAGGACCGTCAACGTCCATGCTTTTCGACATACCTACTGCACTTGGCTTCAGGCAAGCAATATTTCGCAGCGGATTGTCCAGGAGCTAATGAGGCATAGTAGCCCTGAATTGACTGCGAACACCTACACGCATTCAGACCAACTTGACCTAGGCGGTAGCGTTGAGAAACTTCCCAATCACGGTGCCCCCAGCCGGAACAAAAGCTCCGATCCAAATTCGGGAGAACTTCCATGAGCCAGACAGCCAAACCTTGGAACCAATTATGCTTCCATTGTTATCCAAACACCCACTTTCGACGGCCTCCAAAGTTGCACCTAATGTTGCACTCAATTGTGGCCGCAAGGGGCTTTTTGTGTCCTTTTGTGACTGAATCTCGATCGCAGAACTTTGCGACGGAAAACGAAAAAACCCTGGGATTCACAAGGAAAACCAGGGTTTTTATAAGCGAGGTCGACGGGGCTCGAACCCGCAACCTCCGGATCGACAGTCCGGTGCTCTAACCAATTGAGCTACGACCCCTTCGCTGGGACGGATTATATCCCTGGTTCCAAGCGCTGCAAGGACTGTTGTCCTTCTGACCGCTATTTCCTTGGGATTCCATGGCGTGATGCCCCTGCTTCACCCGCTTATTGCTCAAAATCAGCATTTTTGATACTCGGAACCCGGGGTTTTCCCGCCTTTTTAGCGCTAGGTTCCGCGTTTTTGGGACTGCGTTCTGGCCCGCGACCTACTGTTTCTCGAGACTGTATTTCCTCCCCCCGGTACCTTCTGGGATTTTGGGGCGTATTTGACCGAGTAGATTTTCACCATGCAAACCATCACGAATTTCCTTTCTGACATCGTCAAAGGCATTTGCTATAGTGTTGAACACATGAGCGTTACCCAGTGGTGCATTTTCGGAATCACCTCGGTCGTGCTTGGTTTTCTTTGCTTGCGATCGACAAGACACTAGTTCGCTTCCAACCCTGTACCACTTTGAAAAACCATCAAACGGATTTGATATGCAACCCACGGCAATCGCAGCGGATCGTCTTCTCGAGCGATTTCTTCAGTACGTTCGCATTGGAACGGCAGCTAATCCCGAAAGCGAACAGTACCCCAGCTCACCCGGTCAGCTAACGCTGGGGCGACTTCTTGCAGACCAATTGCTGGAAATGGGCGTTGCCGATGCGCACCAAGATCAAAATGGCCTGGTTTGGGGCACTATCCCTTCGAATGTTTCCTCCTCCTGTCCAACGATCTTGCTGAATGCTCACTTGGATACTTCTCCAGAAGCACCCGGCGACAATTGCCAACCTCAAGTACTTTCCAACTACGATGGCCATCCCATTGTTCTGAAAACAGGTGAGATGATCGATCTTGAGTCGACTCCTGAACTCGCGGACTTGATCGGTCATACCCTCATCACGACAGACGGAACGACGTTGCTGGGTGCCGACGATAAAGCTGGCGTTGCTGCCATCATGCAATGCGCTGAGACTTGGTTAGGAAACCCACAGATTCAACACGGGCCCATTCGGATTCTGTTCACGTGCGATGAGGAGATCGGCAAGGGGACTCGACACTTTAACTTGAAGACTGCAGACGCCGACTTTGGATACACGCTAGATGGCGGTGGAGCCGGAACCGTTGACGTTGAGACCTTTTCAGCGGACGGAGCCACCGTTACGTTCCGCGGCCGCAATTCTCATCCTTCGGTTGCGAAAGGCAAGATGATCAACTCGGTGCGAGCAGCAGCAGAATTTCTTTCGAAGCTACCGTCGCAAACCTTGACCCCAGAAACCACCTCGGACCGACTAGGGTTCATCCATCCCTACACAATCCATGGCGGAGTAAGCGAAACGGTGATCCAGTTCATTCTTCGCGATTTCGATACTTCCAAACTTCAGCAGTACGCTGACTTGCTTCGTGCAACAGCAAGCCAGGTTGTGAAGGAAACACCAGGCCTTGAGGCTCACGTTGAGATCACAAGACAGTATCGCAACATGGCGGATATTTTGCGACAAGCTCCGAAAACTATTGAGCTGGCAGAACGGGCTTACCGCGATCTTGGCATTCCATGCCGTCGTGATTCCATCCGTGGCGGAACCGACGGAGCATTGATGAGCGAGCTTGGTCTGCCAACACCCAACTTGTCGGTGGGGCAATACAACATCCATAGTGTTCGAGAATTTGCATCGCTCCATCAAATGCAATTAGCCGCAAAGCACGCTATACGGCTGTGTGAACTTTGGGCACACAGCTAAGCGTCGTCGATTCAAAGAGAAGCGGCGAAATAACAACTGTCCGGATGAAGCGAACTGTTCCAAGACGTTCGCCTAAGCATGAATCCGGTCACCAAACCGAAAAAAGCGGATCAGCTCTTTTCATTGTTGAAATACGTAACCTGATTCATGGGCGGGTCCTTGCTGTCTTTGGGCTCCGGACGCGTCAAATAATTGGCAAGTGCTGAGACCCAAATGGCGCCCAAAACAGCTATGCTGGTCCAGGCGGCATAGACCCAAAATTTGGTCGATGGGTAGCTATAAGCAAACTTTTTGGAGCCCGACAATTCTCTTGCGAGGAAGTTGCTGCGTGCTTCGTTTTCCTCAAACATGGCCGTTTGGGATGTCTCTAGAAGCCCGTACTGAATCGAAAATTCCAGCATCCCATATAGCACGTGCCGTCGGCCAAAGGTATCGACGCCAAAGGCCTCGAAGAACCAGAGTTGTCTACCGAAATGTGCTTCTGTTTCCTCAACCAAGTGCATGCACCGCAGATTCTCGGTGTGCGATTGTTCTGGACAAAAGTCCCGGCGGACCAAACAGAGGTAGGCATGCTCCGATGCAGCTTGCCAAATCTGCCGCGAAAATTGTATTTTTCCAGTTTCTGGCGTCATAATTTCGAATCCTTCAAGAACTAATGGCGAATCATGCGCCACTCAATCGGCTCTAGGTTGGTTCATCGGCTCTAGGTTGGTTCTAAAGCCCATTCTAAACAAGCGATGCGGCCCGAGTCAGGGTCGAAAGTAGTTCGAACCGCGTTTTTTTGGAAATCTTTGAACTTCAGTTTATAAATCGTCGCAAAATCGATACGTTACTTAGCCGGGATGGATCCTGGAACTCCAATTGTATTCGGCGAACTCGCTGAGCAGACTCCCTGGGAAATCCCCGCTAGCGGGTGGGGGGAGCATCCTGGTGCCGTCTCGCGTTAAAGGATTGGCCTAAACTATTCCCTTAGAGGTCGAACGATCGTGTTTGAACGCAAAAGCTTGAAATGGCCAATCTTCCTGGCCATTGTCATGATTGTTCTTTTGGTGGTGTTGTCGGTTGGTTGGATTCTCATCACTATCTTCGGCGCGAACTGGACTCTTCTCAGCGTTGGCTCGATCATGTTTGGTGTCGTGCTTTCGGGCGTCATTTTGTACTTGGTTTGGAGCATCCAGCAGATCAATTTGAATCGACGACAAAGTAATTTCATCGACGCTGTGACCCATGAACTGAAGAGCCCGATTGCCTCGCTGAAGCTGTACCTGCAAACGCTGGGAAGACGCAACATGAACGAGAGCCAGCGGAACGAATTCTATCGCTCGATGCTCGAGGATGTGGACCGGCTGGATCAGTTGATTACGCAATTGCTGGATGTCGCTCGGCTTCAGCAAGATTCCAACGAACCGGAACAAGAAGCCTGGATCCCGATCGATAAAACTCTCAAGGGTTGTATCGAGAAATTGGTAGTGCAACATCACGTGGCACCTGAGTCGATTCGTTTAGAATGCCCGGAGCTGGATGTGTGGGCCAAAAGAATTGATATTGAAGTTCTGGCTCGGAATCTCATCGACAATGCTATCAAGTACGCTGGCAGCCCTCCTGAAATTGACATCGTCGTAGAAGTGGATTCAGAAACTCTTAACTCACGATGGTTGATTTCGGATAATGGAGCTGGCGTACCACGGCATCTTCGCCGCCAGATTTTTCGGCGTTTCTATCGGATTGGTGACGAGCTTGAACGGACCAAGCCCGGGACAGGTCTTGGATTGTTTCTGGTTCGATCGATCGTTCGACGGCTTCGGGGCACGATTCGTGTGCTTGATATTCCCAAGAAATCGGGGGCACGATTCGAAGTCATGCTTCCTCTATCTAGAAATCGACCTAACGATGATAACAATACGCAGCAAAGCGTTTCGGAAATTGACAACACGAGTCCTTTTGGCGAATAACCCATGTCGATACGAGCTCGAAAGCACGTCCTCATCGTTGAAGATGAAAAGCACTTGGCCATGGGGGTTAAGTACAACCTGGAAGCGGAAGGGTATCGCGTGACCTGGGTGGAAGACGGACCGACCGCCGTTCGGCTTATTGAAGCCGATCATTACGCCTTCGACATGATGATTTTGGACCTGATGCTACCGGGAATGAGCGGATATGCAGTTTGCCAAACCTTGCGGGAGCAGGGGATTTTTCTTCCGATCTTAATCCTGAGCGCTCGCAGCTTGCCAGAAGATCGGGCCCGAGGTTTTGATTGCGGCGCCAACCAATACCTAAACAAGCCTTTTGATTTGGATGAGCTTCTTGCACGTGTGAAAAACTTATTGAAGCTGCATACTCAGGTGCAGCCTGCGCCGGTAGTTGCCCCCGTTAAAATCAACCAAATTGACTTCGGAAGAGCTTCCATCAACTTTGAGACCTACGAAGTTCGTGTGGAGGATCGCGAAGTGAAAATGACTCATAAAGAGCTACAGCTTTTGCGATACTTTCTTGAAAATCAAGGACGAGTAATCAGCCGGCAGGAATTGCTTGCCGAGGTGTGGGACATGAGCGGTGAGATGCAAACACGCAGCGTTGACCAGTTCATGCTGCGGCTTCGTAAAATTTTTGAAATCGATCCTGCGAAACCAAAACACTTTCTGACCCTTCGCGATGCTGGCTATCGTTTCGTTCTGGACACCGACTCGCAAGCATCCCTCTAGCACAAAGAAACAGATCCATGGCAGACGATTCGAACGGAGAGACCGTAGCAGCCCGCATCGCTCGATTAGTGAGCGAGATCCAAAGGTTTGATCACGAATACTATACCCTCGCAAAACCCACCGTTACGGATCTTGAATACGATCGGAAATTGCGTGAACTGGAGGATCTGGAGTTTGCGTTTCCGAATCTCGCGAGCAAAGACAGCCCTACGAAGCGAATCGGCGATGCCCCTTTAGATGGGCTCGTCCAAGTCACGCATCGTATTCCCATGTTGTCGATTGAGAATACGTACACCGAACAAGAGCTCCGCGATTTCTTTACTCGCATTGAAAAGCTCTTGCCCAACGAGAAGCTGGAATGGGTTGTTGAACTGAAGGTGGATGGCGTAGCCGCTTCGATCGTTTACGAAGATGGTGTGTTGGTGCAAGCGGTAACACGAGGCAACGGCGAAGTTGGAGACGACATTACCCATAACATCCGCACCCTGAAGGGACTTCCATTGCGACTCCTGGGGGCCTCGATACCAAGAGTACTTGAAATACGGGGTGAAGTTTACATGACCAATGCGGATCTCGTAGGGCTCAATGAACAGCGAGCCAAAGCCGGCGAGTCCGAGTTTAAGAATACTCGTAACGTAACCGCGGGTTCCATTCGATTGCTCGATTCCAAAATTTGTTCTCAGCGGAGACTACGTTACTTTGGTCACGGGATTGGGTTTTGTGACGGCTTGTCATTCCGCACCCACATGGATTTTCTGTCCAAGGTTCAGGAATTCGGGGTACCGACGACCCCCGGGGTGAAATGCTTTGGCGATAAGGAGCAAGCCATCGCGCATTGCAATCGATTGGTAGAAACACTTCATGAATTGGACTTTGAGGTGGATGGATTGGTGATCAAAGTCAATTCGATCGAGCAGCGAGAGACTTTGGGAAGCACATCAAAATGCCCACGCTGGATCATTGCCTACAAGATTGAGAAATACGAAGCGGAAACCATCCTCTTGGATATTAAAACTCAGGTTGGGAAAACGGGAACTGTGACTCCAGTAGGCGAGCTACAACCGGTGGAGTTGGCGGGAACGACGGTCAGTCGTGTCTCGTTGCACAATCACGATGAAATCGAGCGCAAAGATATCCGCATCGGCGATTGGGTCGTCGTGGAAAAAGCCGGAAAGATCATCCCGCACATTGTTCGTGTTGAAAAGCATCGACGGACAACCGATCTTCCCAAGTATCAATTTCCCTCGCATTGCCCTGAATGCGACAATCTTCTTCAACGCGACAACGATGGTGTTTACATTCGCTGTGTTTCGAAGGAGTGTCCGGCTCAGTGGCGACAACGGTTAAGATACTTTGCAACTCGTGATTGCATGGATATCGAAGGGCTTGGCGAAAAGCTCGTCAACCAGTTGGTGGATAGTGGGATGGTCCAATCGTTCGGCGACTTGTATTCGCTGACACTCGACAAGCTCATGTCGCTGGATCGCATGGGGAAAAAGTTAGCAGAGAATTTGCTTCAAGGCATTGAAGCGAGTAAGAGTCGCGGCCTGACGCGAGTGCTCAATGCGATTTCGATTCGGCATGTGGGACAACGCGTTGCATTGGTGTTGGCGCGGACTTTCGGCGATATCGATGCACTTGTTTCGGCCGATATCGAAACGGTCGGGCAGATCGATGAGATAGGCCCCACGATCGCGCAAAGCGTCATCTCGTTCGTTCGGAGCGACGAAGGAGCCGAACTGATTCGCCAGCTGCGTGAAAATGGTGTGTTACTGAAAACGTCTCCCGAAGATGCCATCGATTCCTCCGGGGTTTTCGCCAACAAGACGATCGTGGTTACCGGCGCGCTCCGCAAGTACTCTCGCGATGAGGTCGAAAAGCTGATTGTGCAAAAAGGTGGGCGAGCTGCGAGCAGTGTTTCGAAAAAGACAGACTTTTTGATCGCTGGTGAAGATGCAGGTAGCAAGCTGGAAAAGGCACGTAGCCTGGGAGTGCCCGTGCTATCCGAAGACGATTTTGATTCCCTGCTTCACCGGCCAACTGGTTTGGACAGTCCAACCAACATGGCACCCCTGACATCCGAACCGTGAAAAAATCGTCTTACTCGATTGCTTCGAGTTTTCGCTTGGCGGATTCAATCAGCTCGCGAGCCCATGGCTTTTCCTCGAACAGTTCGATCAGCCCTCGCAACCATTCGGCCCGTGTGCTCGCCGGAAGATTGGCCTCGGCCCATATCATTTGCTCATTGATGGATTCTATGGCTGGGTTTCGAGAGGGTTTGGATTCGGCTTCCAAATGTTCGGCTAACCGACTTGCTTGATCAACAAAAATTCGCTGCTTTGCGGTTAGATTTTCGCTTCCGCGAAACACGGTCGCCATGGCTCGTAGTTTGCGTTTGGCTATCTCCGAGTCAATTTCCTGATACTTGACGCACTCCAAAAAAGCTTGCTCGACAGGATCTAGCAGATCGGTTCCCCCCCTTCTGGCCTTACGTTGCAATTGCTTGATGGTTTGAAGCGATTCGATCTCCTCCAAGAGAACTGCAACCTCTGCATTCCTTGGATCGCTTGGATAGAGGGTTTGGAAGCTTTCGGCTATCGGTTCAGCATCCAGAATTTGTGAGTCCTCTGCTGAATTCATTGCCTGCGAAATCTCGAGGTACAAGGAATCTGCCGAGGGTGGACGAGTGAACCAAAAGATGATTCCCGCGCATAGAACTAGCACACCGATGAGCCCGGCAACGCTGAGCCATTGGTTCCAAGCAGTTGCCGATTCGGTATCGGCGATGACGATGCTCGAACGTCGACGATCACTTTCGCCCACCTCCGTGAAGTTCGTCTTGGCTGTTAAGTCTAATCCGCTGGGTGGATCGCTAAGTTCGAATTCCGAGTTCGAGAGGGCGATGCGTGTCAGATCTTGAGGGCCTGCCACCGAATGAGAAATCGAAGGGGAGGTCGCCGACTTCGTTTTGGCTTGTTCCTCGGAATGATCACCGTCGGATTTGGAATCGGGCTGCTTCTTGAAAGACTCGCTTGGTCTGGTTTTGTTCTTGTCTGACAGGACCACCGTAGCGTCGGATGGCGTCATGGACGGAAGTGCGGACGCTAATTCCGTATCATCACGAAGATCGATACTCGTAAGTTCTTTCAGGTTACCTACCTCGGTCTTATCTGCCGCCAAGTCCTTGGCGCGTTTGGTGAGCCCAGCGCGAAGCGACTGCAAGCGATTGCCTACGACCAAACCGGTCGGGGGACGCATCGAAGGTTCCTTGCGAAGCATCTCTTCAATCAACCCACAAAGTTCTTTCGGAACTTGGGGTGCCAAGGTGGAGAGCGGGGTAAGCGTCCCGTATCGCACGTTAAAGAGAATTTCAGGAATGTTCTTGCCCATGAACGGAGGGCGGCCAGTAAGTGCCGTGTAGCAGATACAACCCAACGAATACAAATCGCTTCGTAGCGATACCGTTTTTCCTTCGGCTTGTTCTGGTGACATGTAATCTGCCGTCCCAAGAACAGAGCCTTCGACAGTCACTTCCGATGCGCCGAACAGGCGTGCGATTCCAAAGTCCGTCAGCTTGAGTTTCCCCTGAGAATTGATCATCAGGTTTGCTGGCTTCAGGTCCCGGTGGATGACACCGAAATCATGAGCATGCTTTAAGGCGGAGCAAACGTCGATGGCAAGGTCGACGACCCGTTCCCATGGCAGGGTTTTCGAACGCCGCAGTTCCTGTTGCAGGTTCTCGCCATCCACGTATTCCATGGAATAAAAAAGAAGTCCCTTTTCTTCGCCAAATCCAATGAGCTGTACGATATTCGGGTGCTTTAGTTTGATGAGCGTTTGGATCTCCGCGTCAAATCGTCGTCGGAACCGCTGATGCTGAGCTAGGTTTGCGGCAATGACTTTCACAGCCACGGGATCTTTGCTCTTTGCATGGACCGCTTCATAAACGGTCCCCATTCCCCCTTGGCCTAGAACACGGATAACGCGATAGGGGCCGATTACCTCAAAATCAAGAGACACTTCAACTCACGCTCAGCTAAGGAATAAAAAACCAAGATGTCTTGATTCTAGCTGAATTTTGAGAAATTGCGCTTAGATATGGCCAACCGGAAAGCAAGGTATGGGATTACTTGCATTCAGATTCCAAAGAACCGTACGTCGAGTTCGGTGATCAAAAATCGCAATCTCATAACGATCAGAATCTTCCCATTGGTCGAACATGGTATAGGCTTCTTTCGCTGAGACGCCGTTGATGGCAACAATCGAATCACCGACCTCGGCGACCCCTACCAACATAGGTTCGATCGCCGCAAGAACACGTAGAGGACTTTCTTCCCCAATTCGAACCAGTCTGAGCCCTAATTCATCGTGAACTACATCCATATCGAATTTGAATCGTACATTCGCCGAATTGGAAAATCGAACACTTGATTGTAGGCGATGGTGAGTTGTTGGCAAAACAAGCATAAGTTGTTCTGGGAGATTGAGTTTTTCCGAGCGCATCCACGAAGTCTCTACTTAGGAAAACGCAAAAAACGAACGCAACACGACAACCATTTTTAGAAATGGACAATTTTATTTGTCCGGACCGCGATTGAGCGTGGAACCAGCCGCTTGAATTTTCGGGCCAGTCTGGCATGTTTCCCACTTTTGCGGGAAATAGCTGCGATAGGTTTTTCGCAGGGAATTCGTACCGCGGCTCAGTAATTTGCTTGCGCAAACTACAAAGTGAGTGCCATTTGGCTAGCGTCAGCGGTTCAACAGAGAAGGAATCTTGACTAAGGCCGCTTCCCGCGATTATTCGGTCTTCTCAGAATTTCTTCAACTTGCCGACGGGTTTGCTGGGGGTCGTTCAGGTCAATTCTCTCGCGCGCTTCGCGTGGAATTCGATCGTATTCCTCGATGATCGACTTGGAACTTGCGACTCGATTGGGTGCAAGCCATGTGATAAGCACTCCTAATTGATCGCGTCGTCCAACACCTTCGAGCAGCTCGCGGCCTGTTCTCGAGAGATTGGGGAGCAGCGCTGCAACGACATCTTCTTGATCCATCAATTCATATCCGTTTTCAACGGAACGTCGAAACCAAAGCATGCTCAACAAAGTTCGCTTTTCAACCCCCCGAGGGGACTGTAAATCTCGTGCGATCGCAGGGTGAAAGTACGCATCCTCCCATTCATCTAACGCCTTGGTATCCTCCGATGTCAAGCGAGCCGCGTAGTACATCGCAGCCGACAGGTAGACTTGCTCCTTCAAGAACTGAAAACGCTGTTCTGGGTTCATGGCATCAAGATCCAGTCGCTTGGTATTGGGTAAACTATCCATGACCAGTCCGGTAAGATGGATCGCGTCTTGCACCGCATCACTATCAGGCGATTGCTCGATTTTGGTCTCCATGGACGCAAATCGATTGTAGGAATCCCTATCGAGCTTCCGCAGTA
Organism: Pirellula sp.; assembly: GCA_044359895.1. GTDB lineage: Bacteria > Planctomycetota > Planctomycetia > Pirellulales > Pirellulaceae > JBKCUI01. The sequence continues at coordinate 28,852 of JBIKLJ010000002.1, forward strand.
TTTCGCGGCCGGAATCGAGTTTTGCAAAATGAAGCGGGGATAGACTATCGATCCAGTTTTTGCGTTGCCAAATGGATGAAGGGATCGGCGGGACAAGTCTGTCTTTGAGTTGCTCTTTGAGAATGCCCATCGCTTCGGTCTCTTTGCTTAAACTGACGGCGATGTTGACGTCGTTGACGTCCATCAACCCAGGCAAGTTCGCAATCAAGCCTAAGTCGCGAATGTCTTGGCGAATTTGATTGAAGCGAATCAAGAATCCAAGCAGAAGCCCAATGAAAACCAATCCACCAAGGGTCAGTAGAATGCGCGGCCATGCCCACCAGTCTTTTTGAGTCTTGAATACAACCGTGGATGGATTGCTGCTGGGTACAGCGACCGATTCCTTGGAATTGGAAAGCTCTTTCACAACCAGTTCCAACGTGCTCCGAGTGAAACGCTGATCAAACGGAGTTTCTGGAAGCTCATCCAAGAGATCGTAGGACTTTCGCAAATCCGCCAGCCGCAACCGAAGCGATTCATCGTCGACCAGTCGAGCCTCAATGGCAGTGGCTTCTTCGGAGGATAGCTCGCCATCCAAGTAGGCTGTCAGTTGTTCGGTGATCGCATCTAAATCTTGAGCGTTCATTTTCCTTTGTCCTGTTCACTCAAAGCATCGATGTCGTCATCCGCTAAGATTGTTGTCGGGGTCTGGCCATCGGCCATGTAGGGGTCCAGCAAAGTCTTTAAGTTGACTCGTGCGCGACTCAATAGCGATTTCACCGCCTGGACACTGAGTCCCATCGTGTCCGCAATCTCCTGGTAGCTCATGTTTTCAAATTTGCTTAGCATCAGGGCTGTTTTTTGGCGTTCTCCCAGGGCTTGCAAAGCCTGCATGATCATGGTCGCCCGCTCTGATTTGTCGATCTGCCGCGTCGGTTGAAATCCGCTCGGTGCGAAAGCGATGTTCTCGATCAATGCTCGCGAGCCTGACTGGCTTTCACGACTGGACAATTGATACTCGCGTCGATTCGCATTGTCACGGATATGGTTGGAAGCCACGTTGTTTGCAATGCGATACAGCCAGGTCGTGAACTTGGCGGTCGGCAAATAGTTTTTTCTAGCTTTGAAAACTCGCAAAAAGACGTCCTGAGCCAGATCTTCAGCTTGTTGTGCGTTGCTGACCCAGCCCAGCAAAAATCGTTGGATTTTGCCTTGGTGCCGGTTGATTAGCATCTCAAATGCTTGCGCATCGTCCTCCTGCACCCGAAGCATCAGCGCCACATCGGGATCGATCGAAGCATTTTCAGATGGAGTCGGGAAGCGTGACAATGTTGATACGAAAAGGAATCCGCGAAAAAACGGCAGGCAAGGCCAAGCCTACGATCCAACAAACCCTAAAACCACGAAAAGGTTTTGGTCGCATTGGAAAGCCTGCGTAAAGCATTCGATGCTTTGCCCCGCCGCTGGACTTTCTTATGATAACTTATTCAACGTGCCAAGACGATATGGTAAATCATCGCCAATGGGTATTCCCCACGTGATAATTGTGGCACTGGGTACAAGACTCACCCGCTGCATTCGCTGTGTGGCAGCTGCTGCATTGGGCTTTTTGCATCGGCATGAATTCATCGGCATGCCTCTTGCCGCTGTCCGTGCCAACGATTCCGTCCGATCCTGTTAAAAGGTGGCAAGATCGGCAATCGTTGATGGAAGGTAGGCTCAAATGAGGCGTATGGTCAAACTTGGTGATCGGCGATGCGTTGGCAGCCCGACGTTCGCCTCGCCAACATTGAGACCCCTGCAACGCGTCGAACAAGGACTTCACGTTGTCCGAACGGAGCTGTTCATCGACGGGGTTCGACGCATTGGCCTGTCGGAATGAGACCTGCCAGTTTTGGCCACTGTTTTTGGATTCTGCATGCATGGCTGGTTTGTTCAATTCTTGTAAAAAGTCTCCCAACAGATGACATGACTTGCATTGCTGCCCCATAGAACTATTTGCAGTGACCGAATCGACTTTGGAATTATTGATTTTCTCCAGTTCAATCCATCTCGAGAGCCACGGATCGGCATGCCCCTTCGGAACGTAAACAACCGCCATACGTTGCCTATCGATCATCCAACCGCCGTAGCTTAGCTGATCCCAAGCCTTGGTGTCCCGAAACGCTGGATTGGAAGAAGTGCCAGAGTTGGAACTGTTACCAACTTTGGGGGAGACGCCGTTCTGTGCGTTACCGTCTAGCAAGTTGCCGTCCAGTAGACTATCGCCCTGCAATAAATCATCTCCGGATGCATTGCTATTCTTCGATGGAGCGACCAGCAAGTCGTCATCGGATGATTGGATCTGAGACGACAGCCACACTTTCGCTGTTTCCGATGCTGCTCTTGCCGGCAGGTCCGAGTTGGTGCTGCCAAGCCCATTGCTGGGCCAAGGCGTGGTCGTCACAGGCTGGGTACGCAGCGAGGGGACAAACCATTCGGACATGGCCGCTCGAAACATGTCAGGTGGAATTCCACTGGCGAACTGATCGAGCCATTGTTGTTGATTTGACTTGCCTGGCAAGGAACTAGTTATAGAACTCGCAACAGAATTCGCGGTGGAGGCCGAAGGAACGGTGACGAGCTTTTCGATCGATTCTCGGAAACCCGGTTGCCCTTGGTTTGCAAGCTTGCTCATTAGATTTTTGGTAGCCCCAATAAGATTCGCGAGAGCCTGACGCTGCGAAGGGTCTGTCATATCCACTTCGGACAAGCGACCGCTTGGCGGCAGGGAATTGAGAAGCAGATCTCCACCGACCTCTGCTTGCAGAAGCCATCGCATTGGCAACGGTATCATACCATCGTTGATTTGGCTGGCTTGTTCAGGCCATTCGCCAATGTTCAAACCTGCTTCGCTCAACTGCTTTCGATTCACGCTTGGCAATTGAATCACGATCAATCCATCTTGAACGGCTGATTTCGTTGGTTCAGCATGGCACGACGCGCAAGCTGTCTCAAAGGGCAAGCTTCGAAAGACTTGCCCGACTGCTCCCACTTGGTCACTTTGCACATGACAAGACTTGCAATCGAAATCGGCAGACTTTTTGGTGTAGTGCAGGTCTTGATGTCGTTTGTGATCGAATGCAATTCTTCGGTTTGCTGCGGCAGGATAGCGTTGGAACTCTGGATGCCCCCTCGAAAACGATTCAAAGGCTTTCTGATGGCAAGCTTGGCAACGTTCCGATGTCATGATCTGCAAATCATGGGATGCCCCCTGATGCTCACGATGGCATTGCCCGCATTCGGTGGAGCTTGATTCCCAAGCGATGGGTTGATGCCCCACCAGTCGAGCGAATAGGCTTTTGCCTTCGTTGCGATTTTCTCGTTGCACAAGCTGTTCCAGGGCGGTGCCTGTCAGATCATGCGGCGAGCCAAACTGCGAGTCAGGCATGGTTTCCTTATGGCAATTCAGGCACAGCTGCGACTGAGTGATTTTCACTGATTGGTCGTTGGTGCTGGTGTTTCTGCTTGGATCATGTGCCGCCAAATGGATCGCACTTTCATTCGAATCCTGAGCATCCAGGCCGGGATGGCAGGCGGAGCATCGATTGTTTGCATCGATGGCTAGCTTCGGACCGGCGCCACCGCTCTTGGCAACCAACAATTGAGCATGCGACACGGACAAGGAGCCTGGCGTGGCAATACGTCTGGTCGAGATATTGCCCCACGCAAAGCTGACAAGGATCAGGCATAGCAACGCAAATGCAATTCGAATGGTATTGTTCCACCAATGCAACGTGCGTATCGGTTTGCAGGGGACTTGATCCGAGCCCGAACTCTGTAAACCACATCGTCCATGGATGGGGCCGGCCGAGCATGGCTGGCCCGTTGCCGATTTGCCACATTTGTTGGTGGAACGAGGGAGTCGATAGTAGTTCATTTGCATACTTTACCAACGACTCGAAAATTGATAGGCAACCCAAACATGCGCAATTGTCAAAATCACGAACCCTCCTAACAGCCATGTGTGAATACTCGCCCAAAGACGAATTCGATTCTGAATCGCAGATTGGAAATCCAGATCATCTTTTGCCTGAACCAGCGAGCTCATTTGTCGACGAAGCACTTTGCCTTGATCGTCGAGATAGCGATCTAGGTTTTCAAGCGCTGCAAGCATTCGACGGCGGTGCGATCCTGTTGGCCGAATACGAAACAAAAGTCCACGATGGAATCCAAAGAAAGCAATCAGCGTTGATTGGTAGTGGTCTGCGAGTGTAGCCGAATCGGCTCGTCCGGCAGCTTCGATCGCGATGCGATATGCTTGCGAAGCAACTTGTTTTTTGCGTTCTGCAATATCCTGTCTCAGGATCTGCGGACCAGCTGCACTCAACAGTCGCGGAGCCGTTCGGTTGATATACCAACTCACCAAGCCGCTCAGGGTAATTGCCCAAAAAGATATCGCCAACATGGATTCTAACCAGCCCGTTGTGATCACCCCGGCATGAAGAACATAGGCTCCAAGACAGAACATCCCCAAGTAATGATGAGTGCGTTGCCATATCGCAGCTGAACCAAAACGAGGTGTCGTGATCCTCTTTCGAACTCCCAACAATAACAAAAGAAAGCTTGTCGCTACTAAGGAGTATCCGGAGGCAAACGCCTCGTTTCTAAGCTTCGCTTCGGCATCGTTTTGGATACTGCGAATTACGAGAAAGGCGGTAAGCACGACCAAACAGGGTAACAGCCGACGTCCAATTCTGGCCGACATGGTAGCGTAGCCACGCAGGAAGCCAGCCACCGGAGGACGCTGGACTGTCTCGGAAGAGGACAGTGTATGCGTCGGTGTAAGTGTTTGCGTCGGTGTAATGGCTTGCATCAGGCGACTCGCTTCCTTAACCAAGCTTCCATCGATGCGGTTTCGCTCGTGTCGATTCGGATCAACGCTTCATGAGGGCACGCATTTTGGCAGGACGGGCCCGTCTTTAGCGAGTGGCACATGTCGCACTTGGACGCTTGCAAAATGGGCAATTGTGTTTTTCGGTCGACAACAGCTCGCCCTCGTTGATCGCGAACTTGAATCATCACGATGTTTTCGTATGGGCAGCTTTCGGAACATGTTTTGCATCCAATACATGTTTCTGAATTGATAGAGATCACGCCCGTCTCTTGATCGCGGGCAATTGCGCCGGTTGGACAACCAATCATGCACACCGGATCAGCACAGTGCATGCACGCATGCGCGAAAAGCAAAGGCCCAAATTGCTTTCCATTGCGGACAAATCGAGGAGTACCTTGGTGAGTGTTCGCGCAGGCTTTCACACATTCATCGCATCCCGTGCACCGGTCCAAGTCAATCAACATGGTCTGCTTCCCGTTGATCAACCGCTCATCCACTAGAAACTCGACCAACGATGTTTCTAAGGAGTTGGAAGTTGGATGAATCGAGGAATTCAAAAGACCTTTTGACTCAGTCGATGACGTTGCATACATCGATACATCTGGAACCACCAACCCACCTTCATCGTATCGAGGGTTCGTTATCGGCTTGGGAAGTTCCGTCGCGCGAACTTGAGGTAAAATGTGAGCCAGCACCAGTTCGCATGGGATGCGGAGGATATCCACAAACCCGAGCGCTCGTAGGGACTCCTGAAATGGGATTGGCTTTGCCGTCGGATTGTGGAACTGATGAGCCAGTTCCGATAGCCCGTGCATGTGGCCGCGTCCCAGATAAGCAACCGTTTGATGACCACGACCATGCTCAAAACTCAATCGCGCGAAACCCGCTCGTACTAAAATCAGGTCATTCACCGGATGACCTTCGGTAGCAATGATCGGTTCGCGTTCGATCTGGCTTTGGATATCAAGTTTCTGAGTGTCTCGATATTCTGCAAACCACTCGCGTTCACCCAGCGATTCGATTTTTGTTTCTGCGATGACCAAGTTCATGGTTGCATCGTCGAGAAATCGAAATAGGGCAGTTTCTCTTAAGTGAGTTTTCAGGCTCGTTTCACGGAATCGTGTGTCGAGATAATCCCGGAAGGACTTGTCGCGCCGAAGCATGCGAAGCCCCTGCCAGCGGATTTCCAGAACAACGGTCGCGGATTCTGCAACCACCGTGTAGCGATGTTGCGTTCGCGTGATGGCCGCCATTTCGCCAAAGATCTCACCCACGCCTAGCGGTTCGGATTGGTAGTCCGCAATCACTGCATTGATGTCCTGCAAAAAGATACGGTTCCCCTGTTCCGTCGACTCAATACGCTGAACGGGCACAGGATGTTTGCTCTTGGATTCAACGTCGCGAGCAACACGCCGGTTTGCGTTACGCTTGTCCAGCCCAGACAACTCCTTCGGGTTGGTGGCTGATACGGCGGACTTGGATGCAGCCCCAGTCGCCCTGTGGAACCTGCTGGCCAGCATCTCCAGAAAACCACTCTTGGATTTCAGTTCCGCGGGTTTGCCTCGCGAGCTCCATAATGATTCTAAGAAAGCGCGAACCGATCCTCGCAATACCAAGAATGCGCTGCTGCCATAGTCTCCCTCGCGAATCACAATGTCCCCCGGCTCGAATCTTAGGATTCGGCTGTCGTGTCGCAGAACATTTTCAATCGAGCAATTCGAATTGAACAGATCGGGATTCATCGCAGAAAACGGATGCTGATCCAACATCCAGCCGATGTCGCGCGATAGCATATCGCTGTCCAATGGATGATCCCATCGGACAGGTCTGTCGATCGCAACATGTTCAGGCGACAAAATCTTCATGAGGCAGGCCGAAGCATTTCCAGTCCGTGGCTAGTTCGTAGGAGATCCGTGATCGCCGGGCGGATTGTCGTCCAATTGACCGTGTCAATTCAAGATCAATTGCTGCTGCGTAGTGCTAGCAAATTTCGATTTTCAACAAAAGTCGCGTCCCACCGGCGTCTCTTCCCTAAAAAAGGCAAGGGGGGGGCAAAGCCAAAAAGAGAAAGGTGATGTTAAGGCAACAAAATGGACCAGCGAACACGGCATCTTGCAGAAGGAATCTCGGCGGAGCGAACAACTGAAAGCTACAAGTTGCTTCCGATTGGGGTGAACCCGAATGGAAAGCTATGTGGCTCGATCGCGAGCGCTGGCCGGCACCGTTCGTACCCTAGAGCCCGTTAAGACCTGCCTGTTTGACTTAGGGCATATTTTTGAAAGTTCGACTGCAATCGACTCCCTAGAGATTGGCGTAGGACTTAAAATGGTCTTCTGTCGAAGCGCCATGCGAAGGCTTGTTTCGACCGCACTGGTGCTTTTTTGCACGCCCAAACCCGCTTTTAAGATTGATCGATTTGAAATGACGAAACGGCTTTCCGCGACTTTCCTGGCGTACCTAGTTCTTTTTTCGGTGATAAGCGGTTGCAATTCCGAACCGGACAATGCCTTTGCGATCAAAGTAACCCCGAACACTCAAGCACCACCCCCTGAACCAGAAACCAATGACGGTGAGATGCCAGACCCGAATAACCCGTTCACTCCAACCAGCACCTCCATGCAAGGGCTTTGGAAGATGAAGACTGGCTTGATCAATGGAACTGGTTTCCCAGCTTCCATGGTCAACTCAACCACCCTTCGAATCGACGGTGAAAACTATGAAGTCGATGCCGGTGGCAATCCCGATAAAGGCACGGTGTCGGTTGATATGGCGACATCTCCTTACCAAATGACCATCAAGAGCGTCGAAGGTGCAAATGCGGGCAAGACCATGCTTGCGATTTTCGAAATGCCAAATGCAAATACGCTGCGAATCTGCTACGACGTAACTGGTACCGACTTCCCCAAGGATTACGAGTCTACCAGCGAGAATGGATTCTTTTCCGCAGTGTATAAACTGCAGCCTTAGGCTTACACAAATGCTGTTTCAACCAAAAGAAAAAGTGGATGTCCATGGTTTTGAAGCAAGAAACCGCGCCGTTCGAAGCGACCAAAGCGTCTTGGATCAACGCTGAAATGATTCCATTTCTGGGAATCGTTTTGCTTTGTTTGGGAATTTTGCCATGCAGTATACCCAGCGTTTCCGCGGACGAACGTGACGACCAATTTGAAAACCAGATTCGGCCTGTGTTGGCTGCAACTTGTTTTGGTTGTCATGGTGACCCCAAAGTGTCGGGCGAGCTGCGGGTTGACTCGCGTGAAGCATTGCTGAAGGGGGGCGATTCTGGCCCCTCCATCGTCCCTGGCTCACCCGAAACAAGCTTGCTCATGAAAGCGCTTCAGCGGCACGATGACGTATCCGCAATGCCGCCAGATAACGACAAAGCGCTTCGGCCAGAACAACTAGCTGAATTCGAAAAATGGATTCGTGAAGGGGCGTATTGGCCAGCCACGGTCGCTCCGTTCGAACGTGCGGAACATTGGGCCTTCAAGCCGATCGAGGCCCACGATCCAGCCCGAACAACTTCTCCGGAAAACGCAATCGACGCTTTGATTCGTGCGAAGCAAAGTGCGGCGGGGGCTTCGCATGCACCTCCGGCGGACAAAATTGCTTTGATTCGCCGAGCCACCTTCGACCTGACAGGCCTGCCACCAACAACAGAAGAGATTCATGACTTTGCGATGGATCATTCCGACGACGCCTTCGCTAAAGTGGTCGATCGTTTACTTGCTTCGCAAGAGTATGGGCGTCGCTGGGGACGCCATTGGTTGGATGTCGTGCGCTATGCAGACACCGCCGGTGAGACAGCCGATTACCCCGTTCCATTAGCTTGGCGTTATCGCAATTATGTCATCGATTCCTTCAATGCGGACAAGCCCTACGACCAGTTCATTCAAGAGCAGATCGCGGGTGACGTGTTTGCTGATCTTGCACCACGCGATCGTTACGCGGAACAAGTAACTGCGACGGGTTACCTTGCGATCTCGAGACGCTTTGGCTTCGATTCCGAAAACTATCATCATTTGACCATTCAGGATACGATCGACAACCTTGGTCAAACCGTGTTGGGTTTGAGTCTTGGTTGTGCTCGATGTCACGACCACAAGTTCGATCCGGTCTCCATGCAAGATTACTATGGGCTCTACGGTATCTTCGACAGCAGCCGATACTCCTTTCCCGGCTCGGAGCAAAAGCAGAAGACCCGTTCCATGGTTCCGCTTTTGCCGCCCGACGAAGCAACGCCCAAATGGCGGGCTTTTGATCAACGCGTTGCGACCCTCGCGACATCGCTCGAAAACCGAAAGCAGCCGACACCTGCAGCCATTCTTCGCTCCTTGCAAGACATGGATGGCGACTTCGAAATGCAAGCTCCAGCTGCCGGCGGAAGCAACGGAGTGCTTGTTTCGCCGTGGCTTTACGCGGGTAAGATCGCCGTCACCAACGCTGCACAAAGCCCATTCAAGAATTTATACGCTCGAGGCAAAGTCGGGGCGAGCATCTCTGCGGACGGTGGCAAGTACCGCATCGCTCAATCGGTTTATCCGCACCGAACTCCTAACACCTGCCCGTCCGTCTACGTCAATCTAGATTTCCGAGTGGAAGCCAACTCCAAGGCAACTGGCGTTCATCGATTTTGGATTGGGTCCTTGGATCGCGGGCCTGCTTTGTTGGTTCATGTTGGTGCCGAAACAGTATCGTTGCAGCGCGGTGAGAAATCGGAAACCATTGGCAAAATCGAATCCAACCAATGGCATAATCTTCAGCTGCAATGGGATTGGGTAGAGGGTGTTGTTGATAGCACGCTTACCTCCGGCGGAGCATCTCACAAGGTAGCTTTTGCGGACATGACAGCAACGAACGGAGCGATCGCGATCGATGGGGTCGTTCTTGAATGCGATTCCGAACTGGCAGCTCCTGCCATCGAATATGACAATCTTGGAGTTCAAGACAATGCGCTTTCGCCAGCGACTGTCGACGTGACTCGTGACGATCAGAACCAAGACAAGATCGACTTGGTGGACCTAGAACGCCAGTTCAGTGACCTGGTAGGAATGGGCGGCGACTTTGAGCTACAGACGGAGGGGCAACCTCCTGAAAAGCCTTGGAATCCAGGACCGAATAGCGTCGTTCGCATAGCCAGTCGCGCGCAAAGCGAGTTTACGAATGTGTTTCCTTTGGGTGGGCTAGGCGTTCATATGCCCAACCGAGCTGAGTACGATGGCTTTGGCTTGACCCTGCCAATGCCTTGGACTTTAAAAACATCGGAGCAACTTTTTGCAACGTTCGACATGCGTATCGCCGACGTGACGAACGGCAGCGATGGATCATGGCGTTTTTATATCGGTCACGGCCCTGGGAATTCAGCCGCTGTAGAGTTGTTTTTTAACGGCAAACAGTTCTTTCATCGAAGTGGCGATTCGCGGGACCCCGTCCAGCCTCTCGCTTTCGGTGCATGGAACCAAATCCAATTAACGCTCGATCTTAGATCAAAGCGTTATCAAGGCGTACTTCGTGCGGGGCCATCCAGCATTCCTTTTGAGGGTGATTTTGCATCGGGTTGGGACGGTACCGTCGACTACTCCTTCATCGACAGCTATGGACACTTGGGAGGTGTGCGTCCGGCGATCGATGTCGACAACTATGAGATTCGGTCGAGCCGTTTTGACAATGATTCTCAGCCGAGCTTATTGTCGAGTGCTTCGGGGGTGTCAGAAAAAATTGAGCGTGTAAATGACTTGAAGAATAAGATGACTGCCATTCGATCCAAAATTTCTGGGGAGATGGAGGAGCTGAATAGGCTACTTGTGGAGGGGCCCTTTGAGATGGCGTATGGCGTGACGGAGGGAACGCCGCACAGCGTTCCGATTCAATTACGGGGTGAACCAACTCTAGCGGGCGATATGGTTCCACGTGGTTTCCTTCAAGTACTTGGGCAAGAAACCTTGCCGCCGGAGGCAGCGGGAAGTGGGCGCATGCAGCTCGCTCGTTGGCTGACTCGCAGCGACAATCCGTTAACAGCTCGAGTGATGGTGAATCGAATTTGGCAATACCATTTTGGTACCGGCTTGGTCAAAACGCCGAACGATTTTGGATTGCGAGGATTGGCACCAACGCATCCCGAATTGCTCGACTACCTAGCGACCGAGTTTGTTCGAGCTCGATGGTCGGTGAAGTCGATGCATCGAATGATCATGCTGAGCGAAACGTACCAACAGTCATCGACTAGTCCAACCAGCGAATCCGACGTTCGCAATCTGTACACCCATTTTGCGCGTCGACGGCTTTCGGCAGAAGAGATACGTGATGCGATTCTCATGGTGAGCGGTGAACTGGATCGTGAAACAGGCAAGGACCATCCTTTTCCTTCCCCCATCTCCTGGGGTTTCTCTCAGCATGGGCCTTTCAATGCGGTGTACGATCATAACAAGCGAAGTGTTTTTTTGATGACTCAGCGATTGAAGCGGCATCCTTACTTAGCGCTATTTGATGGCCCAGATCCGAATGCTTCTACGGCGGATCGCATGGGAACGACGGTTCCGACACAGGCACTTTATTTCTTGAACGACTCATTTGTTTATGCCAAATCGGAAGCCTGGGCACGCAGGATTTTAGGTCGCCAAGAGTCGCCAGTTCCGAATATTGAGATGGCGTATACAATGGCATTTGGCCGATCGCCAACAGCTTTGGAACAACGTCATGCATCGAAGTTTCTCGATGCCTACAAGGCCGAACTTTCATCGATCGCGAAAGACAACCTAGGGGTTGCCTCCTTGGCGGCATTCCTTCGCACTCTGTTAGCAAGCAACGAATTCCTGTACTTGGATTAATCGTCTCAAGGGTAAAATCTAAATGAAGTTCATTCCAAGTTATGACCCCAGTCGCCGTGGCATGTTGAGATCGATGATCGGTGGTTCGTTGATACTGCCGGGGATCGCGTCACAGTTGCTAGCCGAAGATTCGAGATCATTGGATCCGCTTGCTCCCAAGCCAACTCATTTTCCTGCGAAGGCCAAGCGAGTTATTTTCTTGTACATGAGCGGTGGCGTATCGCACGTCGATTCATTTGATCCGAAGCCGAAGCTGTTGGCGGACGCCGGGAAAACGGTCCCGGTGAATGAGTTTCAGGGGCGAAAAGGGGATTTTAATATGTTCCTGAAAGCGCCTCAGTGGAAGTTTCAGCCTCATGGACAATGCGGAACCGAGGTAAGTGACTTGTTCCCGCACATGGCCCAGTGCGTCGATGATCTGTGTGTGATACGTTCGATGAAATCCGATCACACCAATCATTATGAAGCCACGCTGGGTATCCATACTGGTTCCTTTACCTTTGCCAGACCTAGCATCGGATCATGGTTAAGTTACGGACTTGGAACTGTGAATCGCAATCTTCCCTCGTTCGTGGTGATCGCTCCACAGTCACCGTATGCGGGTGGTCAAGTTTGGGGAAGTGACTTTCTACCGGGATCGCACCAAGGTACCTTGGTGGTTCCCGGCGCAACGCCGGTAGCAAACATTGGTCGACGGGCACCCAGTCTTCGATTGCAGGAATTGGAATTGGAGGCCATCGCACGTATGAACCAAGAGCATCTAGTTGCGCGAGCCGATGATCCCGCGCTGGCCGCACGGATGAAGTCGTTTGAAACGGCATTTGGAATGCAGGCCGAGATGCCAGAAATTTTTGACTTGTCCAAAGAAGATGACCAAACCCTTGCGATGTACGGCTTAGAGCGAGGCAGCACCAGTGGATTTGCATGGCAATGCTTGGTTGCTAGGCGCATGGCGGAACACGGGGTCCGGTTTATCGAACTGATTGATGTTGGGTCTTCTTCGAATTGGGACGCGCATGGCGACATGATGACTCACGCTCCCCTTGCCAAGAATGTCGATCAACCTATTGCGGGGTTGCTGAAGGACCTGAAGCGACGCGGGATGTTGGAAGACACGTTGGTCGTATGGACAACAGAATTTGGACGCACTCCGTTCAATTCAGGAGCGGGTGCTGCTGGACGCGAACACCATCATTGGGTGTTTTCGTCCTGGATGGCTGGGGGGGGCGTGAAGCCTGGAATGACCTACGGTGAATCCGATGAGTATGGAATTGATGTGGCAAAAGACGAAGTCCATGTGCACGATTTCCATGCGACAATCCTGCATTTGATGGGGCTGAATCATGAGCGACTCACGTATCGGCACACGGGGCGAGATTATCGCCTGACCGATGTGGCGGGCCGAGTTATCCGGGACATTTTGGTGTAGCCGCCTGCCCCCCTGTGTGCTGGGCCATAATTTGTTAAACTCCTTTCCTAAGGATGATTCTAAGAGGTGCAATCGATAAGGGAGTGAGCAAATGATGCGGTTTTGTTTTTTGACCGTATTCGGAATGGTGTTAGCTAGTATGACGACTGCCAGCTTGAATAAAGCGAATGGCCAAACTGCAGCTTCGCCGTCAGCCGATTCTCCGGTACCTGCGTTGGATCAAGCTCAGCAGGTGATAAACCAGCGGCACTTCCAACTGATGCAAATGCTGGATCAGCTTGAGCCTTATTTGCCATTGGAAAAGCTTGCTGGAAAGGTCCAGCTCAATGGATCGCGTACCATGAGCGACATGGGGCACCAATGGGCAGAAAACTTCAAGCAATTTCATCCTGCCGTAGAATTTGAGGGCAAAGCAGACGGTTCGGAAGTCGCACTGAATGCGCTCGCCGAAAATCCGCTGAGTATGGCTGGTGTGAGTCGACCTGTGGACGAGGCCGATCAAAAGCTGCTGCAAGCAGGCAACTGCAAAGAACCAATCGCAGTGACGATCGGCATGGAAGCCATGGCGATGTATGTTCACAAAGACAATCCGCTGCAAAGCTTATCGCCGGAAATTGTGAAGGCAATTTTCGCGGCGGGCGAGGACGGAAAACCCAAAGCCAAGCGCTGGGGCGATTTGGGTGTTACGGGGCCGCTTGCTGATAAACCGATTGTGGCATACGAACGCGACTCCGCTAGCGGTTCTCAAACTTTTGTAACTCGGGTTCTTTTGTCAGGTGCGAAACCTGCAACGTCGTACAAAATCTGCGAATCCAATTCCGATGTTTGCAAGGCAGTCGGCGAAGATCCGAATGGCGTCGGTTTCGCGGATTTGAATTATGTGAATCCAATGGTTCGACGCGTCCCGGTCTTGGTTCAAGGCCGCTTAATCGAAGCCACCGAAGAAATGGTACTATCTGGCAAGTACCCCATCATTCGTCCACTTTTGGTTGTGTTCGACAAGTCGCAATTGGCAAGCGAAGGCAAATTACGGGAATCCATTCTGCGTTATTTGCTCAGTCGAGACGGACAGTCGATCGTTATGAAGGCTGGCTTCTATCCTGCAGATCCGGGATTCATTAAGCATCAATTGAATGAAATCTTCGGACAGCAGTTACGTTAACAATCTATCCATCAAAGAAAGAGGTTGGCCGTGATCCATCGATCGAATTTTTGGATACGATCTATCGTGATTGGTATCTGCATTTTCCAAGGAGTGCTACTTTTCAGCTCTTCGCTGAAGGCTCAGTTTGGTTTTGCTCCTAGCGCTTATATGAACAACGGTTACGGTAGCGAGTGGGGGAATTATTACTCGAGCGCCATCGTCCAAGTTCCACAGGCTGGATATCCAGCAACCGATAACCTACCCTCCGCATATATCCGACCGGGTTGGCAATTGGGTGCTTACCTACAAAGTACTTACAATGGTGTTCTCATTCAGCAAGTGGTTTCGGGCGGGCTTGCAGAACGATCGGGTTTGAAATCGGGAGATATTGTAGTCTCTGTCGGTGGAACGCAGGTCGGTTACGTCAACGGCAGAAACATCGACTTGATTCAAGAGATTGGCCGACGGGCTGACGCATTTGGCGTAGCGAGGTTGGTTGTGCTGGAAGCCTTCAGTAAGCAATTAAGGAATTATGATATCAATATTGCGCAGCAAGTAGCTGCCGCTAATCTGGTGTCAGGACGAGTCTTTGTGGATGGTATGGGTTTATCAGCTTCGCAAGGTAGTCTGAAAGTGGAGCTACAGAATTCGAGCAAACCCTACCTGCAAGCATCTGGGGGGAATGACTACAAGCAAGTGACAGGCCCAGGCCCTTACACATTCACCATCAATTTCGACCCTCGCTTTGTGGCTCCTGACGATCGATATCGATTGGTTGCAACCCTGTACAATGCGTATCAGCAAATCGTAGGTTACACGTCCTATGATATCCCCGTACCGTTGACCGGGCCTAGCCAATCGTATGACTTGCGTTTGCAAGCAACACCAAACTACACGTCGACCATGGTTCCTGCGTTTGGAACTTATTATCCGAATCAAAGCTCCGTCACAGAAGTTTTCCAGCAGCTCTTGGGTCGAGCCCCATCGGTAAGTGAAGCCCAAGTGTGGACTCAGCAGTTGGCAAGCGGTTCGATTACCGTGAGCGAAATGCGAGCGCAAGTATTGGCAAGCCCGGCCTTCTATGACCGAGCAGGAAACAACCCCGATCTCTTTATTCAACAAATGATTGTTGCAATCACGCGGCAACCTGCACCTGTTCAGCAAGTTCAATCGTGGCGGAGTCGATTGGATTTCTTTGCAGGCAACCGTCTGATGCTAAGCCGAGAGTTTCTACGAGGCTATTCGCTCTGATTTTCAACCAAGCGAGCCTATCCGCCCAGATTTTGTAGCTCGGTTTGCCACCTTATTGCGACACTTGACGCTTTCCGGCGTGTTATCATGTTTCTCCGGAGCCACGCACGCGTGGTTTCTGTGGAAATCGTCAAGTTCCCGTGAACTGAGGTGCTTTGTTTGAAGAGTTTGAAGCCAGCGAATCCGAGTCGGAAGGCATTTGAGATCCCGGTGGGCCATGGTCGACGATCTGTGGCGATAGGCTTTCAACTGATGTGCTGCTTCTTTTTCTTCTTCGCCCCAACTTTGCGAATTCTGAAAGCATCGGATCTCGATGATCTGCAATCGCATTTCCAAAAAGGGGATTACTCCGCTTGTGCCGAACTTGCTCAGGCCCAGATTGAAACTGGAATCTGGAATGATGTTTGGCATCGCATGTTGATCGAATCACGATTGGCGACAGGCGATTATGTATCTGCATTAGAAACCTATGAAAAGGCCATCGGAAAATTTCCCGATTCGATTCGGCTGCGGCTGATCGGGGTCCGCGTTTATCGAATGAACAATCGCGCTAGCGATGCACTCGATCAGTTGAGTTACCTGAAGGCATTGTTCGAGCGAGCAACATGGAGAATGCGAAACCGATCGGACCTTGTTCCCGTTGGGGAGTATTTGCTGTTGCAGGGTGAGGACCCCAAGCTAGTTCTCAAAAACTACTTCGATCAGGCCATCAAGAACGATCCAAAGTCGGTAGAAGCTCATTTGGCAACAGCGAGATTGGCTCTCAACAAAAATGACGACAAGGTTGCATCACAATCGCTTGGAAAGGCTCTTGAAATCGATGCCGGGGATCCAGAAACCTTGTGCTTGCTTGTAAGAGCCTGGAGCTCCACTGACCCAGCCAAGGCAGATGGTTTTTTACGCCAATCGCTTGCAAGGAATCCGCGTTACGTTCCAAGCCTTATCGTCCAAGCAGAGGCTCTGCTATCCGCGGAAGACTACGAGAAAGCCAAAGCAATCTTGGACGAAGTCGAACGCATCAACGGCAGCTTACCTAAACTTTGGGCCTTGCGTGCTGCGATTGCGCATCTTCAAGGGAGATATACGGACGAGGGTGATTTTCGACGGAAGGCCTTGATACCATGGACTCTCAATCCGGAAGTAGATTTTGTAATCGGTAAGCAGTTGTCGATGCATTATCGATTTTCCGAATCGGCAGAATACCAGCGTCGCGCGCTTCAGATGGATCCGGATTACGTTCCAGCTCAAGGGCAACTAGCACAAGACTTGCTAAGACTTGGAGAGCTTGATTCAGGATGGGATCAAGTCAATCAAGTGCGAACCAAAGACCCCTACGATGTGACGATCTTTAATCTCAAGCAGTTGCAAGGTCAGCTCGAAACGCTTGATACTATCGAGACGGCAGGCTTCGTGATTCGGATGGACCGGAAGGAAGCAAAGATCTACGGTCAGGAGGTGGTTGAGTTATTGAGTGAAGCACGAAGAGTCTTGACAGAAAAGTACGATGCGAAGTTGGTCGAGCCGATTTACGTCGAGATCTTTCCACGGCAAAAAGAATTTGCCATTCGTACCTTTGGCCTGCCGGGGGGAGAAGGCTTCTTAGGGGTTTGCTTCGGTCGATTGATTACGGCGAATTCACCAGCAGCACTACAGGTCGACTCGAACTGGAAAGCGGTACTGTGGCATGAATACTGCCACGTGGTTACTTTGCAAAAGACCAAGAACAAGATGCCGCGATGGCTTTCCGAGGGGATTTCGGTTTACGAAGAACGACAGCGAAATTCCGTTTGGGGGCAATCGATGAATGAAACGTACAAAGAAATGATTATGGGCGATGATTTCGTCCCGATGAGCCAGTTGAGTCGTGCATTCCTGCAACCCAAATCTCCCTTGCATCTCCAGTTTGCTTACTACGAAGCATCGTTGGCAGTCGAGTATTGGATCGAAAAGTATGGAATGCAGAACTTGCTTCGGCTGTTGGAGGATCTCTCGGTTGGCATGCCTGCCGACGAGGCGCTTCGTCGTGCTCCCGGCTCATTGGATGCTTTGGATGCAGAGTTCTTTGCATTTGCATCCGACAAGGCCCAGCGTTATGCAAACGAAGTTGATTTGGCCAAGCCTTCGAAGGAAGATCGCGAGAACATGGCAAGTTGGCTTGAATCGCACCCTGATTCCGTTTACGTGATGCGCATGAAGGTCAAGAACCTCATCACAAGCAAAAAGTGGGACGAGGCTTTGGAGCTAGCGTTGCGAATACAAAGTCTGTTGCCATCCGATGCTTCGCATGAAGGTGTCTATGCGATGCTGGCGACGATTCATCGGGCCAAGGAAGACTTGCAGCAGGAACGACTTGCTTGGATTCAGTTAGCCAATCTTTCTGCCGATTGTCGGCAGGCGCTTCTTCGCCTACTTGAAATCGATCGTCAAAGCGAGGATTTCGAATCCATGTTGGTTTGGTGCGAGCGGTTGATAGAGATCGACCCACTTCGGTTAGACGTTCAGACGGCACGAGCCCAGGCGGCTTTCCAACGGGAGAATTCAGCCCTTGCGATTCGTGCTCTGCAAGCATGCTTGCAACTAGGCCCGATCGATCCTGCGGGAGTGCATTATCAGATGGCGTTGGCACTTGAGAGCAACCAGGAGCTCGACCAGGCCAAAAGGCAAGTTTTGTTGGCTTTGGAAGAAAGCCCACGCTACATTGAGGCGCTGAAGCTTCTGGCCAAGATACGGAAACAGCTGGAATCGCAAGCTGTGCAATCCACCAAGGAAGGCGTTTCGCCATGAAATTGATTCCTTCTCGCAGCAACAGAATCTTCGTTTGGTCGATGTCATTTGTCGTGCTGTTGTCTCTTTGTGTGTTAGCCCAACAGCGACGGGGAAGGCAACGCGATTGGCGAAGCGAAGGGCGAGGGAACGTACCGACTTGGCCGATCAATCCGAAGTTCGAGAAAGAACTGTTTACCTTTGTTCGAATCAAGTACGAATCGCACGGCTATGGACGCGGCGGTGGTTGGGCAACCGACTTTCGAGATAGCGAACTCAATTTTTCTCTGCGACTTCAGCAGCTTACGACCTTGAAGGTGAACCCAGAGCCAATCGTGCTCGAACTGACGGATCCCAAGTTGTTCGATTACCCCTTTATCTACATCATTGAACCTGGTGCGTTGATGTTCCGCTATGAAGAGGTGCAAGCGCTTCGAAAGTATTTGCTCAATGGAGGGTTCTTGATGGTGGACGATTTTTGGGGTGATACGGAATACGACAACTTCTACCGCGAGATCAAGCGTGTGTTCCCGGATCGTGAACCTGAAGAAGTGCCATTGGAGCACGAAATTTTTCACTGCGTTTACGATTTGAAAGAAAAACCTCAGTTGCCTTCCATCGACTCCGCTTGGGCAGGCCGCGATTCAGGTGTAACTTGGGAACCACGGTATGATTCCGATACGAGCGTTCCCCATTATCGTGCCATCCGCGACGACGCGAATCGAATCATGGTCTTCATCTGTCACAATACGGATCTGGGAGACGGTTGGGAACGTGAGGGTGAAGACCGTTGGTATTTCGAGGAGTTTTCCATCAAAAAGGCTTATCCTTTAGGAATCAATATCGTTACCTACGCCATGACGCATTGAAGATCATCTGCCTCGTGTCGCTTTCAACTTTCGAACGTCGCTCCACAGAACTTTTTCACATCGAACCTTCTAGGACTTTACTACCTTGAGTCACGACACCTTGAGTCACGATACGATTTCATTCGAAGAGCAGTCGGCGCTAGTTCAGCAGATACGTGAAGGACGAGCTCGTATCGATCAAGAGCTCTCGAAAACGATTGTGGGCCAAAAGGCAGTGATTGAACAATTGCTCATTTGTTTGTTTTCCGGATCCCATTGCTTGATCACCGGTGCGCCTGGGCTTGCGAAGACTCTTTTGGTTCGAAGCGTTGCACAAGTCTTTCATCTTGAGTTTCGGCGAATTCAATTTACTCCCGACTTGATGCCAGCAGACATTACTGGAACGGAGATCTTGGATGAAGTCGATGGACGCCGGGTGCTGCAGTTCGTGAAAGGCCCCGTGTTTGCGAATGTCATCCTTGCTGATGAAATCAACCGGACGCCACCGAAGACGCAAGCAGCCTTGTTGGAGGCGATGCAGGAACATCAAGTCACAGCAGCCGGAAAGCGTTATGGCTTGCCGGAGCCGTTCTTTGTGTTGGCTACGCAGAATCCCATTGAGATGGAAGGAACCTATCCACTTCCGGAAGCCCAACTGGACCGGTTTATGTTCAATGTGATGATTGACTACTTGCCTTTTCAAGATGAGCTTCAAGTCGTGTTGGATACAACCAGCAAGAAGCCGGAGCCGATCCAGCCCTTGTTTTCCGGCGAAGATGTTTTGCGATTCCATGAAATGGTGCGGCGCATGCCAATAGCGCCAGAGGTCGCCGGCTATGCAGTCCGTTTGGTTGCTGCCACTCGACCGGGACGCCCTGAGGCTGCTTCCTTCGTCAATCAATGGTTGAATTGGGGAGCTGGGTTACGAGCCGCCCAAATGCTGGTGCTGGGAGCCAAAGCACGCGCATTGCTCAACGGCCAGTCTCATGTCGCGATGGAAGATATTCGCGCGCTTGTTCATCCCGTGCTTCGGCATAGGCTGCTTCTGGGGTACAAAGCGGAGGCCGAGGGAATAACAGTAGAAGACTGCATCGACCGGCTGCTGACCGAGGTTCACTAACGATGAAACAGCCGATCGCCCGAACTGAGCCGATGGAGAAGCTTGCGCGGAAGTCTGGCATGGAGAACAATCTGAAGTCGGCAGATTCTTGGATTGATATGTCGGCGTTGATGCGTATCAAGGATATGCAATTGCGAGCCAAGTCGGTTGTTGATGGTTTTCACAACGGGTTGCACCGAAGTCCACTCCATGGCTTTTCTGTCGAGTTCAGTGAATATCGACCCTTCAGCGAAGGGGACGACCCACGTTCCATCGATTGGAAATTGTACGCAAGGAGCGATCGTTTCTACATCAAGAAATTCGAGGATGAGACCAACCGGCGATGCTATATTGTCGTCGATCAAAGTAAGTCTATGGAGTATCGCTCGATCGAATACTCGAAGATGGACTATGCAAGGACCCTTTCGGCAACTCTTGCCTACTACCTGACCTTGCAACGCGACGCCGTTGGGGTGCTTACCTTTGAGCAGGACGTGACCGAGTTTTTGGCAGCTCGCTATCGCCCAGGTCAAATGAAACGAATTCTTTCGCTGTTGGAAAAATCCACTCAGGGGACCTCTACCGATCTGCGCAAGCCCTTGGCGCATCTTGCGGAGATTGTTCGTCATCGTAGCTTGATCCTGATTGTGTCCGATTTTTTAGTGCCACCAGAGAGCCTGCGCGAGCCTTTGTCTTTTTTGCGAGCACGCCAACATGAGATTATGCTAATGCGTGTTTGCGACCCATGTGAAATCACGTTAAGCTTGAAGAACCCCGCTATGCTTACCGATGTTGAGACGGGCCAGGAAATGCATATCGATCCTGAGAAGGCTAGAGAGCGATACCAACAAAAGTTTCGTCAGCATGAATCAGAGCTCGTGCAAATGAGTGCTCAATTAGGGATCAGCTGGACTTCGTTGGTATCCACCGATTCCGTCGAGCATGCACTGTTCGATTTGCTTTATCGACAACAGGGCGGTAAGAAACGCGAGAGTCGCCGATGAATTTTCTGACTCCTTTGTATGCTTTAGCAGCCCTTGCCATCGCGGCCCCCATCTTGTTGCACTTGGTACGAAAGCGACCCAAGGATCGGCAAACATTTAGTTCCTTAATGTTTTTAGAGCCCGCAGCACCGCGATTGACTCAGCAAAGCAGGGTCGACCATTGGCTGCTGCTGGCCTTGCGAGTGGCGGCAATTGCGATGCTGGCCGTTGCCTTTTCACGTCCTTATTGGAACACAGCCTCTCTGGGGGAAGCCCCTGTGCTTGGTTTGCAACGCGTCTTTTTGCTCGATTGCAGCGCAAGCATGCGGCGCGATGGAATGATGGAGCAAGCCAAAACTAAAATCAAAGGCCTAATTGAACAATCTAAAATCACGGACACAATTGCCGTTTACGCATTCGACCAAACCTTGCGTCCTTTGTTGCCGATTGAAGAAGCAATGCAAGTACTACCTTCGCAGCGACAATCGCTTGCGTTAGATTCGCTCAAGAAGGCCTTGCCATCTTGGAATAGGACCGACTTAGGTTTGGCACTGGTGCAAGCGACGGACGCTTTGCAAGCACAGATCAGTTCCATCGACGAAGGGCCCGCGGGGGCTGGCGAAATAGTGATCGTGACAGACCTACAGAGTGGGATGACCCTTGATGCGCTCGCCAATTACGTGTGGCCACCCAACACCCGAGTGCGCATCGAACGAATCGAATCTGGAACGCCAGGCAACGCCAACGCAACCCCGCTGAGCGCCACATCCGCTCAAGAGTTGGAAACCACGTCGGCGGATTCCAATCAAGTTCGTGTTCGGGTAAGCAATTTGCCGAAGTCGAATGCGAACGAGCTTCAACTTTCTTGGAGGAATGCCAATGACGAGATCCTCGGTACCGAATCTCGAACAAGTGTACCCAGTGGTGGCAGCATCGTTACCGCGATGCCTGTACCTTCCGCAGAAGCCCAGTACTTGAAGCTGGTTGGTGATTCCATAGATTTTGATAACAAGTACTATGTGGCGACCCAGCAATCGAGTACTTGTTCCGTCTTGGTGATGGAATCCAAGTCGCGCGAGCGCGAAGATTCTTTGGGTTACTTTGTTGCTCAGATTCCGCTAAGTACCCCAACGCGGATAGTCAATGTAGAGACTCGCGAACCAGACAGCGCGGCAGAATGGCCCAGTCCCAGCACCACACCTTGGATCATTGTTGCCTCGGAACTGAAGGATCGGGATCTGGGTGGTTTGTCAGCTTATCTCGAACAAGGTGGGCATGTACTTTGGGTACTGGACCAGTCTATTTCCAAGGATGTGGACTTTACTTCCGACGATTACCAAAAGGCATTCGCTAGTATCGCAGGCACCGCCGTCGCAGTCACGGAAGCAAAACCCAAGGACTACTCGATGCTCCAGCGGATTGACTTCCGCCATCCCGTGTTTGCCGACTTGGCAGACGCAAGGTTCAATGACTTTACGAAAGTTCGATTTTGGAGCCATCGCGAGCTTTTGCCAAGCGAGCCCAATCAGTGGAAAATCCTAGCGAGCTTTGATGATGGTTCGCCAGCGTTGCTGTCCACGGAGAAAGGAGAAGGTTTGCTATGGGTTCTTTCGGCTGGGTGGCAACCTAGTCAATCGCAATTGGCTCTCTCCAGTAAGTTTGTTCCGATCATCTCCAATTTGTTTCGCGTTGCGGCTCGTGATGTGCAGGATGCGAATACGTACTACGTTGGCGATGAAGTGATTGTGAATGATCAGGAACGCATTGTCGACCCTATGGGGAAGGCCATGCAAGGTGTCCTCTTTGGTAATGTGATCTCGGAGGAGACCACATCGAACGATGCAGACAAGAACCAAAAAATGTACCGATGCGCTCTTGGGGAGCCAGGCATTTATCAACGATGGCGTGAAGAGAAGATGGTACAGACCTTTGCCGTGAACCTGAATGAATCGGAGAGTTTAGTTCTGCCGGCCGATAGCGAATGCCTGGAGAGACTGGGTGTGAACATGGTAGACGTAAACTCACCTGAACGAGCCATGCAAAAGCAACGCCAATTGCAAGCCATCGAATTAGAGGCTCAGCAAGGTTGGTGGCGTTGGCTTGTGATCGGTGTTCTTGGTCTTGCTGGAACTGAATCCGCGTTTTGTATCATAAGGTCTCGCAGCAAATGAACAACAATCTTTCCTTTCTCGTGGATTCGGTCGCTCGTCGATATCGGTTCCTGCAATGGGCATGGGTACTGACGATTGCTTGGTGCGTTCTGGCAGCCGTCTGGATGATTGGTACTGCTACGGGCGAATTCTCTCGATTGCTGAGCTGGCAACAAGCGATCGTTGGATTCGGTGTGGTCGCAATAACCATGGTTGGAACGTGGTTGCTTTCCAAGCGTCGGTATCAAGACCGACGTTGGGTCGCATCGCAAATTGAAGCTGCGTTTCCTTCGCTGCAAGAACGGTTGATTACCGCGATTCAATTAAAGCAAACGGATGGTTTCTTCGAGAAATCCTTGATCGATGATACGGTACGACATGCTCGCGCGCACGATTGGTCCAAAGTGATTCCGGCTGGTCGAGTTCTATTGGCTTGGACGTGCCAGTTTCTTTCTCTGACGTTTGCAATCTTGGTTGTCGGCAGAGTTTGGGAAGGGACGGATGTCGCTTCTGCATCGTCGGTGCCTTCCCTGACGGCAGACTTAACGATGATCAGTCCCGTGGTGGAACCGGGTGACATTGAATGCGAGCAAGGTACGGATGTGATGGTCTCCGTTCGTTTTCCTGGCAAGGTTCCAGCCGAAGCATGGTTAGAAACATCTAGGGAATCCGATAAAGGTTCTCGCGATTCGATGAGCCGTAGTTTGAAAGATCCGGTTTTCAGTGCTTATCTGAGGGGCATTCAAACGGACCTTTCTTATCGCGTCGACTTTCTGGATGGACTCACTCGTGAATTCAAGATCACGACGTTTGCTTATCCGGCATTGATGCGAAGCGATGCAAAGATCGAATCGCCTACATACGCAAACTTAGAACCTAAAGAGATTGAAAACACACGAAGGGTGACGGTTGTTGATGGAGCAACATTGACCTGGAGCTGTTTTGTTAACAAACCTGTCGCGATTGCTGAATTGATGGATGAGACAGGGAACGTGACATCCCTTGTGCCATCCCCCGACAATCCACTTTGTTATCGCGTTTCTTTTGTGATGACGGATTCGCAACGATGGAAAGTTCGACTAGTCGATCAGGAGCAGCGAGAATGCAAATTCATGGAGGAGCTGTCGGCAAAAGTGCTGCCAAATGCGGAGCCTGAAATCAAACTTGCGAGGGCTTCCGACAGTCGAGTATCGCCGTTGCAGGAATTTCAAATTCGAGCCACCGTCACCGATGACTTTGGAATTCAAAAATCTGGGGTGGTCGTGACCTTGGGGGATGCGGAGCCCCAAGACGACGAGGTTCAAACCCTACAACAGAAACCAGGCAAGGCAGAGATCTCGTATCTCGTTGACTTAGAGTCGATGAACGCCGAAGCGGACCAGTTGGTTAACTACTATTTTTGGAGCGAGGATATTGATCGCGATGGCCAACCGCGTCGCGTGGAAGGCGAAATGTTCTTTGCCGAGGTGCGACCGTTCGAGGAAGTCTTCCGCGAAGGGCCTTCGATGTCCGAGCAACAACAGCAGCAAAGCCAAGGAGAAAAGAAGGCGGAAGATTTAGCGGAACTGCAAAAACAAATTATGTCTGCTACATGGAATGTACTGCGACGCGAAAAGCAGTCTTCCATCAGCCTTTCCTTTGGGGCAGATGTCCAAACGATTTTGGATTCCCAACAAGAGGCCCTGGGGCAAACCGAGGATCTCCAACAAACGTTGCAAGATGAAAAGTCGTTGCAGTATCTTGAAAAGGTTCGCGATGCAATGACATTGTCGGTAGAACAATTGGAAAGTGCTTTATCCGCTGCCGATCTGGAAGATCTACGCCAGGCGCTACGACAAGAGCGCAATGCCTACGAAACGCTTTTAAAACTACGTGCCCGCGAACATCAAATCGTCAAGTCGCAACAACAGCAATCCCAATCGTCTCAAAGCGCTAGCCAACGCGATCGTCAGGAACAATTGGAACAGCTGCAATTGGAACAGGACGACAATCGCTACGAGACGGAGCAGCAAGCAGAGACCTCGGAACCTTCTGCACAACGCGAAACCCGACAAGTGATGAACCGTTTGGAGGAACTTGCACGTCGACAAAAGGATGTTAACGAACAACTAAAGAATCTAGAAACCGAGCTGCGAGAGGCGAAAACGGAGGAGAAAAAGAAGGAGCTCGAAGAGCAACTACAGCGGCTCCGTGACAATCAAGAAGAGCTTTTGCGAGACAC
This sequence comes from Pirellula sp., assembly GCA_044359895.1. GTDB lineage: Bacteria > Planctomycetota > Planctomycetia > Pirellulales > Pirellulaceae > JBKCUI01. The sequence continues at coordinate 54,422 of JBIKLJ010000002.1, forward strand.
CGACGAACTGCTGGAACGAATGAATGAGCCGGAGAATCGGCAAGCCATGCAAGAAGCACGCGAGCAAACAGAACAAGCAAGAAGTGAACTCCAAAAGTCGACCCAGTCGCTCTCCCAAGGTGAGACATCGCAGTCTCTGTCGTCTGGAACGCGAGCTCAACGACAATTGCAGGAGACTCGCGAGCAGCTTCGTAAAGAATCATCCAATCAGTTCGACCAGACCATGCGACAGTTGCTCGAACAGGCTGAAGCCCTTGAAAAGCAACAGCAAACCCTTTCGGAACAAGTCCAAAAGCCCAAAGGTACCAGCTCCAATCCCAAGAATTCGGGGGCCAACTCGGAAGGCTTGGCCGAGGCAGAGAATGCGACAAGCGACGATGACAAGAACGGGACAGCGTCCCCATTGCGACCAGAAGGTGAGCCCCAACCCGAAAAGCCAGGGCAACCGAATTGGCAAAGCCAAAAGCGCGATCTCAATGAAATTTTAGAGAAGGTCCGAGAAACCGTTTCGGAAGCGGAATCCAGTGAGCCGTTACTGTCAGAACAACTTTACGAAACATTCCGTGAAACCAAACAAAAGGCCATCGAGCAGCGTTTGGATCAAATACCAATCTTGATGGAACGAGGGTTGCAAGAGCCTGCCAATCGCATGGCTGATGAAGTGAAGCAGGGCATTCAGGATTTGAAAGCTGGGATCGAGGAAGCAGCACAAGGAGTATTGGGAAGTGAAGAAGAATCCTTGCGTCGGGCACTTGGTGAATTGCAGCGAGCCGAGCGGCAGATTGGCCAAGAGGCTAACCGCGAAGGTTCCGCTGGTGATCCCATTGATCGTGATTCCATTGCTGGTAATCCCATTACGGGTGAATCCTATTCCTCATGGTCCGATTCCATCAGGGACGTGGAAGAACTAGTTCGAGATCCCGAAATGCGGGTAGAGGCAGCTCGAATTCGCGAGGCGGTCCGGTCGATGCGAGTGGATTACAAACGGCACGCCAAGGAGCCAGAATGGCCACTCGTTCGTCAATTGATCGCTAATCCGCTGCAACAACTGACCGAGAAGGTTCAGGAAGAATTGCTCCGATTGTCGGCCGAACGCAACGCATTGATCCCTGTCGATCGAGATCCCGTCCCCAGCCTTTATCAACAACGACTGGACCGGTACTACGAAAACTTAGGAACAGGTAAGAACATGCAGAAGCAGGGTACCAAGCCTGAATGAATGTTCTAACCTTCACATTGGTGTCACCACTGATGGCAATAGAATCGGGCTACTCCGATTTCGTTTTCGGGAATCGAGCCTGGCTGGGTACGGCAATAGCAGTTGCTTTGGTATTCATGTTGCTGAGTTTTGCATCATATCGGCAAAGTCGTTTATCATGGTGGATGCGAATCTTGGGCGTTCTCCTACGAAGCACCGGAATCGGGCTCTTACTCTTTTGCTTGCTCGAACCGATGGCAACTTTAGAACGGCCCAAGCCTCAAGCCAATAGCTTTGCCATTTTGGTTGATCGTAGCAAGAGCATGGATGTGCTGAATCAACAAAGAGTCCGGCAGGGTGCGACTTCGCTCAGTAGTGTGCTTGACGATTCCTCCCCCTGGCTAAGTGAACTGACCGATGATTTTCGTGTTCGACGCTTTCTTTTCGACTCGAGCTTGGAACCGATCGAAACTTTAGGGAAAATTGAATACTTCGGCAATGAATCGGCTTTGTATAGCAATCTGAGTTCCCTAAAAGACCGGTTTCAAGGAAAGCCACTCGCGGGCGTCTTGCTACTGACCGACGGCCAAGCGACGGACCGAGTGCCAGAAGATCTGGCTGCGGAATATGGTTTCCCCGTCTATCCGGTTCGGTTGGGTGACCTGAACGTACCGCGGGATGTTCGAATCGATTCCGTAACGCTATCCCAGTCCGAATTCGAAACTTCCCCGTGCACGGCCAAAGTTAAGGTGGCGCATCAGGGTTTCTCCGGTGAATCGATCCGTGTTGACTTGATCGACGCGGCAGGCAAAGTCGTGGAAAATCAAACAATCACGATGAAACAAGATGATACACCGGTGGTAGCCGAGTTTCGATTCCGGCCGGAGAAATCGGGTGTTCAAGGTTATCGCATCGTGGCCCGCCTAGCATCGGAACTGGTCACGGCGGAAGCCACACCCGCGGAAGCCGCTTCAGTAAGCAAGGAAATTCAAGCAAGTGCAGAAACCACTTCCGAGCTTACCCTAGGGAACAATAGTCGCTTTCTGGTCGTCGATCGTGGAAGGGGGCCATACCGAATCCTTTATGTAGCGGGACGACCCAATTGGGAATACAAGTTTTTGAAACGAGCTCTCGATGAAGATGATGAGATCCGGATTACATCGTTGATTCGAATCGCCAAAAAGGAAATCAAATTTGATTTTCGCGACTCTGCAGTCGACCAATCGAACCCTTTGTTTTCGGGGTTCGAGGATGTCATTCCTGAAGAGAAAGAACAATATGACGAAACCGTCTTCGCAAGACTTGGGCTAACCTCCGCCAACGAACTCAAGAAAGGGCTCCCGAAGGATGCCACGGAGTTATTCGAGTATAGCGCGATCATCATTGACGATCTTGAACATGAATTCTTTTCCGCCGACCAACAATCCATGCTGCGTCAGTTTGTAGCTACACGTGGCGGCGGATTGCTGGTTCTGGGGGGAGAAGAATCGATCGGAGGACGAGGGTTTCGCGATTCCGTATTAGGTCAAATGCTTCCTGTCTATGGCGAGGAAGCCACCTCGGATTCGGAGACCAACAAGAACCAGGAACTTGAGTTCGAAGATTCTCCTTCGGTTCGATACACCCTGACACGCGAAGGGTGGTTGTTGCCATTTTTGCGCACCGAAGATAGCGAATCGAGCGAGAAAGAGCGGTTGGCAACAATGCCCAGTTTTGAAGTGTTGAATCGCACTCGCGGCGTGAAGCCGGGCGCATCGGTTCTGGCCGAAGCGGTTGATTCCGCCAATTCCAAAGCACCGGCTCTGGTAACGCAGCGATTTGGGAAGGGACGTACGGCTGCCTTGCTCATTGGAGACATGTGGCGATGGGGTTTGCATAATCCAAGAAATACCCAGTCTCCACTCTACCAATCATGGAGACAGATGGTGCGTTGGTTGATTGCCGATGTCCCAAAAAGAATTCAGATGAAGATCGACGAATCCAACCTGTCCAACCGATCCGTTCGTGTGCTCATTGACGTAAAAGGCCCCGACTTTCGTTCCCTAGATAACGCAATCGTTTCTACCGTGCTCGTCTCACCTTCGGGCAAAGAGACCCTTGCGCCGGCAGAAGCTTCTTCCAAGATTTCGGGGCAATACGAACTAAGTTTGGTCCCCAAGGAAGAAGGGGTTTATTCCGTCACCGCTACTGTTACCGATGCCGATGGTAGCTTGTTGGGAACATCCCAGCTGGGTTGGATTCATGATCCAGACGCGGTCGAGTTTCAGCAGCTAGGCGAAAACACGAGTGCGCTAGAACAACTTGCCAAGCAAACGGGTGGCGAGATGATCGCGTTAGATCAGCTTGAGTCGTTCGTCCAATCCTTGGAATCTCGGAAAGTACCAGTAACCGAAACGAAAACCGAACCCTTATGGCATCAAGGCTGGATCATTTTAATTTCGCTTGCTTGCATTTGCGGTGAATGGGGCTTAAGGAGACGCTATGGTTTGGCCTAGTTGCAAGGATCCCCAAATCAGCGTTCGCATCTATCCCCATCGTGGTTGGTTTCGGACAGTTTTTTTGGCAGCGTTGGTCATGAGCATGGTTTCGGCGTCCATCATCCGATCGGAGGACGATATGACCCCGAAGCGTAATGCCATGATCGTCGTTGGGGCTGCTGGCGAAGAAAGTTATGCTGAAGTTTTCCGTGCAGCCGCTATGCAATGGGTCGAGGTGTGCAATGCGAACGAGATCGAAGTCGTTTTGATCGATGGTGCATCCCATGAGGAGAACCTGCCATCCGACCGGGATCGAGTCTTGGATTGGATCGAGACGAAGCCTGCGCCCGAGCGATGGTTGATTTTTATTGGGCATGGAACCAGCGATCGCGATGCCTCGAAATTGAATCTGCGAGGACGCGATCTTTCGGCAGAAGACTTAGCTAGGTCGTTGACCAAGCAGGAAGGTTCGCGATGGTTGATAGTTCATGGTGGATCGAGCAGTGGGCCATGGATCAACACGCTTTCCGGCCCCAATCGCGTCGTGGTGACGGCCACCAAAAGCGGATCGGAACAGAACTACGCTCGGTTTGGAGAGTACCTGGCGTTTGCGATCAACGACCCTGATTCGGACTTAGACCATGACTACCAGATATCCGCCTTGGAAGCTTTTTTAGCGGCCTCCAAACGTGTGGCCCAGTTCTATTCCAACGAAGACAGAATACCTTCCGAACAAGCTTTGCTAGACGACAATAATGATAAGAAAGGAACCCCCGCTGTTTTCTATCGTGGGTTGCGACCCGTCAAATCACCGGCGGAAGGTTTGAAGCCAGATGGACTTTTAGCTAGTCGAATTCAAATCGCCTCGCTGAAGAAGCAGCTGGAATTGACCTCCGCCCAGCAATCGGAAATTGAGCAACTGGAAGAGCGACTAGAATTACTAAGAGCCAAAAAGCAGCTGATGGAGGAAGCAGCCTACTATGAAGAGCTGGAATCCATCATGATCGAAATGATTCGAGTTCGTGGCATCGAGCCATAGCGGCATCGAACCATAGTAGCTTCGAGCCATAGGGCATGGTTTTCGTTCAGCCTATGAACTCTGCCACTCGATTGGCGCTTCCCCAGGATAGTGTCAGGCCCGAGCCTCCGTGGCCGTAACAGTGAATCAATCGCGCGTTGATGGGGTCGGGCTCGATACGAACGGCGTCTCGCATCGGCCGAAGGCCAGCCAAGTTCTCGCAGCGTTTACCGTCGCGAATAGAATCGCTCGCCGCAGCACAGCGATGGTAGATCTTGTCGCAGCGTTCGTCGATCTCCAACGGGAATGGATTTCTAGGGTCAACATCACCATAGATTTCAATCGCTGTTCCGCCACAAATTGAATCGATTCGAGAACCTTGTCGAGGAACAATGTACAGCGGTTCCTTCGCAAACACACCATGCCCTAATGAAAAGGCAAAGCGTTGATCAGGGGCTTCGACACGAACCACCAATCCTGCCAACAGTCGCATCCTGGCGGTGGACGGGTCTTCTTGGACCAACCGCTTGGCTCCCCAGCCTGTGCAGTTAATGACGAAATCATGTCGACTTAGTAAATCGGAAAACCCATCGATCCATCGGTGCTCAAAAGCGATAGGCCTAAACGATTCCGCTTTCGTTTGTAAAAACCGAAGGTAGTCAGGCATTCGGGCAACCACGCTTCGGAACTGAAGCTGAGATGTAAATACACGGTCACCCATGTCAGGGAAGTGAATCACTTGCGAAGGAACCAAAGGCGACCGGTGAAAGTCGATTCCTGGAAGCTCTCGCCACCAATACGGTTCGGCTTCTTTGAGCAACACCTCCGCTGGGTCGTGGGCGTGCTTGACAGATCCATGCAGATGTTCCTCGAACTTGCTTTGATCTTCTTCGCCAAGCCATTCGCGAAAATCGACAATCGACGTTCCGCTTTGGCGGGCAAGCTCTGGATTGGAGGCAATTTGGTAAAGTTCTTGCCAAGTCTCAATCGCCCACGAACGATGGTAGTGGCCGACGAAATAGGGCCCCCAGTAGGCAGCCGAGACCGCAGAAGTGGTCTCGGAAGATGGCTGCCCACTGATGATCGTCAAGTGATGCCCCGCGCTTGCCAGTCGGCATGCAACGCTGAGTCCAATGACACCACTTCCAACAATCGCGATATTCAAGTTGGCTACCTCGAACCAAGCAAGTACTGCTCAACGAATAACACGGTAGCATAAAACTGATAGTCGGCGTTGTTCTTTTTGCGAAAGCCGTGCCCCTCATCATTGGCCATCAAGTACCAAACAGGGCTATTGTTGTTCTTGACTTTGGCCACCATTTGTTCCGCTTCGCTAAGAGGCACACGAGGGTCGTTCCCACCTTGCACTACAAATAGAGGCTTTGAAATCTTTCCGGAGTTGTTCAGCGGAGCGATTCGTTCAAAGAAGGATGCGATCTCTGGATCGCGTTCATCGCCGTATTCGACACGGCGCAAGTCGCGTCGGTAGCTTTCCGTGTTTTTCAGGAAGGTACCGAAATGGGAAATGCCCACAACATCCAAGGAGCAAGCGATTCGGTCGTTGTAGTCCACGGCGCAAGCGAGCGTCATGTAACCGCCATAGCTTCCACCGGTGATCATGACTCGCGATGCGTCGAGATCCTTGGAGTCGGCAATCCAATCAAGCAAGGCGCCGATATCCTTCACCGAATCGAGCCGTTTCAGCCCGTTGTCCATGGCCACAAACGACTTGCCGTATCCTACACTGCCACGCACGTTGGGAAACAAGATGGCGCAGCCCAGTTCATTCAAGAAATAATTGTTCCGACCCAAAAACGTAGGGCGCGATTGACCTTCAGGGCCACCGTGGATGTTGATGATGACGGGCCGTTTTCCAGTGAATCGCGATGTGGGTTGATACAAGAACCCACTGATCATCTTGCCATCGAATGATTTCCATTCGACCAACTTTGCCGCCGGCAACTCGCTCGGTACCAACCCGCCCATCTCGCTTTCTGTCCATCGAGTCAATTGAAGTGACTTCGCATCCACACTGTAGACATCGGACGAGCTTTGAGCCGAAGTCATGCTGACGCTGAATTCGGAATCGCCGTTGCGCCAGGCCCCTAAGGAGACGACACCGACCGGCAAATTCGGAACCTGTTGTTTCACGCCCGTTTTCGTGTCCATGATAAACAACTGTGTCCTGCCCCGCTCGTTGATGGCGAAAGCTAGTTTGCTTCCATCATGGGAGAGCTCAAAGCCCTCGACGTCGCTTGCGAGATCTTGGCTCAGCGAAACCATCTTTTTGTCGCTCAGGGACATGCGAGCCAATTGCTGAAACTCGCCCGACTCATCGCTGGTCAAATAGATGGACTTTCCGTCCTTGGTGAATGCAGCGCCACCGTAGGCGACATCTTTGCTCGGGTCGGTCAAAAGCGTTAACTTGCCGGTCGCCACATCTGCCAAGTAGATGTTCGATTTGTTCACCGACAAATACTCCATCACCAACAACGTTGAATCGTCTGGCGACCAATCTCGAACAGACCATCCCCCACCCGTGACTTGCACAACGAGCTTATCTGCTTTGGGATCAAGAGGGTCCAAGATCCACAAATCGCGGTCCGCACCATTTCTGCGAGTGGATCCGTAGCAGATTCGTTTCTTATCGCTGCTCCAAGCCCAGCCACCGTTTTGAGATCGACCACCATCGGTCAGGAGTGTGGATTCGCCCGATGCAACGTCAAAGCGATAGATCTGTCCGAATTCGTTACCACCAACATCCTTGGTGAAAAGAAAGTAATTGCCATGAAGCGGTTCGTACGAGGCGGTTCCAACAGGCTCATTGAAGAAGGTTAGCTGGTAACGGGAACCCACCGGCGATGCAACGCGATGCACTTGATTGGAGTTCGCAAATCGCGTGGAAATCAACATGGATCGGTCGGTGGGGTGCCAGTCGAGAACGCTCGCTCCACGTGCTTCCGTGTATTTTCGAACTTTGTCGGATAGGGCAACCGGTATTGAAGGAATCCCTTCGATCTTGAGATTGTCCCCTGGCTTGATGATCGGCGTTTCGGCAGGCTTGTCCTGCGCATGCAGTTGGCCGAGACACAAATTCAAAACGGGCGCTGCTAGACACAACGCAGGCAAGAGAGACAGCGAGAAACGAGCACGATTTCTTGGTTGCACGATGGGAATGCCTTTCGTCATGGATGAGTGCGTAGCTCGCTGCAATCCTAAATGGTAGCAGCGAGAATGTCACCCATGATACAAGAAATTCATTCCGACTTTCTCGCGAACCAACTCGATTACGTAAATCACTGCGATCGTGCAACCACTTCAATCGGCTGAAATAAGTCTACCGGCCGAACCACCGAGAACGTACTTGCCGAAGCGTTCCACTGGCGGTCGAGCCGTTCGAGACCGAACTGCTTTCTCCCTCGGGGGAAATCGCCGGCCGGTCGCAGTTTTCGCTTGGCTCCATCGCAACGTTGTTCAATCGGGTGCTTCTGGAGTTATTGAGCCAGCTGGACAAAAGGCTGAAGGCTAAATCCCTGGCGTTGGCTAATTCCCGTTCCATAGCATTCGTTAGGTTGGAGCGAGTGCCAGTCCCCGTGAGCGAGGTGTTCGAAGTAGATGCGGCTACGATGGGGCTGGTCGTTGTGATCACCAATTGCCCTGTGAGAAGCCGCCCCACGTCGCCGCGTTCGAAGTCCGTGATCTGTAATATCCAACGACCTTTCGCGTTCTTGCCATCGAACGCACTCAGCGACTGCTCGGATCGGACGGTACCTCGCAGGGTGGAAAGCGAAGCCACGCTGGTGGTCGCTTCATCGGATAAAGTCACCTGAATGTTGTCGGACGATCCACCCCGTCGATTGATCAGAGATCGGGATGTCCCATCGGGCGCTATCAGCAGAATCCCAAGATCGCGGACGTAGGTGTGCGATATGTTCAACACGACATCCAGGTCCGAAATGATGATTCCATCGGGCACATCGATCGGGAAGCGATGTACGGTCGCCCGTGTGGTTGCGTCGGTGATGTTTTGGATACCCGAAACACTGTAGGTTCGCTGCGCTGATTGCGGGGGTGGATTGGTTACGGTACCTCGAAGTGCCTCGGCGGCTTTACCAACATTGATGCGTCCGAACTGGGATGTCGAGCCACGGAGCACATTGTCGGTGTTTGCCATCAATGCATCAGTAATCTGAGCGGCAGTTCGAGTCGGGTTCTGGCTCCATAATAGAGCGAGCGCTCCCGCCACATGCGGCGCGGCCATGGACGTTCCACTCAACGTTCCATACCGATTGTTCGGCAGAGTACTCAGGATGCTTTGGCCAGGCGCAACAACATCGACATTCGTGCCGAAATTGGAAAAGCTAGCAAGCGTATCCGTTCGGGTAGATGCACCTACGGAAATAACCCCTGTGTAATTGGCCGGAAACGATGGGGTGGTGACGTTATTCGAAGATTCATTGCCGGCTGCTGCGACGAAGATCCCTCCACTGGATATAAACTGAGTGATCGCGGATTGAAGAGCGGACGAAAATCCGCCACCGCCCCAGCTTGCGTTGATCACTTTGGCACCGTTGACGCGAGCGTAATTGATTGCGGAAATGGCGCTGCTCAACGAACCGGAACCGTTCGCGTCCAGGAACTTCAAAGCCATGATCGACGTTTGCCAAGCTACCCCGACGACTCCCACACCGTTGTTACCCACGGCACCAATCGTGCCGGCCACATGAGTTCCATGGCCGTTGTCGTCCATCGGGTTGTTGTCGTTGTTGGCGAAATCCCAGCCGCGAATGTCGTCAACGTATCCATTGCCATCGTCGTCCACACCATTTCCAGCCACCTCGTTGCGATTGATCCAGATGTTGGCCGCGAGGTCAGGATGGTTGTAATCGATGCCTGAATCGATCACCGCTGTTACAACAGTACTGGTCGTTCCCAAAGCCCAGGCTGGTTCGATGTTGATGTCAGCAGCGGTTGAGCCCCCCTGCGAGCCATTATTGGTGAGCCCCCACAGAGACGAGAAAGAGGGATCGTTGGGGATGGATTGGGCTCGGATTTTGAAGTCGGGTGTTGCTTGAATGACATCGGCTCGCGATTGAAAAGCCAGGAGAGCCTGGGTCAACGGGACATTGGCACCGACATCCACGCGGAACCAACCATCGTCGGTCAATTGCTTTGCGATGGTAGCCCCGGCATATTGCTGGCCGATCAATGCAGCCGGCGTCGCGTTGCGAAACTGAACCAAAAGCTCATCAGGATCCGCAAGTTGGCTGGACACCTGAAACGAGTCGATAGCCATCAATTGTCTGGATTCTAAGCCTTCCAGGACAAGACGCCGTGATGGGGAGTGTTTTTTTCTTGTGGGTTTGAGGCGGTCCGACTTTGCTGGGACATGGAAAAGCCAGTTCTGCATCTTGATTCACCTCAAAAGATTGCGATTCACCACGAAAAGAAAAAGAGTGACAGAATTGTTTCGGATTCGATTGGGGGCGGCAAGTTCCCGCGGCGATGAATTTTTCTTAATTGCGATCAAGCTTGCCGGGCAAAACCCTATGTCCCTTGCACTTCGAGCAAACCGTAGCAGTCTCGCAAACTGCCCAGACGCCCGAAAGCCTGGACAGCAGGTGTCGAATCCAAGCCGTGCTGAGCTTGTTTTCCTGCGACACTTGGGCTTCGAGAATTTTATTCCGGAAAATCTACCCAATCGTCAAAGTTTAGCAGGGTGGTTGCCGATACTCCTTCTGCACTCTTGAAAAGCGATTCATTCTCCAATGGTCTGGCTGTTCAGGTTTGCGTTAGGGGGGGAACCTAACTCAAGTATCGAAAAACGAATGCTGTCATTCAAGTTCGCTCGGTTGCGAATGGGAAAGGACGCATTGGGCAATGTGATGCACATCCGTGCAGGAATCGCATCGCTAACGTGGCTCGAAACACGTCGACAGACGGGACTCCCTGGCTCATGAAACGCTACCTCTATCGATGGTTCGCTGGTTTACAAATCGGCTTCATCGCACTATCCGGTTGCCATCCGACCCAGCCTTTCTTTCTAGGCGAACGAGGGGATCTAGCGCAGTACATGGATCGCGCTCAGAACATCGAATACCCCGATCTTCACAAAGAGCCGTTGCCGGAAGTTACGCAATCGCTCGAACCGCTATCGCTTGATAACCAGAAGTTCGAGTACTTGGATTTGACCCTGGAAGAGTGCATTTCGTACGCTCTGGTCAATTCTCAAATCGTACGTGCATTGCCGGGAACTCAGCGTCAGAACGCAGACATGGCTTCGGTGATTCTATCGAGCCCAGGCCAGCAGTTGGGCACGATCCTGGATCCTGCAATCGTCGCGACTACCACTAACTCACAACCGCTTACCGTCGATCAAAACGGGAACCGTA
>JBIKLJ010000230.1:0-7518 GCA_044359895.1 Pirellula sp.
CGAAGTGATTCCGGAACCCCTCACCCCCAACCCCTCTCCCCTGAGTACAGGGGCGAGGGGAGCAAGTAGGGAGGTTTTACTAATGGTCGGTATGCAATCGATCATAGCGACACCCCTGTTCCTTCAAAGTTGCTGATGTTGTCATCGGATCGATCACCGCTTACAGGCTCCGTGTCTACCGGAAAGCTATTTTCAACGTCAAAGACATTGAATGGTGGTCGCCTTGGCAGTATCTCGCCCGCTTTGCTGTAAATAGTTGCTGGGTTTCGTGGAAACCATGGATCGGTGAACGATAGAAGCCCATAACCTGTCTTGGCATTCGGGATAGTATTGGCTGGGTCAAACGGGGCTTCTGCACAGGAATACGATGCTATGCCTTGCCAAAGACCCGCTGGAGGTGGCATTGATCCTGGGGGTGGGCCTGGGGGCGAATAGCGATCCAAATCCCTGAAACGAATTCCAAACTTTTCGTCTGGGCCTGCACTGATCACCAATGGGCTTAATCCGAATCCCGGTGCGCGGTTTGTTCCCCAACCAGGATCTGAACCCAGCCTGTCATAGGGTTCCGAGTTCACGAGCAGGGTTGTCCCCAATACGATTGCGGGATTGAGCATGTCGGGATAGTACCTTGTTGCACCCTCGAAACCTGCTGGCCAGCGTATCCAGCGTATCGGATTTCCGAATGCATCAATGAACTCACTTAGACCATCGTTATCGGTGTCGCCAACTTCTGATTTTCCAAAGAGTTCTGTTGCACTCGATCCGTTGAGGTCGGACCCTTCCACAATCAGAAACAACAGCTCGGCGTTGGCATTAGTTTTGTCCCAAGGTGTAATTGACGCGTTAGATAAATCCGGTGGAAAGGAGTCGACTTGACGACCGTTCGAAGCAACCAAAGGGACTCGAGTACTGCCGACAGTCATCGAAAGCTTTGTCATGATCGATTTCGCTCTCGATGTCAGTGCATTCTTAACCGCATAGCCTGGATCCGCTAACGCCGCGGTATCACCAAGTCCTGTCGGAAAAGTGTTCGGTAATTCCATCTCTATAAACGCGTTAAACGTGTTGTTCGGAGACGGACGGCCACTCCACAAAGGCCTTGTAGCGTTCCACCAAAAATAAGTGTATTTGAGGTCATCAGGATGATCGGGCATCTCCATTCGAATCACATCGCGCAACGCAAGCAATCTCGCTCGCTCCCGAAGCACGGCAATCGTGTCTAAAATAGGATTTCTTTCATCCCAGGACACAACGTTTGTCGGCAGCGGCGCTCCGCTCGCCAATCGCAAGGCCATCGGATAACTTGCGTACTCGTCCATGCGAGCGTTCAACACCTCGCTGATCTTTTGAATCGTCGAGCGTGTCTTCTGAATATTCGATTCTTGGGCCGCACCGCGATACGCTACAAGAAACATGCCAGACATAAGGGCAATAATCGAAATCACCGTCAGCAATTCCACTAACGTGAAGCCGTGCTTCTGATGTCTTTGTTTGGATGTCATCGTACTTCTCCCAATTGCCAACAGCTCAATTTGAATCCTAGACACCTAATTGGAGATGTTCTCACCAAGCGTTGCCGTTTCGGTGAAGTTCGAAACATTGTCGTGCACCGGAGTTCGCAAAGTGCCAGCGTTCTCGGCTAGCTCGAACAACCGCGGCGCGGCGCTATCGACGACCATTCCTGTCCCATTGAAAGTGTAGGATAAGCCTTTTGCTGTAAACCATTGGGCACCCAAGTGGACAATGCGTCCGCCGTAAAAACCGTCGCTACCAGGTCCAATGATCTGGAAAGTCTTAGGGTTCTCGAATGTAAATGTCGTCCCCCCCGAGCCACTTACCGAGGACAGAAAGGGCCGAACGGCCCCCAGCTTCCCACGGGCAGAGGTTGCGACGTTGGTATTGACAATGTCTGAAGGTTGATAGCAGTAAAAAACGGGAAGGGGATCAGTTGGCTTCGAGGGGAAATATGTGCGGCTATCAAAGTAGACATACGGACACCCTTCCTCAACAGAATTGTTGCGAGCCATGTACACAGGGAATAAATCAGATTCCAATTGGTTTGCAAAAGCAGCTTCGTCATTCAGGAAAAGACGGCTGGTCTGAAACTCATGCATTGGATTTTCTCGAGATGGATTGTATACGTAGTTAGGCATTGAAAGTGTACCAGTGTTCATTAGCGGTCCACCCTTACCGGTAATTGGCCTTTTTTTGTCCGAACTAAAACCACCGAGAAAAAACACCAACGCTTCCGCCCGATCCATTCGGACAGGGCCGCTCGGTAAACTATTCAGAGGGTTTAATGGGTCGTTTGGATCGAGCAACCGCAGTTCGTCTTTCAAGATGTTGGGAAATGCTTTCCGCAAGTGACGCTCCATAATCGGATAGGAGCTTCCGTCTGGAGGGTAGTCGCCATACACAGTTTGGTATTTCATGACGGCATCATTAAGTGATTGAATCTCAAACTTATTTGCCGTTTTGTCGAATTGCATGCGAACTGCCTGGATCGCAGGAAGAGTGATTCCTACCAACACACCGATAATGGCAATAACCACCAAAAGCTCTACAAGCGTAAAACCCTTGCTGCTACCGGAACGCCGTCCATTGATCTTCATCAATTCGCCCTGCGTTAACTTGCTTTGCACTTTCATCTCCCTATCCTCCACTCTGTTGCAATTGCCCAACTGTTTTTGCTTACGCTTGTGTTTCAACCGACCGACTACTTTGCACCGCTCAAGCTGGTGATCAGCGAGATCAGTGGCATGAACAAGGAAATCACAATGAAACCTACCGCGACCCCCAAGAACACAATCAACAACGGCTCGATCAACTTCGTTAACCCCTCCGTCATCACACTCACCTCTTCGTCGTAATTGTCCGCGATCTTATACAACATCGTGTCCAATTCGCCCGTCTCTTCACCCACGTCCACCATGTTGACCACCAAATCGTCAATCACGCGTGACTTCATCTTCATCAAATACATCAGGCAACAAGCTACTACCCCAGCAATTAAGATGCCAAGACCAACTTCGGGCAAAGAATTTCCGGCGGCCTTCGCGCCTTTCTTCAAACCCTTGCTACCCGCTTGACTGGAAATACCTCGTCCAGCCGTCAATGCAACCGATAAAACCATGATCCCCGGAAAGGCACCCATCCAAGCCCAATAGAACAAAGCCAGCGGATGGAAGCCCGGAATCGAATTCTCTTTCATGGGTTTCGCAATCACGTCCCCCTCGCGAATCGCATCGTTGACCTTGCTAAAAATCCGCTCGAACATCGCGTTGCCCGACGTTTCTCGCGTGATGTTGATCGCTTCCAGAATCGGAACTCCAGAGGTGACCAACGTACCCAACGTTCTGGTCGTTCGAGCCAAAATGTTCTTCTCCACCAAGCCACCAAAGATCGGCACCTTGATGATGAACATGTCAAAGCCCATCCGGCCATGCTTGAACTTCCGCACGATCTTGCCCACCAACCAAACGCACACCGGCAACAAGATCATCAGCCAGAAATAGTTCACCACGTAATCGCTCATCGCCATCAACAACTGAGTCGGGGCGGGGAGCTTCAGTTCGAATTCATCGAACATCTTTTTAAACGTTGGAACAATGAAAAACATAATACCGGCGAGGATGGCGGTCGCTACGAACACCACCGCGACCGGGTAAATCATGGCCCCTTTGACCTTGCGCTTCAGCGATTCCGATCGCTCCAGAAACTCAGCCAAACGCTGCAGAATCGTTTCCAACGCACCGCCCGCTTCACCCGCCTTCACCATGTTCACGTAAAGACGATTGAACACCTTCGGGCACTTGGACATCGATTCCGAAAGAGTCGAACCGGTTTCGATTTCATCGCACACATCCATCAATGCGTTCTTCAACTTGCCCGGCTTGGAATTGTTTTCCAAGATCTTCAGCGAACGCAAAATCGGCAAACCCGCGTCCTGAAGAATCGACAGCTGCCGCGTGAACGTACAAATATGCTTGGTCTTGGCACCACCCATCGCAAACGGTCGCTTGCGCTTTTGCCCAACAGCCGCCTTAGCCGCGACCCCTTTTTTCAGCGACAACTTGGTTACAAAGTAACCCATTTGCCGGATGGTATTCTGTGCCTCTTCTTCACTCGGCGAATCGATCACGTCTCGGATTTCTTGTCCGGTTCGGTCCATCGCTTCGAATTGGTACATTGGCATGGTTGGTAATCCTTAAACTAGTCTTGCTCGCACAACTGCGTTGCTGTCTTGAATTGAGATTTCGTATCGAATTGAGATTTGAGCCGCAGGCGCTAGCCGCGTTTCGGTGCCCGGCAAAAATGTGTTTGTCGCGGCTAGCGCCCGCGGCTCATGCTTATCCCTACGCGTCGTGGACGGTTTCACGGACGACTTCGTCGGCGGTGGTGAATCCATCGAACACGAACTGCTTGCCGTAATCGCGCAAAGTGATCATTCCAAACGTTTGAGCTTTCGCCCGAAGATCATCGGTCGTTGCATTCTGCATGATCATGTCCCGAAGATCGTCGTTCATGACCATCAGCTCAAACAAACCGATACGACCTCTGTATCCGGTATTGTTGCAGGCGTCGCATCCTTTGCCTCGGTAGAACTTGTGCTGAACCCGAACTTCTTCGCTTACCCCAAGCTCCATCAGCACTTCCGCGTCCGGCTCGGTCTCTTCACGGCATTTCGCGCAAATGCGCCGAACAAGTCGTTGCGCCAAAATCGCTTCCACCGTTGCAGTGATCAAGAAGGTTGGAATACCCATGTCCTTCATCCGCGTGATCGTGCTGGGCGCATCGTTGGTGTGCAACGTGCTGAACACCAAGTGGCCGGTCAGCGATGCCTGGACAGCAATTTCGGCCGTCTCCAAGTCTCGAATTTCGCCCACCAGAATGATGTCCGGGTCCTGTCGCAAGATAGCTCTTAAGCACGATGCAAACGTAACGCCGATGTCATGATTGATCGGTATCTGAACGATCCCGTCGATATCGTATTCCACCGGATCTTCGGTCGTAATAATCTTTTCGGTGATCTCGTTCATTTCCGACAAAGCGGAATACAAGGTCGTTGTTTTTCCTGAACCTGTAGGGCCCGTCACCAGCACGATCCCGTTCGGGCGTTTCATGACGGTGCGGAAGCCTTCCATGGTGACGTTGTCCATGCCGACCTTCGTCAGCGACAGCGAGACCACGGATCGGTCCAAGATCCGCATAACCACGCTTTCACCAAACATGGTTGGCAGCACGGACACTCGCAAGTCCACCTGGTGACCACCCACCATCAATTCAATCCGACCGTCCTGGGGCATGCGGCGTTCCGCGATGTCCAAGTTGGCCATCACCTTGATCCGAGTCGTAATCGCAAAGGCCAAGTGGCGCGGTGGCGGAACCATTTCGTACAAGACCCCTTCGGCCTTGATACGGATCCGAAACTCGTCTTCAAAAGGTTCAAAGTGAATATCGCTGGCGTGGTCTTTGATCGCCAGAAGCAGTACCAAGTTCAACAGCTTTCGAACAGGCACACTGTCTGCCAGCGCCTCGGCGCCGTCCAGGTCGAACTTATCGCCCATCAGCAAGCTGGCTTGTTGATACAACGAGGTATCGTCAGCCAGTTCCTTCACGATCTTCTCAACGCTTAAGCTTTCGGACGAATAGAATCGTTCGATCGATGCTTTGATTTCGCGTTCGGTTGCCACGACCATTTCAATGTCGTAACCCAAGAATGTACGCAGTTCATCTTGGATGGTTAGGTTCTGAGGGTCGCAAGTAGCAACCGTCAAGCGATGCCCATCGAACTTGACCGGAATGACTCGGTAAAGCTGAGCCATGGTTTCGGTCAATCGATCGAGCAGCTCCTGAGAAATAGGTGCATCGCCAAGCGAAACGACTTTCATGTTCTGCTGTTCACCAAGTGCTTGAGCCAATTGCTCATCGGTGATCAGCGACATGTCCTCAGCCAGCTTGCCAAGCAACGCACCAGGTTGCTGCTGCTGTTCTTCCAACAACAGAACCAGTTGATCATCGGTCATGAAACCCATATCAACGAAGATTTGGCCAATTCGTCGCGAACTCATAACTTTAGCTCCTGTTCCTTTTGACCATGATGGTGTTTGTTAGCCGTGATCGAATTCTTCTGGATTCTCTTCGGTATCATCAACGCCACGTCGAGCATTCACGATTCGCTTGGCAAGATCATCTGGCCTGTGCGATTTGGCCAGAATGTCTTCGACCGTAACTCGTCCTGCTGCCCAGTGGTAATACAAAGCATCGTCCATCAGCTGCATACCGAACTTCGAACCCGTTTGGATGGCCGATCCGATTCGGAACGTTTTATTTTCGCGAATCAAGTTCGCAATACCGGCCGTCACGACCAAAATCTCGTAAGCAGCAACTCGCCCACCACCAATCTTGGGCAGCAGCGTCTGAGCCACCACACCCAGCAAGCTGGAAGACAACTGAGTTCGAATTTGATCTTGTAGGTTTCCAGGGAACGCATCGATCAAGCGGTTCACCGTACCCATCGCGCTGTTCGTGTGCAAAGTACCGAACACAATGTGCCCTGTTTCTGCGGCGCTGATCGCGGCCTGAATGGTTTCCAAGTCCCGCATCTCACCCACCAAGATACAGTCAGGGTCTTGCCGCAAAGCTCTTCGAATCGCTTCCGAAAAACTAGGAACGTCGACACCTACCTCGCGTTGGTTGATGGTCGATTTTTTGTGCTCGTGATAAAACTCGATCGGATCCTCGATCGTAATAATGTGGTGATCGTGCGATTCGTTGATGTAGTTGATCAAGCTAGCAAGGGTGGTGCTTTTGCCCGAACCGGTCGGACCGGTTACCAGCACCAAACCTCGAGGGCGCAAACACAACTTGATCACCGAATCCGGTAAGCCCAATTGCTCTGGCGTTAATTTGTCGTTTGGAATTTGACGCAACACCATGGAGATGTTGCCGCGCTGCTTGAAGATCGAAACTCGAAAGCGAGCCAATGTTCCGAACGCAAAACCAAAGTCCGAGCTGCCTGATTCTTGCAGTTCCCGCTGGCAGCGTTCCGGCGCGATACTTTTCATGAGCTGGACCGTGTCGTCCGCTTCCAGCACCTTGGTTTCCAGTTTCCGCATCCGACCGTGCAACCGAAACACCGGAGGCTGCCCTACGACAATGTGAATATCGCTAGCCCCCTGCTTGACGGCAGCCTGAAGTAGCTTGTCGATTAAGACTGTTGCCATTTGCTTGATGACGCTGTGGGCGCCTGGATCGTGAAAGGAAGAGAAGCTGGATGAGTTCAAACTGACTACGGAAAAAATAGCTAATTAATTTTCCGTGCCAAAAGGATTGTAGTCCGGCCGTTATCTCGAAGAAAACTTTGGCGCAGATATTTGAGAAGTTTGAGGAAATAGGCCGTCATCGGCGACGACGAATCGATCCCCCCTTGCGGGGCGCCAATGCAGCGATAGCAGCCCTAACGAGCTCAAGATTGCTAGCAAGAGCCGACGAAATGGGGTACTTGAGAGGGTCCCA
>JBIKLJ010000231.1:0-7505 GCA_044359895.1 Pirellula sp.
GAATGCATTTCCGGCGGCATTCTCCGACATATTCGATGAAGCCATATTCAATGGTGACAGAACGGGCAACGTCCTAGAATCGCCAGGCAAAGATTCCGCTGGTTCACAGCAGCCCGAAGGTCCACAGCAATTGTTGCGAGCAAGATACTGCTGAACCAATCGTTTCCCTTCCTGCCGAGTGAACGACAATCCGTTCGCAAGCAAGTCCAGATTGAGCTTTGCATCGACGAATCGCGTAAGTGGGACTAAGTCTCCATCATGGCGAAAAGCTAAGGAGAGAACATGGCAATTGGGATGTGCACAAGGGAGCGGAAAGAAATCTTCATCGCAGTACAACCCTTGAGACTGCTCGCAAAGAAACCGAATGCAATCCGGCGTAGTGATTCTTTGTTCGAGCTCCTCCGGAAGAAAGTAACGACCACTGTAGGTTGCCGGTTGCAAGCTAAGGCCGCTGATCCAAGGTCGCTCGCGAGCCAGTTGCAGCAAGTCACCCACCTCGTGCTCGTTGACTCCGGCTTGCATGGCAGCAACCAAAGTAACGTGAAGACCTGCTTGTCCGATTCGCTCCAAGGCTCGGAGCTTGATATCCGCCAGAGGCTCGCCTCGCAATTTTTCAAAGACCTGATCCGAAACGCCGTCCATCTGCAGATAGATTTCGATGCGATTGCGATGCGAACCAAGCCAATCGACCAACGAATCGTCTTTGGCAAGCCAGATCCCGTTGGTGTTGAGCATCACATAATCGATCGGCTGAGCCAGCGCATACTCCATGATCTCGATCAAGTTCGGATGCGTTGTTGGCTCCCCGCCAGAAATCTGAATCACATCGGCCCGTCCTTCGGCTCGAACCAACGCATCGATTGCAGCTTTCGCCTCATCTACGGTTTTGTGCTTCAATCCAGGCCGGCTATTGGCATAACACATAGGGCAAGAAAGATTGCAGTTATCGGTAATCTCCAAGACGGCAACGCAGGTATGTTGTTCGTGTTCGGAACACAGCCCGCAGTCAAGCGGGCACCCCAGTTTTGGTTCCACAAAGGTTTGCTTCGGAAGCTTGGGGGGTAGAGCGTAGTCGTATCGATCGTACCACTTTCGATCGGAGCAGACAAAATCCTCACGGAGCCCATGCGTTGGGCAAGACTTACGAAAGTAGACGCGATCGCCGCGAGCGATGATTTTGGCAGGCACGACGCTCAGGCAATCAGGACACAAGCATTGCGTCGTGCCAAGAAAAGCATAGCTGCGAGATTCGATCACGGTGGAACGCTTTCGTTGCTTTGACGAAGCGAATCTCGATTGCCGATCCAAGGGAGTACCACGTCGGACCAGAGGGCTGCCGCTCGAATCTGACCAATGCCAGTAAAGTGTCGACGGGACTTGATGCCGCCGCGATTTTCTCCTTGAAGCGAATCGGTATCGGGTCCAAGTCGAAACGGAACCTCCAGGCAAAGCTGATCGATCGCAGCTCGAATCTGACCTTCACCAGAAGCATTGTTATAAACCGTTGGGTGATGCGTTGACTTGGCGAGAAACCATGTCGGACGGAAGCTCCATGCGTCTGACGCCTCTTTCTCAATTTGCTTAAGATTTGCTACGTACTGATTGGTCGAAGTTTCCGCCAACACATCGGACTCTCCCTGCTGCCAAAGAACCGCTCGAAATCGTTGGGTGCGAATTCCCATTTCTAGCAGCCGTTGATGCAATACACCGCCGGGCATCCATTGATGGCTTGAGGTAGCCCCCACAGCTACGTTGACCAAACCAACGGGCACGCCCGATCGCTTTGCAATCTCATCTCCAAAGGGGGGCCAAATGGATCCTCCATCGCTTCCATCGGGTGCTGGCTGTGGATCATTTGCAATCCCCCAGGAATTCGTTTTGGGGTTCCACACAGACACTCGAGCCATTGGATCTTGAACCAATAGCCTTTCATCGTTGCAATTAGTCGCATAAGACTGCCCTGCTATCACAAAGACCTCCCCGACACCAATCGGCTCGACCGCGCCCGTTGCCAACACGGTTTCTTGGTGAATACATCGAATCTCCAAACGATACCAGCCTCCTGCATTCAAGCGAACTCGAAAAGCCCCTTGCGAATTTGTTGCGTCGGGATCTGCCGGAAGGCTTGACCATGGAACATCATCGCTGGCGGCGGATGACCTAGGTTGAATCTGCCGGTCAGACACTTGGCAACCCAGGATTCGATATTGCCATACTTGTTCTTGATCAACAGCTCGATTAGCAACAGCTTTGCATTGAATGCGAATGTCGGCTCCGCCCGGTTGTTCTTGTGCAATGTCACGCTGGACGACTTCCCATGGCTGAATGCCAAAGATTTGGATGGTCTCATCACCACGCGTTAGAAGGGAATACCCTACAAGAAAACAAACCACAACAACGAATTGAAGAACCCGAAAGCTAGTTGCCAGAGCGAGCATGAAATCAGCCTTCGCTCTCGCTCAAGCAGAACAAATGCTCTGCGCCCCGTACGAACAACTGGTTTCCCACGGGGGCTGGGGTTGCATCGACGGGTTCGTTCATGGTGTTCGTCGCGATCACTTTCAGTTCCGGCGCATCCTCGATGACCACGATGGTTCCATCGCGATCGGTAAGATAGATGCGTCCCCCAGCAGCCACCGGTGAGGCATAGGTGCTATTCAGGCCTGGAATTCGCGATGCCGAATAGAACAGCTTCCCAGACGCAGCGTCCACGCAGGTTAGCTGTCCTGACTTGCTCTTGTAAAAGTACAAACGACCATGGCTAAGAATGGGAGACGCGACGTCAGGGGTATCTTTATTGATCGACCAGGCAACATTCTTCGTTTTCGAGATATCGCCTTCGCCTTTCAGAGTGAAGGCCCCAATGAAAGCTCCTCGATGGCCACTGCCAACGAAAACCAGACCGTCGGATGCACAGGGGGAAGCGCAGGGCCGCTCAGTCTGTCCGCCACAGTTCCATAATTCCCGTCCCGTTGCTAGATCATAGGACCGTGCTTTGTTTTGGCCATTCATGATGACTTGTCGCTTTCCTTCGTGATCCACGACCAGCGGCGTCGCCCAACAAGTTGGCTCATCTCGTTTGGTTTCCCAAATCGATTTGCCTGTTGCCTTGTTCAAAGCAAACAGCATAGATTGTTCTTCGTGGTCCCAAGGGACAATAATCATATCGTCCACCAGCGTCGGCGAACTGCCTTCCCCAAACCCATTGCGAGTCTTCATGACTCCGAAATCTCGCTTCCAAGCAAACTTTCCGTCCATGGTATAGCAATACAACCCCCGAGAACCAAAATGTGCGAACACGTATTTGCCGTCAGTGCATGGCGAAGCGGACGCATAATTGTTGGTGGAATGAGTCGGCTCGAGAGGCTTGGCTTCGATCGCAGTTTGTTGCCAATTCTGTTTCCCACTCTTACGATCATAACTATGGAGTTGAAAACTGAGTTTTTCGTTCTGAGTTGGCACGCTGGTTACGATAAAAACTTGATCGCCCCAAACAACGGGCGAACCCGAACTGCTTCCGGGAATCTTCACTTTCCATTGCATATTTTGCTTCTCCGACCATTGCGCCGGCGGATTTGCATCGAGCGACACTCCATTCCCTGTAGGGCCTCGCCAATGGCCCCAATTCTCAGCCTGTGCTAGACTTGTGCAGATGGTAACGACGAAGGATGCAACCATGAACCGGATCATAAAACCTCTCTTGTTTTTCGGGCTTCGAAAATGCAGCCTCAATGATAGCACGCTGAATTGAGACGTGGGAACTAGTCTCAATTTGTTTCGAGCCATCGCATTTACTCCTAAGCATTAAACGGAAACATGATTGCAACCAAGCTTTTTAAGGACTTTGTCGAAAGTGAACGATCCGGCGGGATTGTGCTCGTTTGCTTCACGTTTTTGGCTCTTATCATCGCGAATTCCCCTTTTGCGGATACGTATCTTCACTGGATGCATTACGACGTTGCAGGCATGTCTATCGAACATTGGGTCAACGATGGACTGATGACCATTTTTTTCCTGCTGGTTGGGCTGGAACTGGAACGTGAAATTTACATCGGGGAACTGCGATCGTTTCGCGACGCGCTCCTTCCGATTTGTGCGGCGGTCGGTGGCATGGTGGTCCCTGCTGCCATCCATCTTTCACTGACCTATGGAACGGATGGTCAACGTGGCGCGGGGATTCCCATGGCGACCGACATCGCGTTTTCACTTGGGGTGCTTTCCTTGGTCAGCAATCGCGTCCCCTTTGCACTCAAGGTCTTTTTGACGGCTCTGGCGATTGCAGACGATCTAGGCGCAGTGATGGTTATTGCGATCTTTTACACCCAATCGATCGCCTATGGCTACCTTGCGGGAGCCATAGGATTTTTCCTTGGTTTGTGCTTATTGAATCGACTCAACGTAAACTCGGTCTGGATTTATCTCGTTGGGGGTGTTGCCATGTGGTACTGCATGGTTCATTCCGGCGTTCACGCAACTCTTGCTGGAGTCCTGTTGGCCTTTGCACTGCCCTTTCGCGACGGGGGCAAGAATTCGCCTTCGTATGGACTACAGCATGCCCTCCATCGACCTGTCGCCTTTGGGATCTTGCCACTATTTGCTATTGTCAACACTGGCATCCCTATTGGCAGTGATTGGCTGGAGGGACTTTC
The DNA here is from genome assembly GCA_044359895.1 of Pirellula sp. Classification (GTDB taxonomy): domain Bacteria; phylum Planctomycetota; class Planctomycetia; order Pirellulales; family Pirellulaceae; genus JBKCUI01. The sequence continues at coordinate 4,650 of JBIKLJ010000231.1, forward strand.
GCAGCCAAATAGCCTTGGCATATTTCTTGGGCTCGTGATCGGCAAGCCGGCTGGGATTCTTGCGTTCAGTTTCTTGGCTGTCCGTTTCAAAGCATGCTCGTTACCATCCGACTTGCGTTGGTCGCATGTTGTCGGTGCGTCTATGCTGGCAGGCATCGGATTCACGATGTCGATTTTTGTTTCGATCCTCGCCTTCGATGACTCCAAGCTAGTTAACTTCTCTCAGATTATGGTTTTAATCGCCTCGGTAGTGGCAGCAATCTTGGGAGTGGTTTGGTTCGCGATGTTTGTCCCACAGAATTCCGCCTCGCAGGATCTAGCCTTGCAGAGTCCAGCGGAGAGCCATGGGTGAACGCCCTTGAATTAGTCGCATGAGCTGCGTTTTTCGGTTATACTTTGTCCTTATGTTCCCTCTCAACAATCGCGTTTCTGGAAAGGCAATAACTTGAATGCTCCCATCGTCTGCTCGAAGCAACTTGCGTGCATGGTTCTGGTCGCAACGGGCTTCATCTTGAGCTTGAATGCATCGAATGCTCAAGAACCCTCTTCGGATCCGCGGTCAGCCCGCATACTTGCCATGACCAAGGTCTACGAACCAAGGGAATATGTGTCAACCAGCAAGGTTTCGTTGCGATACCGCATGCTTAAGCCGATGGGATACCAACCCGGGAAAAAATATCCTCTTGTTTTGTTCTTGCACGGAGCGGGCGAACGAGGGGACGATAATCAAGTGACTCTGGTCCATGCCGCATCCGATTTCGCAGACGAACAGCGACGCAAGCAGTATCCTTGCTACGTCGTTATTCCACAGTGTCCAGAACAAAAGAAATGGTCTGAAGTCGATTGGTCTAAAGATTCGAGCGAGCTGCCGAAAGAACCGAGCTCATCCATGCAGGCCATCAAAGAACTTCTCGATGAAATGGTTGATTCCGCAGGTGTGGATCCCAACCGAATTTACATCACTGGTCTTTCCATGGGTGGGTACGGAACCTGGGATGCGATTGCACGATATCCAGATTTCTTTGCGGCTGCAGCACCGGTGTGTGGCGGGGGCGACCCAACAACTGTCAAAGCATTTGCGAAGTTACCCATTTGGTGTTTCCATGGCGCAAACGATTCGGTTGTCAAAGTGATCCGCTCCCAAGAAATGGTCAACGCTCTGAAGGCAGTAGGGTCGTCCGTTCAATACACCGAATACCCAGGGGTAGAGCACGACAGTTGGACCGCAACCTATTCCAACCCCGACCTGTACGAGTGGATGTTCGCTCAACAAAAACCGTCTCGCTAGATTGAAGCTAAACGGAAATAGCAGTAGCCGTTTCCTCGCCAATTGTTCTCACGCCAAACAATCCCGAACATGAACAAAATCCTTCTTGCTTGCCTATTGATGCTGGCATGTTCCCTATTGGAACCGCAACCATCGATAGGCCAGGACGCCACATCAGCCCAAAAACTGGTCAACTTCGGACGCGACATCGCACCTTTATTCAGAGAACGATGCTTGCATTGCCATGAAGGCGAAAAAGCCTCCAATGGATTCTTGATTTCCGATCGAGCGGCGTTGCTTGCGTTTGTCGAACCAGGCAACGCTTCTGACAGCTCCTTGTGGAACGACTATCTGAACCAACCCTCCAAATTGAAATTGAAGGACAGCTTGGTTATGCCTCCGGACGGGCCGCTTGCAGCATCCGAGCTGGCTCTTCTCAAAGTCTGGATCGACGAAGGAGCGGATTGGCCGGCAGACGCTTCGCTGGTTACGACGAATGCAGAACCATCCGAAACCGGTTCGATTTCGTTTTCATCGCGGCTGATGCGAGCCATTGGCTACTTCCATCCGGCTGTCGTTCACTTTCCGATCGTGTTGTTTACACTGAGCGGCGTCGCAGCCTTTCTTTCGTACTTCCTGGGAACTCGCTGCAGATCGGCAGCCTTCCAATGCTTAGCGATGGCCAGCGTGTCCAGCATCGTCGCGGTGATCATGGGATGGTCTTTTGCAGACCTACAGGGGTATCCAGCCTGGACAAACGCCCTTTCCACCAATGCGACCGAAAACGAACGCAGCTTTTTCATGCATCGTTGGCTCGGTACTAGCACTGCTATCCTTGGGGTTGTGCTTGTCGTTTTGGGTTTATTGGAACGGCGATACAAATCGAACGCGCTGGGGCAAGCATGGCGACTGGGTTCCATCGGAATGATGTTCCTGATCGGCTTAGTTGGGCACCAAGGGGGTGAGCTCGTGTATGGAGACATTTTCGAAAAAGCTTACAACCAGATCAGCAAGTAAAATAAACGAAATGACTGCCAATCAAAGCCCGAGCTACCTGCGAGTGTTTATCACCTTTGCTCGCAATAGCTTGATCCGAGACATGAGCTTTCGAAGCAACTTCCTGCTCGATTGCATCTCCAGCCTTTCTTGGCTTCTGATGAATCTTGGGTTCTATCTGGTCGTGTTTCTCCACGTGAAATCGATTGGCGTTTCGACTGGCTGGGGGCCAGATGAGTTCTACGTCTTTCTCGCAACAACGTGGTTGATCAACTCGATTGTTCAATCCTTCTTGATGCCCAACGCCCAGGAATTCAGCGAATTGATCCGAACGGGCGGCTTGGACTTTGCATTGCTCAAGCCCATCGATACTCAGTTCTTGATCTCGTTTCGAAAGGTCGAATGGCCTTCGTTAAGTAACTTTTTCCTAGGGCTATTGATTCTGGGTTACGCTTTGGTTCGACTTAGCAACAGGACCAATCCGACTTGGTCGGTCGGCCCGCTCGAGCTGACTTTGTATTTTCTGTTTATCGCCTGTGGTGTCGCATTGCTGTACAGCCTAATAACGTGCTTGGCTGCGACAAGCATTTGGC
>JBIKLJ010000062.1:0-24605 GCA_044359895.1 Pirellula sp.
GCCTTGACCCTGCTGGCCTTGACCCTGCTGGCCTTGACCCTGTTGGCCTTGACCCTGTTGGCCTTGACCCTGTTGGCCTTGACCCTGTTGGCCTTGACCCTGTTGGCCTTGACCCTGCTGGCCTTGACCCTGTTGGCCTTGACCCTGTTGGCCTTGCCCCTGTTGGCCTTGGCCCTGTTGGCCTTGACCCTGTTGGCCTTGGCCCTGTTGGCCTTGAGCCTGGGCGTCATCAACCCCTTCATTGCCCCATCCCCAATCGCTGGCCATGAGATCGAGTCGACTGGTTATTCGAAACGGAAGCTGCATCGATAGGATCGTTCCAGTGGGAAACGGGACGAGCCAAAGCAAGCCTGTCACACTAAGAGCACTGAGGAAGCCAATACCTAGCCAACGAACTGCAAATGGAGATTCCATGGGAACCCCGCGTTCCCGCAAATACTTTCGAAGAGAAAGCAACGAAATCAAAGTCATCAAGCACAAAGAGCAGAAAAGGTAAATCATCAAATACCCGAACGCGAGCTTCCGATCGGAAGGGATCTGTATTCCAAATTGTCCGACCCCAAACAGTGGAATGGCAACCAGCGCGAAGTACAGAACCCATACTCCTGGATTGTGCTTTCTTGTTTTGGCTGAAGAGTTCTTGGTGAGATCTTGTTCGTTCCGCTCACTATGCACCAGTCCTAAGGATTGAAGGATCCCAACGCCCGAACTGAGGGTGCGTTCGTCGATCATCGTGCAGTCAAACGTGATGCGATCCGCGAGATAGGCAACCATTGCCAATAAAACGATCAGGATGATGAAACTGGTCGCAGCCGCTAGGCCCTGCACAACGAAAAACTGGGGTGCTACAAATAGAGTTGCCAACGCAAGGGCCAGCATATAACCCAATGCAAGGGTTCGACTTTGCTCAATAGCGATCCTAGCGACAAAGACAGAAGCGAGCGTGTAGAGCCCCAGAATCCACATGAGTCGTTGTCGAAAGGGACCGTCGTAGCAAACCGTGATCACAAAATAGACAAGCGAACCGATCATTCCGATAATGAAAATCGGAGCGATGGATGCAAGCGAGAAATCAAGACTGTTAGGCTTGATCCTTTTGCTCTCTTCTTGAATCTCGCTCATGACTACTCCGCTTTCGAAGTCACTACACGCAGGATCTCTTGCTCTCTTCTTGAGAGTAGCTTCCCTTGCCACGGAATCACCTTGGCATACAACCAAAAACTAAATCCAACCCAGGGGACAGACAATAACAATGCGAAGGGGAACCACCGGCTTGCGACAACGGCTTGATCCAGCAACCATTCCAAGCCTAAAGGCATGAGCGTAAAACCAACGATGATTGGCATAAACATTGATAGCCCCATATTGGTCATGAGGGGTATAAAGTTAAGCTGCTGCGGTTGGATACTGCCCGCGGCCAAAGCAAAAGGGGTTAAGATGGACATCAAGTTCATGAGCAAGCAAAATGTAGGTAACATGGCCGCTGTTAGGATTACCGCACAGAACAGTTTGTCGAACGGGAGTCCGAAGTAGAAGCTGACGGCGGTCGCCAGCAAGCCGGCTTGAATCAGAAGAAAGGGGGCGATCGCAATGTTTCTCGCCAACAGAATTCTGTCGCGACGAATCGGTGACAGTACGAATGCTCGAAAGCCTGTTCGGTCAAATCCGAATTGATTGCTGATTAAGCCAGCAGCCATCAACATCGTAACCGCCGAAGCCACCACCACCAGCCCCGCTTTCAGTTCGTCAACGTGCGGGATCTTCCACGCTTGGAGTGCGCCGAACAAAATGAATGGTGTGATAAAGGGAAGCAGCAAATACAATTTCACTTCGGGGGCTCGCAACATGGATTGCCAAGTCAAACCCAGAACGGCATTCGTCTCATCATGTAGTCCCGGCAGACCGAATTCAATCCATCTTGATCTCCGAGCTGTACCCGACTTGCCCATGGCCAAATCTTTTTTGGTACGTCGAGAAGTGGTCGCCGCGCGAGCGTCGGTTTCGCCTTTGTAGAATCGCATGGTCGCACGGTAGTTGCTTCGCAACGATAGCCAAGCTACCAATAGCATCATCGGCGTGAGCCAAAGAACGTGAAGATTGCCAGCGAGAATGGAATCAATGCTGCCTGCTAGCCACAACGGAGGGATTACCAGATTGGCCAATCGCACTCGCGAAATCAGCTTGTCCAACGCCGCTTTGCTGGCTGCCTGGACCTCCGCTCGCCTCATTTCCTCAGCGATCGCATTGGTCTCTTTTGTTTCGGTTGGATCTTCCGTTGGTGATTCCGGGCTTGCAACCACCGCTTCGCCGTCAAGATCGGGCGTTTTCGTTTCAGGAATCACTACTTCAGGGGGCTTTGGTTCTGGTTCGGCCACTTGGACTTGCCTTTCACCCCGGTCGGAAAAGCGACCGATTACTATGGCGGGCACTTGAATGAGTCCTACCAAAACGAAGGGCAAGCCAATCAATATGGCTCTGCGTTTTCGTGGGTTGGACATCAACGTGGCGATCCAACCTTGAAACTGATAGGTCAGTGCAGTCAACGCGATCAAGAAGGCGATGAATGGTAGAAAGAAGAGCAAAGCGATCGGCCCCAAGGAAAAGGCGGAACCCACGATGAAACCAAATCCAAGACCCGTCAAACTCAGGGTGTGTAGCCCCAACCAAGAACTAACATAGTTGATGGCGAAGACTTGCGAAAAGGAGATCGGTAAGTGCAGTAGCCGATCGAAGGTAATGGCCTCCGAACGTTGAAGATCGGCGATCAGATAAAAAAGCCACATGATACAAGTGACTGCGATCAAGCCGTTCCAAAGCAGAAAGTAGTACTCGCGAGCCATCAGCCTAGGCAAAAAGATTCCTAAAGCCGTTCCGGTCGCAAGCGCCGCGAACGCTGCCATCACAAAGGCCACTAGCATCAAGGCGGCAATCACTTTGCCAAGAGCGGACGACTTGCTCAGTTGGTTAAACTGGATGCGCCAACGAAGCCAGACAAAGTTCGTCACTTGCTCCACTAAGTCGCTCATCTTCATCATGTCGTTTGCTCGGCTTGTTCAAGCCAATCCAATTTGCGAACGGTAGATGTATCCGCTCCAGCGACTTCCAAGAAGCATTTTTCCAAAGTTCCTTTGGATTGGATCTCTTTCATGGACGTTTGAAGAATAATCTTGCCGTTCATAATGATTCCCACATGGGAACACAGGCGTTCGACAATGTCCAGCACGTGGGATGTCAGAAAGACGGTCGACCCCTTGGCAACAAAACCTGACAGCAGATCGCGAATCGTAACCGAAGCAACTGCGTCAACCCCTTCGAAGGGCTCATCAAGAAAGAGAAGTTTTGGATTCGCTAACAGAGCGGCAGCAAGCGATAGCTTCTTTCGCATCCCGTGGGAATACTCGAGAACAAGCTTCTTGGTTTCCTGTTCAAGCGAGAGCAGATGAAGCATCTCATCACTGCGTTGCTGGATCGTGGCTTTCGGTAAACCGTGAACCCTTCCAACGAACGTCAAGTATTCGACAGCAGTTAAGTTATCGAACAACGCTAAATTTTCGGGTACCACCCCAATGCTGCGTTTCACCTCGATCGACTCGTTGTTATCGAGCATGTTCTTGCCCAAAACCGAAATCGTACCTTCGGTCGGACTAATCAAGCCCGTCAGCATCTTGATGGTAGTTGACTTGCCGGCGCCGTTCGGGCCCAAAAACCCGTAGAACGTTCCGGCTTCCACTTGCAGATCCAACGAGGAAACAGCGGTTCTGTCTCCAAACTTCCTGGTAAGGCTTCGCGTTTCGATTGCAAGTTTTGTCACGGGCGCAGCATGCCGATCTTAAAAAGATTTACCTAGTCGCTAAACGGTTTCGGAAAGCCTAGGTTGACTTTAGGATTTCAACTTAATGGTTTTGGCCAACCGTTAGTGCGAACCGATAGCGGTGGGAAACTTTAGAACTGCACCTGGTACTTTTCGGTCAGGCTGCGTCGCATGTCGGCTTCCATTTGGTCAATTTTGGCGATGATTTCTCGATAGGCAGTGTTGCCAACGCCCTGTCCCATCGCTTGATACTGGTACGGTCTATTTACATCATAGTAGACGCCGCCATATCCATCTCCATAGGCATTTACACCGGAGTTGACGACCGCATCTGTGCCATAACTAATGTTTGCGGTTTGCAAAGCAACCATGTTTCCTCGCAAGCCTTTCGCTACGGCAGCACCATAGTTGACCAATTCTTGATCGACATTGAGCGTTGGGATCGTATCAATACGATTGGCCATGCGTCCGTTCAATTGAGCCCGATCGCCAGTGTTCGAAGCGGAATAATCGCGAACGCGCTTTATGACGCCAGAAACTTTATCAAAGTAGATTTTGCAAATCGAAGCGGCATCGCTTTCGGTCCCTTGGGTTGGTGATGACGCGGACGCCGCTGGATGCGAATCCGTTGCTTGACTGTGGAATGCAAACAGTCCCAGCAAATCGTCAATGGTTCCCGGGCTAATCGTTCCTCGGAGCGAAATCGTGTTTTGCTCTAGCGTAGGTTTCCAGGTGGAGGCTTCTGGGATCGATGACTGATTGCGTGCTAAAACTTCGACAAAGAAATCTTTGGCTACTGGCAATAGGATTGATGGGTTGGTGCCAAAGTCCAGACTGATGATGCAATCATCCAAGTTCTTTTTGCTGACCATGACCCGCACACCTTGGATCGTCGAGAGCGTTTTTGCCGCCGCTGCAATATCCAAAGATTTCATGGATTCAAATGTCGCGATTCGTTGTTCGATTGCTACCGGAGACCACGAATCTTCCAAATCAATCGCAAGCAGTAGAGCAACGAAGTTAGTACTTTGCGTCGCTCGGCTTCTCAAATAGGCAGAAACATCGCTGGTCTTTTCATTTCGAAGCCAACGGCTGGCGAGCTTTCGGTCTGCTGGTCGGACTAGACCCATTTGATTGTTAGACATCGGAACCAAATAAGACTGGCGAGGCGACCAAACGATCGGCCTGCTTCCAATGGTCTCCACATATCCATTCAACATTTTCGCGAATTTGTTCGCATCGACCGATTGCTTCAAGCTGACGCTTCCAACCTGCCAAAGCATATTGAGCGACTTGAGCTCAAATTCTCCCACGAGTCGTACTTCACGAAGCCCATCCGGAATGTCATCTGCGACAGGAGTTCCAGCGACAAAGGATTTGATCGACGGGGCATCCATGTACAAAAAGCAGTTCGCTCGATTGGGGCTGGAAGCAAGCACGCTGCTCATGGATGCTTCTTGCGCTACGGCGTTCCAAGGAAACAATACGCCAACCCAAGCAATTAAAAGACCAACTCGAAGCCCACTCATCGGAAACTCTTTTCGGAAGAAGCAAACCTCAAAAAAGGTCGCTCGAAGGAAATGCCATCGTTTATTAACACTTCCGAAATTATGTTTCACTTCGCAGAACAACGCAAGTTAGGAAAGGCCATCAAAACAGCTTAGGCGATTGCATTGAATCTTGAATCGGACTTTAGCTAAGCAACGCGGCAATCGGTTTTCCATCGTTGGCGACTTTGAATGGCCGGCCTGTTGGGGAAATCACGATCTCTTCCAACGAGAGGCCGAGGGCTTTTGCGATCGTTGCGTTCAAATCGGCAGGTGAAACCCCGTCTTTGTCCACGGAAAACGCTGCCGCATCCGAAGTCCCGTAGAATTGACCGCCTTTGATACCGGCTCCAGCCAACATCGAAGAGAAAACTGCTGGATGGTGATCGCGGCCAACGTTGTAGTTGATTCCTGGCGATCGTCCAAATTCCGTGGTCAGCACGATCAACGTGTCATCCAAAAGTCCCCGAGCTGACAAGTCTTTCATGAGATTTCCAACAGCGCGGTCCATGATGGTAGCTCGGGCGGGCAACGCGTTGCCATCAAAAATGGCGGTGTGCATGTCCCATCCGCCGCACGTGACTTCCACGCATCGAACGTTGTTTTCGATCAAACGACGCGCTAACAAGCAACCTTGTCCAAAAGGATCGCGGCCATAACGATCGCGATCTTCATTTTTCTCTTTATTCAAATCAAAAGCCACTAGCTCTTCGCTGGCAAGCAAACTGGTTGCTTCCGCGTACAGATCCGTGTAGGTTTTGACGCCGTGATCTTTGAACCGCTTTTGAAACTTGCGGTCAAATTTGTTGATCAGTTCGATTCGTTTGTCGAACGATTTGTCGGTCAAGTACGATGGCGCTTTTGTGTTCTCCAAACCGCGATTCGGATCGGCGATCGGCAATGGACTCAGTGATGGATCGAAGAAGCCCGGACCTGGATGTCGGCCCGATGGGCTGATCATGACCGTGTCCGGTAGCGACTTGCTTTTGCGTCCCAACAACCGCTGCATCCATGGTCCAATCGAAGGATGTCGCTCCGTGGCGATCGATTCGTAACTGGTTCGCATCAAATACTCGCCAGCTTCATGGTCGCCCGTCTGAGTGTTCATCGAACGAATCACGGCCATCTTATCAAACTGCGAGGCAAGGGTCGGCAGGTGTTGGCTAATTTGGCAACCAGGTACGGACGTGGCTATGCCCTTGGTGGAACCCTGGTTTTCGTGACCTGGCTTGAGATCGAACGTGTCGATGTGGCTCATCCCGCCAGCCATGAACAAATAAATGATGCGCTTGGCTTTCCCGGGTGAGGATTCTTCGGCCGCCTGAACCGCTTGATCCATACCAGGAAAAAGGCTAACCCCAAGGGAAGCGCTAGCTGCGTAGGACAAAAACCGACGTCGATCTTGCGAGTCCAACAGTCGAACAGATTCGTCTCTCATCATGGTTTCCTGATTATTGAATGAAAAGAAATTCGCGGGTATTGAGCAACGACCAGACTACGTTTCCATAGCCAACAGGCCCATCTTCTTTGACTTCACCGACCGCAAGTGCCATTTCTTCTGTATCGGGTGGTCGGGACAAGATGGTCAGAAACACCGTTCGAATGCCTTCGTGAATGGTTTTCTTGCGAATGATGTTGTTGTAAATGGTCGAGTCTTTCTCCAGCAGTTTGTGCGACATCGGTCCATTGAACATCATCAAAATCTGAGGCACGGAACCTGCATACGACGAACTGGAGATCAGTTCGCGATCCGACTGTCCAAACAGGCGAAGGAAGTGATCCGGTGGCAAAGGGGAAGGCATCTCGGAAGCGCGCGCCATAAACTGTCCCTTGAATTGGAACTTGCCTTGATTGACGGCGGCTTGATAATCTACCTTGCCCCCTTCCCGCTCGGCTTGCACCACTTCCATCGCCGATGCTTTCGTCAAATCCAAACTAACCACTTGAGTTCGCAAGGTGGCTGGCTGTTCTCGATACTCGATAGAATCTGCAGTGAGTGTTAAGAAAGAATCCCAAACTTGCTCTGCAGACATGCGACGCAAAACGGGGCCAGGAAAGTGATAGGGCTCTTCGGAAACCAGTTCCATACCGCTGGCTTCGCGCTGGTAGACTTCGGTGTTCATCAGGATACGAATGTATTCTTTCATGTCAAAATTAAGCCGCTTCATTTCTGATTCTAGAAAATTCATCAGCTCTGGATTTTCAGCGACGGTGGTGTCCATCATGTCATCGACTGGCTCGATTTGCCCGGCACCAAAGATCTGCTTCCACAAACGGTTCGCAATGGTTTTGGCAAATCGAGGATTGTCTTTCGAGACAAGCCAACGGGCGAATGCCTTCCGAGGTGGCTCGCCCGGCTTAATATCCGCGGGCTTCCCGAACAGCGTTTTCGGCTCCACGATCGATTCTGGTTTTGCGTCGTCGTAAGCGTAATCCTTGGGCAATCTGATTTTTGAGTCGATGTTGTCGTTCAGGATTGTCATGTTGTTGTTGATCATGCGATCAAAAACATAACCATTGTTTCTTCGATCTTCTTCTTCCTGTTCGATCTTCTCGTATTCGGCTCGAAGACGAATGGATGGATCGACATCAAAGAAGCGTTTGTCTCCCCCGTGGGTGCTTGTTTGCGTACCGACTGTGAAAGCCGCCATTTCGTAAAACTCTTTCTGAGTCCAACGGTCAAACGGGTGGTTGTGGCACTGGGCGCAGCCGATCCGAGTCCCAAGAAAAATTCGAATCGTATTGTTCATTACATCCAGAGGCATTCCTGGATCGCGTTGCAAATAGCCAGCGGCAGGATTGTTCCAAATCAATCCTTGAGCCGTCATCATCTCGTAGGTCATTCTGTTCCAGGGCTTATTCTCGGCAAGTGACTGCTTAATCCACTGGCGGTACGGTTCACCTCGAACGCCAAAGTTGAGTGAATCGCGGTATCGCAGAATGTCCACCCAGTAATTGAAGAAGTGGCTAGCGTAACCCTCGCTGTTCAACAGTTCGTCGATCAGCTTGGAACGCTTGTCCGTGTCGGTAGAAATCATGAATCGATTGATTTCTTTCAGATTGGGAATCGTCCCGTTCAAATCCAAGTAAACACGGCGAAGGAATTGATAATCGTTCAGAGGTTCGTTCGGTTTGACCGAGTACTTGGCATAGTTCGCTGTGATGTAGCTGTCGATCTTCCTTGCGGAAGCAAGAACTTGAGGTAGCTTTGCTGGGTCAACTGGTTTCGGTTTGACGACGAACTTAGGGATCGGCGGCTCCGCTTTTTTCTCTCCCTTTTTCTTTTCTTCTGGCTTCGCTGGTGTCAGTTCCTTCACCTTGACGAGGTCAGCTTGCATCTCCTCCGTGTTTCCCAGTCGTTTGTTGCACTTATACCGCCCTTGGTAAGCGGCTAGCATCTTGGGGTTGATTTCGATGGCGCGATTGAAGTCCAAGATGGCTTTCTCGGCATCTTTCTCTTCAAGGAGTGCGTTTCCACGTTCGCAATAGATGGTTGCATCGGCCCCTGCCGCAATCGCTTGGTCCAAGGAACTCAAAGCGGCGTCGGAATTGCCTTGAGCGCGATAGATCTTACTTCGAACAAAATGAGCTTGAGCGTTGCGTGGGTTCACAGCCAGAGCAGCGTCCAGATCGGTGTTTGCCCGCACGTAATCTTTGCTCATGGCATAAACGGCAGCACGATCGCACAAAGCCTCTGGTAAATTCGGATTGATTTGAAGAGCTTGTTCCAAATCCTGCTTGGACTTGACGGGGTCTTTCTTCGCAAGTCTCGCAACGGCGCGACGCTCAAATGCGAGCGCGTTGGCGCCATTGAGTTCGATGGCTTTGGTTTGGTCTGCAATCGACTGATCGTAGTTCTGCTTGAGCGTGTACACATGCCCGCGCATGCTGTACGCCTCCGAATGCTTAGGATCGATTTGCAGGATGCGGTTGAGGCTGTTGATCGATCGATCGTATTCCGCCCGGGCAATGTACGCTTTCGCTCGATTGAAATGGCACCCTACATGGTCGGATCTTTCCAAGGTCCCCAAGTACGCACTGTCGATCGCTTTTAGGAATTTCCCAAGCTCGAACAACGCTTTTGATCGGAACGCATAAGCGTCGGCTCGGGCCTGGATCGAGTATTCGTCGCGAGCGGGCAGCGCCAATCCGGTATCGAATTCTGCAACCGCTGCTTCGAATTCGCCCTTTCCAAGAAGCACACGGCCGCGGAGCACGTTCGCGGCGACGGCTTTATCGTTAATCGCTAAAATCGATTCACACAGCGCATTCGCTTGATCCCAAGCACGGTTATCTAAGAGTTGCTCTGCGTCTTTCAGAATCGTTTCGATCTGAACTTGCTTCGGATCCTTTTCCTTGACTGCCGGAGGGACCGCTCCCTGAAAAGCGAAAACGGGAAGGTGGATGAAGCCGCTCATTGCGGTAAACAGACAAGCAGCCATCACGGATTGTCTGCTAACCTTGACATTCAAAACGTTCATATTCGTTCGTCTCTCCAAGTCGTGGAATCAAATCGCCCAAACTATTATGCCAGGAATCGAGGTTCTCTCCAAGCGGTAACCAGCCAGAATGGGCGTCATGAGGCCTTTATCTGGGCATAATGCAATCCTAGCATACCATGAGGCTTGGTGACCATTCCGTGTTAGGTATTCCCATCGGCGGCTAGTACTCAGGAAAACAGCTAGATTTTCAATTGAGGTTTTTTCGTGTCCGAAACCGAAATTTTGCCCAGTTTGCCACGTCGGCTCGCCTGATGGTAACCACTCAGAAAAGGTGTAAACTACCCCGGGCAATAGAATCTTTCCTTTCGTGGTTTTTGGGAGAAATAAAATGATGGGGTTTGTCGTTGGTTTGGTCATCATGGGGGTGATTGCCCTGCTGTTTGGTTTGTATCTTGTTTCTCTCTATAACAATCTTGTCGCTTTAAAAAACCGATTCAAGAATGCGTTCGCTCAAATTGATGTCCAGCTAAAACGCCGTTACGAGCTGATTCCCAATCTGGTGGAAGTCGCAAAAGGCTACATGAAGCACGAGAAGGAGACCTTGGATGCGGTGATCCGAGCCCGAAATGCGGCTCAGTCGGCCAGCCAAACTGCCGCAGCTAACCCTGCGGATTCGCAAGCGATGCAGAATCTATCGACCGCAGAAGTTGCACTGGCCGGTTCGCTGACCAAGTTTATCGGTCTTTCGGAAGCGTACCCTGATTTGAAAGCCAACCAAAACATGTTGGCTCTTCAAGAAGAACTAACCAGCACGGAGAACAAGGTTTCGTTCGCAAGGCAAGCCTTTAATGACGCGGTAACCAGTTATAACATCGCTTGTGAGAGCTTTCCAAGCAATCTGGTTGCCGGCTTTGGCCGGTTCACCCCTGCAGCGCTGTTTGAGATTACCGCCCCAACGGAGCGAGAAGCAGTGAAGGTCCAGTTTTAAGCGGAGCTAGCGAACGTGGATTTCTTTCAACATCAAGACAGAGCACGCCGCAACAGCGTGTTTCTGATCGTTTACTTTTTGCTCACCGTCGTTTGCATTGTCGCAGCGGTTTACTTTACTTTTGCGGGCATTCTAAGCTACCTTAGCCAAACCACAGAGCATCCCCATGCGGTTCTGGAATGGAATCCGTTGCTTCTGTTGAGTGTGGTTGGCGGAGTTTTATTGTTGATTGCGACCGGTAGCATCTACAAAATTTGGATGCTTGGGTCTGGCGGAGAGCATGTGGCGGTGTCTTTGGGGGGGGTAAAGGTTCCTGCCAACACGCGTGCGCTCGAAGAGCGAATTCTATTGAACGTCGTCGAGGAAATGGCGTTGGCCTCGGGAACTCCTGTTCCGCCGGTCTATCTTTTGGAAAACGAGATTGGCATCAATGCGTTCGCGGCAGGTACAACGCCTCAAAATGCCGTGATTGGAATTACTCGCGGAGCCATCAATACGTTGAGCCGTGACGAACTCCAGGGGGTTATTGCGCACGAGTTTAGCCACATTCTCAACGGTGACATGAAACTGAATCTGCGGCTCATTGGATTGCTGCACGGCATTCTCGTCATCGCTCTTCTGGGCTACTTTCTGATGCGACTGCTTTCTGAACTTTCCTACCATGGTTCACGGCGCAACTCCGATGACAACAAAGGGGCGATTGGAATCTTGATGGGGCTGGCTCTGGTGGGGGCTGCTCTCGCGGTGATTGGCTACATCGGCGTCTTCTTTGCCAATTGGATCAAGGCCGCCGTTTCCCGGCAGCGAGAATTCCTCGCGGACGCGTCGGCCGTCCAGTTCACTCGCAACCCCTCGGGCATCGCGGATGCCCTGAAGAAAATCGGTGGATGGCCAACGCATTCAAGTCTAAAAACGGCCAGGGCCTTGGAGGCAAGCCATATGTTTTTTGGCAGCAGTGTTATGTCATTGATGTTTGCGACGCACCCGCCATTGCTCACCCGAGTCCAACGAATTGACCCTCGTTTTTCTGGCCCATTTTCCGAAACCAAAACCATTGTCCACTCTGACTCTGAATTGGTGGATCCTCGATCTCTATCGATGCAACGTGCATCGTTTGCCGCGTCGCATCAGTCGGCTTTGTCAGGAGCCGATGCTTTGGAGTCCAAGCCGGTTGCGGTTGTCGAACAAATTGGCGAGCCGACGACGGAACACATCGAACATGTGCATGGCCTAGTGGACCAACTAGAGCGAACGTTGTCTGAGGATGTACGCGACCCACTTGGTGCAGTTGCGGTCATCTACGCTTTATTGCTGGCCCCCAGTACCGATGCAACAGTACGAAGCGCTCAAATGAACCAACTGGAATCGACTTGCGATCGACGTGCGCTCGCTGAACTAAAACGAGTTCTACCTTCGGTGGATCGTTTGGTTTTGGAGCAACGACTTCCCGTCGTTTGCTTAGCTCTGCCAGCCTTGCACCAAATGTCACCCGCTCAAGTGAACGCGTTTCGGCTGACCGTTCGAAAGTTGATTCAAGCCGACCGTAAATGGTCCCTCTTCGAATTCGCCGTCCATCGTTTCATTCAAAAGCGACTGGTCGATCGGCTAAGCTCCCCAGTTGTTTCCGCTTCTGATGCACCCGGCCCTCGGGATATACCAAAGGCTTTTCAGATCGTGCTTTCTGCGTTGGCACATGCTGGCGGGAATAACAGCGATCCAAGAAAGGCTTTCCAACAAGCATGCAAGCGTAGTGGCAAGATCGCAGCATCGATCGAATTGTTGCCTTTGGAGATGTGCTCGCTCAAGGAACTCGACAAGGCGCTCAATCAGCTGGAGAATGTTCCGCCCGGATGGAAGCGCCAGATGCTGGAAAGCTTCGCCGAGTGCATCGCGGCAGATGGGCATGTGACTCTGGGGGAAACCGATTTGTTCCGGATTATCTCCGACGCCTTGGGTTGCCCCATGCCGCCGATTATCGCTAAAAAGTAATCCGCAATTCGCTAAAACCAGTCGCCCAGTCGCCTCGACCCAGTCGCCTCGACCGCTGGCGTTAAGGCCAGCGGTGATCCTTCGGTACGAACATATGTTTGTGCACCAACTGTTCTATGCACCGTATTTTCTACGCGCCGTATTTTCTATGCGCCGTATTTTCCAAGTCGGCCAGCGTTGGCTAACGCAAGAGTCATCAAATACTGAGCCTCAAAATGCCCTAGACCACCAGTGATGCATGTGGATTCGTTGAACGCGGTGTGAGGATCTGGCCGACAGCAATCGGATACCAATAAGGTTGGTACTGGATGCCACGAATGCCCTTGCAAGAAGCTAGGTGTGCTGTGATCCCCGGTGACAATCGTCACCGTCGGATTGAGTTTGGTGATGCGAGGAACCAAGCTGTCCAGTTCCTCAATGCGTTTCACCTTTTCATCAAAATTCCCGTCTTCCCCGGTGCTGTCTGTGTACTTGAAATGCAGGAAGAAAAAGTCGTACTGGGACCACAGCTTCTCCAGTGTATCGATTTGTTCGGCGAGCGTCTGGGCTGAACCAACAATATCCATCCCCACCAATCGAGCGAGCCCCTTGTACATCGGGTAGACTGCGATCGCAGCGGCTCGTAAACCGTAGACTTCTTGGTAAGAAGGTAGATTGGGTTTGTTGGCAAACCCTCGCATCGTGTGAAAATTGGCTTTGGGATGACCGGCCAAGATTTTCTTCGCCTGAGAAAGAAACTCCTTCGCAACTTCGACGGTCTTTTCGCTGGCGGAGTCATTGGCTCGCGGATCGAGAGGCGGAACGCCCGTTTTTTGGGGATCGGTGTCGGCAACATTTCCGCCCAGTCCTGGGCCGCGGAACACGACGACAAATCGGTGCTCCTTGACGGGTTCGACAAAAACTTCGATTCCCGGGATTTTGATTTGTCGAAGGGAAATCGCTAGCGGTGCGCTTTCTTCGCTGCTGATCCGGCCGGCCCGACGGTCCGAAATGCATCCATTGGCATCCAAGGTGCAAAAATTGCATCGAATGGCCACATCGCCATCTTTTAGCTCGAATCCGATACCAGTCGCTTCCAACGCTCCGCGTCCGATCTGGTAATGCAGCGGATCGTAGCCGAATAAGCCTAAATGGCCTGGGCCGCTCCCTGGCGCAATTCCCGGCTTGACCGGAATGCTAGCTCCCTGAACGCCAATGCGAGCCAACGCATCAAGATTGGGAGTGGAAGCAGTTTCAAGTTCTGTTTTGCCGCCGGTTTTCATGGGCAAGCCACCCAACCCATCTGCAACCAGCATGACGATCTTGCTGTCGTTGCTCAGTTGTAATTCGCGGGTCAAAGTGTGCATGTCCATCGATTTCTCCAGAAAAATTTTAGAGCCAGAATAAGATTCGCGTTCGGTAGCCGCGACAAATACCTTTTGTAGGAAAACCGTAGTGCGGTTTTCGCATCCGGCTCCATCCCAACAATTCCAATGGGTGGATTGTTTATCAGATATCGGCTGGATGGCAAGATAGTCAAGTCGTCCACCCAGGGAAGCCACGCGGAAAACCCTAGCAAATGCGAGTTTGGGGAGCAAAGTTGTAATCTAGGATAAATAGAGAAATTTCTCCGCATGGGTGAGGTAGGAATAGGTCGTCAAAACCTGATCATGCGGCACGAAAGGAACATCCGATGCTACCCCTCGTCCGATGCGATGGACGCCGCTACGGCGGGTTTGTCGCCGAGCGTTGGATTGCTACGAACATTCCGAGTACTAGACCCGGCTCAGCATGAGAATTCGCCTTTTTCAAAACCAGCTTCCATTTGCTTGCAAGAGCTTGCTGGTAACCATTGCGTATTTCTCCCTTCAGGGGGCAGACGTCTTCGGATTCGATTCTTCTAGAAACACACCCATTGTTAAGGCGATTAAGCGAGCGGAACCTGCGGTTGTTAACATCCAAGGCAACAAGACGATCACTAACGCATCCAGTTCAGGCGGGCCATCGAAACAAGAAGTCAACGGCATGGGAACGGGCGTCATCATTGATCGACGCGGCTTCATTATCACGAATTACCACGTTGTTGACGAAGTCAATCGAATTGAAGTGACCTTGGCTGACGGAACCACTGCGATCGCAAAACTTCTGAAGCACGATAACGAAACCGACCTTGCCCTAATCAAGATCCCAACCAACCGCGACCTTCCAGTGATCGACCTTGGCCGAAGCGAAGATTTGCTTCGAGGCGAAAGTGTCATCGCCATTGGAAACCCTTTCGGATATCAAAATACGGTCACCGTTGGGATCATCAGCGCCCTGCATCGAGACATCCCGGTCAATGGTTCTCAGCAGTACCACGACTTGATCCAGACAAATGCGGACATCAACCCCGGTAATTCGGGTGGTCCTCTGTTGAACATCGACGGGGAGGTTATCGGTATCAATGTCGCCGTCCGAGTCGGAGCGCAAGGGATAGGGTTTGCTATTCCCATCGATACCGCTCTGGAGGTGATGGCGGATCTCGTCGCCGATTACCGCCAATCCGGTGGGCTTGGTTTGAAGTTCGCTCGCTCGGCTCATGAAACGGGAAGTCAGTTGGTGGTTCGCGAGGCAACTGCATCGGACTTTCAAGATGGACAGCTCCGTTCGGGTGATTTGGTGGACTCCATTGAGGGCAAAGCGGTCCGAAACAGACTGGAACTGGAGTTCGCGTTGCTCGATAAACGGGATGGAGAGCAAGTGGAAATCGGAATTCAACGAGATGGGGTCCGATTGGCACATTCCGTGACGCTGGATGGTGGCAAAGCCAATTTGGAGACCGACACGTCGGAAGCCGCCTGGGAACAATTGGGGATCCGTTTGACCAGCGTTTCCGCGTCCGCGGTTGCCGGTCTCGGGGAAGATTACAAGGGTGGACTTCGCATTACCGAAATTCGGCAAGGTAGTCCTGCAGACCGAGCGCGGCTGGCAGCGGGTGACATCATTGTCGGAGTGATGGATTGGCAGACACCCAAGTTGGAATCTTTGGCATGGATTATGAACAATCCAAGCTTCCTACAAGCCGCTTCCTCCAAGTATTATCTCATTCGCAAGCGTTCCCGGATGACGGTCCCCATCTCGCTGGAATCGTCAACTCTGTCGTCGATTTCTCGAAATGGTAGCAAAGACATCCGCTAGGCTGTCAGGGCCCCATGCTTGTCTTGCCTGCTTTCTATTGCCTGCACGAGTTCCCAATACGGCGGAAATGCGTTATTCTTGGTGAATGTCGAATTCCGTTCCAACTCAAAAGTGCCCTTCCTGCGACCGTTCCTTCGAAGTCGATATTCGAAATGAATTTATGCCTTTTTGCTCGCAGCGCTGTCGTTACGCCGATTTGAATCGCTGGATGACTGAATCGATCGGTCTTCCGATTGGAAGTTCCGAGGAAGAAGATGATGACGAGGAGCCTGCACCGCCCACGTCACCGCGTGAATGGAATTTCGATTGAGCCTATTTTTGCAACTCGACTTCCTCCGCCCTAGATCCAATTTAGCCTCATGACCGAATCATCTGCGAACCGTCCTGTTGTCCCTAAGGTTTCCGTCGACTGGTTCCGAACAACTCCTTGGTGGCGGCTTGCGTCTCAAAGCGTGGTGATCGCTTGGCGATCATCTCACGTGCTGTTGTGTGCGGTCGCAATTCTAGCTACCTCCGCAGTCGTGAATCTTTCTGCCTTCATTTTCGGGATCGAAGAAATAGGAGCCGAATCCGTTTGGGGACAGCCTTCCGGGGGAAACACCCTGTTAGGCCCCTCTTTTTTTACGGAGAATCCTATCAATGTCCTTGAATCCACCTACGGGATGTACTTGAGTCCTGTGTACGCTTGGTTAGCCTCACCTACTTTGAATGGAACAGCGCATGCGGTCGCTTCCATGATGGGAATTATTGCGATTTGGTCGTTTGTGGGTGGATGCATTGCACGCCGTTCCGTGGTGGAACTCGGGACGAACATGACGGCCACTTGGACCGATGTGCTGATGCTGGTGAAAAGCCGATGGCAATCGATTGCTTGGTCCATGACCATGCCCAGTGGCGTGATTTTTTTGTTGATGCTGATGCCTTTGGTGATTGGTTGGATTTCCAATATCCCAGCCATTGGACCTTGGATTGCGGGCTTACTTTTGATTCCAACGGTTTTTTCGTCAATCGCAATCGGTTGGTGTGCCGCGATTACCATTTTTGGATTCCCGCTGTCGGTATGTGCGATCGTTAGCGAAAAGCAGGCGGACGCTTACGATGGAGTATCAAGATCTGCAGCTTATACCTTTCAACGTCCTGTAACCCTAGTCTTGTGCGTGATCGTCGCACAATGGTTCGGTTCCGTGATTGGGCAAATGGTAATGATGGTGTATGGCACGGGTTACCAAGTGATTGGGACTGCATTCGATATCGGTTCCTTTTCGAGTCTTGCAACTTTGGATACGTTTTGGGCTGAAGTGGTTCGCGGGATCATTCCATTGTTGATTTCAGCGTTCTGCTTCAGCTACTTTTGGACGGTATCTTCGGCTACCTATTTGATTCTTCGAAGAGATGTCGATCACACTGAATTTGACTCCATCGATATGAATGTTGCTAGCGAGCCCAAGGCCTTACCCGATTTGCCCAGCAAAGAATCGATCGAAAAGGAAGCCACCAGTTCGAGCAAAGCGGCGATCGACCAGTCGACCGATGCAACCAGCCCACAACCCGGTTAGCATCCTCAAAACTATCGACCGGATCGTTGGTGATTCATGCCCGGCAAAGATACGGCGATTGTGGTAGGCTGAAATTACGAATCGTCTGCCACTGGCGATCTCATGAGCGATTCCAAGAGGGGCTCGCCAGTGGTTATCGGATGCCAGTACAACCACTGCTCGAACTGGTCCATGACAATGAGCAACTTTGTAACGCGAGGTAAAAACGCACCCCGACGTATTTTGCTGATCAAGTCAGCTGCGTTCGGCGTGGCATCTAGTTCCCGGATTCTCTGAGCGAATTGCTGGCACGCTGTCGTGCCATGCAATAGAAACTAGATTAGTGGTGAAGCAGTCGGCTTGCCCGATTATCGACCAAGGTACAGTGAAAATCCGGGGCCACCGCCGAAGGAACCGCCGCGAGGGAACGCTCCGCCGCCGTAGGAGCCACCCGCAGGAAAGCCGCCCATTCCGTATCCGCCCCAAGTCGGGCCGACATTTCCAAACCCGGTATTGCCTCGATAGAAACTGGAGTAACCATTTCCGATTCCGTACCCATAATTTGGAACGACTATGGGGCGGTACGCTTGATAGCCATATCCGTAGCCTGGGTTGTGCCCACGATAGCCGTAGTTGCCGTATCCCAGAGACTGTGTATGCCGTGGGGCACAGCCGGCTCCATGGACAGGGCGACCATAGTACTGTTGCCCAAAAGTCGTCCCAGAAACGCCCACTCCAGCAATCGTTGCGAGACACGCAAGACTACCATTTCGAATCCATCGCATCATCATCATTCTACCCCTCTGACTTGAAGACTTCGCACTGAACAGCCAGCAACGCGTAAGTGGCTGCTCGAATCTCTTTTCCGTCGCGTGCAATGCCGTAGAGATACAAATACCGTGCCAATCGCGCTTACCGTAGCGGATCTGGCCTTAGATACGTCCGCCATCATAGCGGATCTGGCCACAGATCCGTCATTCACTGCAACGGATCTGGCATAGCGGATCTGGCATAGCGGATCTGGCCACAGATCCAACTCGCAGCTACATCATCAAGCTGCATGTAATCAAAACTATGACCCCACTCCTCAAACTGAGTGCGCCTTGTTCCCGTTTGACTTTAGGTTGATTGTCATAATCATTCGTCCGTGACGCAACCTTCGCTGGCGCTCTTCACGTTTTTGATGTACTTGAACAGAGTTCCTCGCGTTGCTTTCAAGGGCGGAGCCTGCCAGTTCTTTTTCCTCGCCGCTAGAACTTCGTCGCTCACTTCAACGTCCAACCGATTCGTGTTTGCATCGATGGTAACAATGTCGTTGTCTTGAACCAGAGCCAATGGGCCGCCGACTTGAGCTTCTGGCGTAATGTGTCCCACGATGAAACCATGCGAGCCACCTGAAAATCGACCATCGGTTAGCAGGGCAACGTCCGATCCGAGGCCTGCACCCATAATGGCAGAAGTTGGTGTCAACATCTCTGGCATACCGGGCCCACCTTTCGGTCCTTCGTAACGAATGATGATGACATCGCCTTTTTGAATTTGCTTTTGCTCCAGAGCCTCCAGCATCAGTTCTTCGCTGTCAAAGCAGCGTGCGGGGCCTTGGAATCGCAAGCCTTCTTTCCCGGTGATTTTGGCCACTGCCCCTTCAGAAGCAAGATTGCCGAAGAGAATTTGAATGTGCCCTGTGGTTTTGATTGGATTGGCAACGGTTTGGACCACGGTTTGACCTGCTTTGAGGCCAGGTAAATCAGCCACATTTTCGGCGAGTGTTTTTCCAGTCACCGTCATGCAATCGCCATTCATGAATCCTTCGGCTAGCAAGTATTTCATCACCGCAGGAGTGCCTCCGACGCTGTGCAAGTCTTCTTGAACAAACTTGCCGGAGGGCTTTAAGTCGGCCAAGAAGGGGACGCGATCACTTACTTTTTGGAAATCGTGAAGAGTCAAATCGATACCTACGCTTCGGGCCATAGCGATCAGGTGAAGTACAGCGTTCGTGCTGCCCCCCAATGCGATGACCACAACGATGGCGTTCTCGAATGCCGCGCGAGTCATAATGTCCCTGGGCTTCAGGTCGATCTCGAGCAAGTGCCGGATCGCTTTGGCTGCCCGTTGGCATTCGTCCACTTTCGCTGGGTCTTCTGCGGGAATGGACGACGAGTAAGGTAGCGACATTCCCAAAGCTTCAATGGCAGATGCCATCGTGTTTGCAGTGTACATGCCACCGCACGCGCCGGCACCCGGGCATGAATGTCGTACGATGTTCGCTCGCGTTTCTTCATCGATTTGGCCGGCAAGGTATTGTCCATAACACTGAAATGCAGACACAATATCCAAGGAATGTCCATTCCATTTACCGGCTCGGATTGTTCCGCCGTACAGCATCAACGACGGTCGATTCAAACGCCCCATGGCGATCAAACAACCCGGCATGTTCTTGTCGCAACCGGGAAGGGCGATCAGAGCGTCATACCATTGTGCTCCCATGATGGTTTCGATCGAATCCGCGATTAGATCTCGGGACTGCAGCGAAAACGACATGCCATCTGTGCCCATGCTGATTCCATCGCTAACACCGACGGTATTGAATCGCATGCCGACGAGCCCTTCTGCGACGACGGCCTTTTTCACTTCCAAGGCCAAGTCAAGCAGGTGCATGTTGCACGTGTTTCCCTCGTACCAAACGCTGCCAATCCCAACCTGACCTTTGTTCATATCCTCCGGAGTCATCCCCGTTCCATAAAGCATCGCCTGGGAAGCCCCCTGGCTCTTGGGCTGAGTAATACGGGACGAAATTTTGTTGAGCTGACTCATGCGTTGGTCTTAGTATAGAGAGAGTGAGACTGAAGATATAAGCGAATGAGAAATGTTCCTTGGCCACGTTTTCAGCAAACATCGCTAATCCGTGACGGTTTCCCTTGCCGCTTCCACCCGGACCATGATAACCCCAATCGTCATCCGTTCCCAGTCATCCTCGTGCCCTGGTCATGAAGCTCCAATTGCCGATGCGCTTCGAACATGCCGACTCCAACCGCTACGGACAGATTGAGACTGCGAACCGGCCCGACCATCGGTAAAGCCAAACAAGAATCTGCATAAGCAGAGCGTATAGATTCCGGAAGCCCACGCGATTCGGTACCGAAAATTAGCCAGTCCCCTAATCGATACTCAACGGATGTATACGACTGGGTCGCGAATTTGGTAAAGAACCATACCCGCTCCATGTCCATTTTGGAGAGCATCAGATCCCAGGAATCAACCGCTTCCCAGTCCAAGTGTTGCCAGTAATCCAGCCCCGCTCGTTGGAGCTGTTTGTCATCGAGTCGAAAAGCAGCCGGTCGCACAATCCATAGTTTCGCGTTCAATGCGACGCAGGTACGGCCAATATTGCCCGTATTCTGAGGTATCTCGGGTTGATACAAAACGATGTTTAGTCTTGGGCGACCTACCGTTGAGGAATCAGAAGCTTCGTTCATGGTTTGGGTGATTGCCCCTGTAGCATTTCGGTCAAAATGAGTGGCATTCTCAGGAGGGGTAAGGGAAAGTTCGCCGCGTGTGTCGGATGGAGCTAGGGCGTACGTGGGGCGTCATTCGAATCATGGTACTCGGTTCGTTCGACCAGACCAGGGTGCCTTAGCAACGATCCAACCGAAAAGGCCCCTGTTGGTTACCCAGAAGGATTTGCGTTTGGACTTTCGTATTTTCAAACGGATTTCTAACGGCCCCCACCAGACCTACCCTTTTCTAGAAGACGATGAATTCAAAAGTGGGTAAGATGATAGCTCGGTGAACTGGTCCCCCCGAACCCACCTCCCTCCTTAAACTCACCTCTCATCGGAGACGATTGTGCAAACCTTCCGAAGCAACTGGCGTTTGTCCGTATTATTGAGTGCCTTCTGTTTACCGAGCCTATCCTCTTTCGCAGACGATTTTCCAACGCCTCTCAATTCAGAAAAATCGACAACTAGCCCCATGGCGCCCGGTCAAGTTATCGATTCGGCAAAGCTGCCGCCAGGATTCGAACTATCCTTGTTTGCGGCCGAGCCCGACGTGCAGAATCCGATCGCAATGACCACGGACGAACGCGGACGACTTTGGATCGCGGAAAACTATAGCTGGGCAGGTGGCGGCGCGGGCGGCTTCGATGGCAACCAACGCGACCGCATCGTGGTACTTGAAGATTCTGATGGTGATGGAAAGCATGATAAACGCGTCGTGTTTTGGGACAACGCACGCAAGCTAACGAGCATTGAAGTGGGAAATGGTGGCATCTGGGCCTTGTGCTTACCCAACCTTCTGTTCTTCCCGGATAAGAATCGGGACGATGTTCCCGATGGTCCGCCTATCGTCATCTTGGATGGATTCGATGAAGGAGTCGTGGGGCATACGCCTGCCAACGGACTGAAGTGGGGCCCCGATGGTTGGCTCTATGCACGGCACGGCATTCAAGCGACAAGCAATATCGGTAAGCCTGGATCGGGCGATTCGCAACGCATCAAAATCAACACCGGGGTCTGGCGTTACCATCCCATTCATGAAACCGTCGAAACAGTGATGCATGGCATGACGAACTCGTGGGGATTCGATTTCGATGAGAATGGGCAGATGTTTGTCATCAACACGGTGATTGGCCACCTGTGGCATGTCATTCCAGGCTCGCACGTCGAACGCATGTATGGCGTTGATCTGAATCCACATGCGTATCAGCTGATCGCTCAAACCGCCGATCACGTTCACTGGGATGATGGTGGCGAAAAGTGGAATACCGTTCAAAAGGGGATGTCCGATAAAACCAATGCCGCTGGTGGTGGCCATGCACACATCGGTTTAATGATCTATCAAGGGGATAACTGGCCTGCGGAATATCGCAATCGGCTGTTTACTCTGAACTTGCACGGTCTACGAATCAACAGCAATCTTTTGGAACGACAAGGTGCTGGCTATGTCGGAAAGCGGGCGCCTGACTTTTGCTTCATCGCGGATCCGTGGTTTCGGGGAATGGAGATCATTACGGGACCTGATGGTGGGGTTTACGTTGCTGACTGGAGCGACACGGGGGAATGCCATGACCACGACGGTGTGCATCGCACGAGCGGACGAATTTACAGGATCGCCTACGGCAAACCCAAGCCGATCGCATCGGTGGATCTGTCCGCGATGACCAATAGCCAGTTGCTTGCTCTTCAGTCGCATCGGAACGCTTGGTGGCCACGAACCGCTCGACGCATTTTGACAGAGCGATGGAATCACCAAGAAACCAAGCCCGATCTTGCATCGATTCGCTCAGAAATAGATCAAGCATTGGCAACAGTGACGGATTCTGCGGTACGATTGCGATGGATGGAAACGTGCTATAGCATCGGGGCCGCCGACGAACCCTGGCTGATCAGCCACCTGTCAGCTCAAAATGAACATGAACGAGTCGCTGCGTTGCGTTTTTTAGTAGACCGACTGAACGCTGGCAGTTCGTTGTCCGTTCCTTTAAAAGCCTCGCTGCTACAACTTGCGAAAAACGATCGCTCCGGCTTGGTTCAGCTTTACCTTGCATCGGCACTGCAACGCTTACCCATCGCAGATCGATGGCCCATTGCGATGGCGCTTGCTTCCAAAACAGAATTTCAGCTCGATCGGTCCCTGCCTTCCATGCTGTGGTACGGCGTGGAAGCCGCAGTTCCTGTCGATCCGGCCAAGGCAATATCGCTAGCGGATGTGTCCGTGATTCCACGTTTGACGGAAAACATTGCCCGGCGACTTACGCTCGAAATCGACTCGAAGCCGGAAGTGGTTGATTCCGTATTGGCAGCCGCGGAACGGAAAACATTCCCCTTGCCTCAGCAAGTCCTAATCGGAATGTCCAGGGCTCTTGATGGTTGGCAAAAAGCCACCCCACCCACGAACTGGATGGCCTTCTCGAAACGATTCGACAACAACGATTCCAAAGAGATCATCGGGGCCATGCAAGCTCTGCGGTTGGTATTTGGAGATGGACGAGCCGTCGAAGAAATGGCGAAACTGATTGATGACGGTTCTGCCGACGCGGAGGCTCGACGGCAAGCCATGAGGTCTCTTTTGAAAAGCCGACCTTCCGATTTCGGTCCCGTGCTCCTGCGACTGCTGGGTGATCGTGCCGTGGTTCGTGAAGCCATTCGCGGTCTTGCTCAGTACGAACTAGCTGATGCGCCGAAGCAGCTCCTGGATCGCGTGTCGAGCTTCGGGCCAGCCGAACGCATCGAAATGATCAACACACTTGCATCCCGCCCATCCTATGCAAAATCGCTCCTGGCGGCAGTTCGTGATAAGGTGATTTCTCCGAATGAGATCTCGGCGTTTCATGCAAGACAAATTCGTTCCTTTGACGACGAGTCGTTGAATTCCGAGTTGACTGAAACTTGGGGCGATGTACGCGGAACATCGGAAGACAAACGGAAAATGATCGATCAATTGCGTATGGAGCTTTCCAGCGACGTGATTGCCAAAAGTGATCTTCGCGTCGGCAGAGCGATCTTCCAAAAGTCCTGCGCGACATGCCATGTGATGTATGGTGTCGGAGTCAAGATTGGACCGGATTTGACCGGCTCCAACCGAAAGAACTTGGATTATTTGCTTGAGAATATCGTTGACCCAAGCGCCAGCGTCGGCACCGATTTCCGAACCATGATTGTGCTATTGGACGACGGACGCGTGATCAATGGTGTGGTAACCGCATCGACGGAACGAACCCTGACTTTGCAAACAGCTACGGAATCTGTGACACTTGACCGAGCGGAAATCGAATCGCTGAAGCAATCGAAGACTTCCCTGATGCCGGACGGATTACTTCAAAATCAGTCGTCCGAACAAATTCGCGATCTGATCGGATATCTGATGTCGAGCGAGCAAGTACCTATGCCGGATTAAGCACGGATTCGTTGTCCTTGAATCTTCGCTCCTCTTTCGCTCGGCGAAAGGGGAGCGTAACGCGTAGGCCGTAACAAGTGATAACGCAGTTACGGCAGCCCCGTTGGAATCCAATCACAATCAGGGACACAGCATTTATTCGGGCTGTTCGGGCACACCCATTTGGGCGTGTTCGTGCAATCAGGGACACAGCATTTGTTCGGGCTGTTCGGGCACACCCATTTGGGTGGATAGCCAGCG
>JBIKLJ010000424.1:0-7484 GCA_044359895.1 Pirellula sp.
TGACAATGCAAGTGGTCGATTCGCGATCAACAGCAGCACCGGGGTGGTCACGGTAGCCAACGGTACCCTTTTGAATCTTGAAGCCGCCGCTAGCCATGCGATCACGGTACGAGCAACTTCGAGCGACGCGAGCTTTTCGACAACGAACTTTACGATCAACTTGACCGACGTTGACGAGTTCGATGTGGGTGCGGTGACCGATAGCAATGCGAGTGCCAACAGCCTCGCGGAGAATTCTGTGAATGGTACTTTGGTCGGTATCACGGCTTCCGCTTCCGATGCCGATGCGACCAACAATACGATTACCTACTCGCTCGATGACAATGCAGGTGGTCGGTTCGCGATCAACAGCAGCACCGGGGTGGTCACGGTAGCCAACTCATCGCTACTGAACTTCGAAGTGGCGACTAGCCATGCGATCACCGTGCGAGCAACCTCGGGCGACACGAGCTTTTCGACAGCGAATTTTACGATCAGCTTGACCGATGTCAACGAAACACCTGTCGCGGTAGCCGATACGGCAACGGCGGTGGAGGCAGGTGGGACCAGCAACGGCACCGCTGGTACGAACCCCACGGGTAATGTTCTTACGAACGACACCGATGTCGATGCGGGGGATACCAAGACGGTCAGTGGAGTCGCAGCAGGTACCGTCGGTAGCGCATCGACAAATGTTGCCTCAAACGTCACAGGCACCTATGGCTCCATCAATATCGCAGCCAATGGTGCGTACACCTACACGGTTGACAACAGCAACGCCGCTGTTCAAGCCCTGCGGACTAGCGGTAACACGCTGACCGACACATTTAACTACACGATGCGCGACACGCTGGGGCTGACCAGCACTACGCAAATCACCGTTACGATTCAAGGTGCCAATGACGCGCCAGTGGAATCTTCCATCGAGTCTACAGCGTTGGCATACCTGGAAAACGCGGGTGCCGTTGCAATCTCAGCCGCTTTGACTGTCAACGATCTCGACGACACCCACATCGAGTCTGCGGTAGTCGCGTTGATTGCGAATTACGTTCAAGGGGAAGATATTCTTGCGTTCACTGATCAAAACGGAATCACCGGCACTTGGAATGCAACTGACGGAGTGTTGACTCTGTCGGGTAACGCCACCACAGCTCAGTATCAAGCCGCATTGCGGTCGGTCACATACACCAACACGAGCAACAGTCCATCGACGGCAGTCCGAACCGTCAGTTTCATGGTGAACGATGGCGATTTGAATAGCAATCTGCAAACCCGTAACATCGTAAATACGGATGTCAATGACGAACCCGTGATTAGCGGTGGACCGGATACTTCGTCGTTGGCCGAGACCAATGCTGGACTTAGCGATACCGGCACGTTCACGGTGACGGATCTTGATGTGACAGACAATGTCATCGCAGCGGTTGACTCGGTCGTGGTCACGGGAACTGGTGCGAGTAGCGTTCCTGCAGGTTTGACCAATGCGACCTTGCGCAGTTTCTTGTCGGTTACCCCGACAGGGATACTCAACGGGTCACAAACGACCAGCACATTGACATGGAATTTCAACTCCGGCAGCGAAGCCTTCAACTTCCTTGCAACTGGCGAGACATTAGTACTGACCTACACCGTCAGTGCGACCGACGATGATGGCGCACCATTGAGCGATACCGAGACGGTTACAATCACTATCACCGGCACCGCCGATGCGCCTGTGATCACCGGTGGACCGGATACTTCGTCGTTGACCGAGACCAATTCTGGTCTTAGCGATACCGGCACGTTCACGGTGACGGATCTTGATTTGACAGACAATGTCATCGCAGCGGTTGACTCGGTCGTGGTCACAGGAACTGGGGCCAGCAGCGTTCCTGCGGGTTTGACCAATGCGACCTTGCGCAGCTTCTTGTCGGTTACCCCGACAGGGATACTTAACGGGACTCAGACAACCAATACGCTAACTTGGAATTTCAATTCCGGCAGCGAAGCCTTTAATTTCCTGGCAACTGGCGAAATATTAGTACTGACCTATACGGTCAGTGCTACTGATGATGATGGTTTGCCCTTGAGCGATACCGAGACGGTTACAATCACTATCACCGGCACCGCCGATGCGCCTGTGATTACCGGTGGACCGGATACTTCGTCGTTGACCGAGACCAATGCTGGTCTTAGCGATACCGGCATGTTCACGGTGACGGATCTTGATTTGACAGACAACGTCATCGCAGCGGTTGACTCGGTTGTTGTCACAGGAACTGGGGCCAGCAGCGTTCCTGCGGGTTTGACCAATGCGACCTTGCGCGGCTTCTTGTCGGTTACCCCGACAGGGATACTTAACGGGACTCAGACAACCAACACGCTAACTTGGAATTTCAATTCTGGCAGCGAAGCCTTCAATTTCCTGGCAACTGGCGAGACGCTGGTATTGACCTACACGGTCAGTGCTACTGATGATGACGGCTCACCATTGAGTGATACCGAAACGGTGACGATCACCATTACTGGTACGGCCGATGCGCCTGTGATCACCGGTGGACCAGATACTTCGTCGTTGACCGAGACCAATGCTGGTCTTAGCGATACCGGCACGTTCACGGTGACGGATCTTGATTTGACAGACAATGTCATCGCAGCGGTTGACTCGGTTGTTGTCACAGGAACTGGGGCCAGCAGCGTTCCTGCAGGCTTGACGAATGCGACCTTGCGCAGCTTCTTGTCGGTTACCCCGACAGGGATACTTAACGGGACTCAGACAACCAACACGCTAACTTGGAATTTCAATTCCGGCAGCGAAGCCTTTAATTTCCTGGCAACTGGCGAGACATTAGTACTGACCTACACGGTCAGTGCTACTGATGATGATGGTTTGCCCTTGAGCGATACCGAAACGGTGACGATTACCATTACTGGTACGGCCGATGCTCCCGTGATCACAGGTGGGCCTGACACTTCGTCACTCACCGAGACCAATGCTGGCTTAAGCGATACCGGTACGTTCACAGTTACCGATCTCGATCTTACCGACAATGTTACAGCCGCGGTCGATTCGGTCGTTGTTACCGGCACGGGAGCAAGCAGTGTTCCTGCGGGCTTGACGAATGCAACTTTACGAAGCTTCTTGTCCGTCACGCCGACAGCGATCCTGAACGGTTCACAGAACACCAACACGCTGACTTGGAACTTCAACAGCGGCAGCGAAGCGTTCAACTTCCTGGCCACGGGTGAGACGCTGGTCCTGACCTACACGGTCAGCGCCACCGATGATGATGGTTCACCGCTGAGCGATACAGAAACTGTGACGATCACCATCACGGGTACTGCCGATGCACCAGTCATCACCGGTGGACCAGATACCTCGTCGTTGACGGAGAGCAATGCAGGGTTAAGCGACACCGGTACTATGACGGTTACCGATCTGGATTTGACCGACAACGTTACGGCAGCGGTTGACTCGGTCGTCGTTACGGGAACTGGTGCCGGAAGTGTTCCTGTTGGATTAACCAATGCGACACTACGAAGCTTCTTGTCGGTAGCTCCGACCGCGATACTCAATGGTTCACAGACGACCAACACGCTGACTTGGAACTTTAACTCTGGCAGCGAAGCGTTTAACTTCTTAGCAACTGGCGAAACGTTAGTGCTTACCTACACGGTCAGCGCTACCGATGACGATGGTTCACCCCTGAGTGATACCGAGACGGTTACGGTTACCATCACCGGTACCGCTGACGCGCCAGTGATCACTGGCGGCCCAGATACTTCGTCGCTGACTGAGACGAATGCTGGGCTTAGCGATTCGGGTAGCTTCACGGTGACCGATCTGGATCTTACTGACAACGTTACTGCTGCCGTGGATTCGGTGGTTGTTTCGGGGACCGGTTCAGGTAGCGTTCCTGCGGGCTTGACCAATGCAACGTTACGTAGCTTCTTGTCGGTTACGCCAACGGCGATACTCAACGGATCGCAAACGACGAATACACTTACGTGGAATTTCAATTCTGGCAGCGAAGCCTTCAACTTCCTAGCAACTGGCGAGACATTAGTACTGACCTACACCGTCAGTGCGAGCGACGATGATGGCTCACCCTTGAGCGATACCGAGACGGTTACAATCACTATCACCGGCACCGCCGATGCGCCTGTGATTACCGGTGGACCGGATACTTCGTCGTTGACCGAGACCAATGCTGGTCTTAGCGATACCGGCATGTTCACGGTGACGGATCTTGATTTGACAGACAACGTCATCGCAGCGGTTGACTCGGTTGTTGTCACAGGAACTGGGGCCAGCAGCGTTCCTGCGGGTTTGACCAATGCGACCTTGCGCGGCTTCTTGTCGGTTACCCCGACAGGGATACTTAACGGGACTCAGACAACCAACACGCTAACTTGGAATTTCAATTCTGGCAGCGAAGCCTTCAATTTCCTGGCAACTGGCGAGACGCTGGTATTGACCTACACGGTCAGTGCTACTGATGATGACGGCTCACCATTGAGTGATACCGAAACGGTGACGATCACCATTACTGGTACGGCCGATGCGCCTGTGATCACCGGTGGACCAGATACTTCGTCGTTGACCGAGACCAATGCTGGTCTTAGCGATACCGGCACGTTCACGGTGACGGATCTTGATTTGACAGACAATGTCATCGCAGCGGTTGACTCGGTTGTTGTCACAGGAACTGGGGCCAGCAGCGTTCCTGCAGGCTTGACGAATGCGACCTTGCGCAGCTTCTTGTCGGTTACCCCGACAGGGATACTTAACGGGACTCAGACAACCAACACGCTAACTTGGAATTTCAATTCCGGCAGCGAAGCCTTTAATTTCCTGGCAACTGGCGAGACATTAGTACTGACCTACACGGTCAGTGCTACTGATGATGATGGTTTGCCCTTGAGCGATACCGAAACGGTGACGATTACCATTACTGGTACGGCCGATGCTCCCGTGATCACAGGTGGGCCTGACACTTCGTCACTCACCGAGACCAATGCTGGCTTAAGCGATACCGGTACGTTCACAGTTACCGATCTCGATCTTACCGACAATGTTACAGCCGCGGTCGATTCGGTCGTTGTTACCGGCACGGGAGCAAGCAGTGTTCCTGCGGGCTTGACGAATGCAACTTTACGAAGCTTCTTGTCCGTCACGCCGACAGCGATCCTGAACGGTTCACAGAACACCAACACGCTGACTTGGAACTTCAACAGCGGCAGCGAAGCGTTCAACTTCCTGGCCACGGGTGAGACGCTGGTCCTGACCTACACGGTCAGCGCCACCGATGATGATGGTTCACCGCTGAGCGATACAGAAACTGTGACGATCACCATCACGGGTACTGCCGATGCACCAGTCATCACCGGTGGACCAGATACCTCGTCGTTGACGGAGAGCAATGCAGGTCTCAGCGACACGGGAACGTTAACCGTGACGGATCTTGATTTGACAGACAACGTTACTGCCGCAGTGGATTCAGTGGTGGTTACAGGCACGGGGGCAAGCAGCATTCCAGCAGGCTTGACCAATGCAACCTTGCGAAGCTTCTTGTCGGTGACTCCGACTGCGATCCTCAATGGCTCGCAGACCACGAACACGTTGACTTGGAACTTTAACTCTGGCAGCGAAGCGTTTAACTTCCTAGCGACTGGTGAAACGCTCATTCTGACCTACACGGTCAGCGCGACGGACGATGATGGTTTAGCATTGAGCGATACCGAGACAATTACCGTTACGATCACCGGCACTAACGATTTGCCGGTGATCACGGTGGGTTCGGGTGATAGTGCAGCCGAAACACTGAACGAAACGAATGGGACGCAGACTAGCTCGGGAACGCTCACCGTCTCGGACTTGGATTTGACCGACTTGGTCTCATCCAACGTGACCGGAGTTGTCGCAAGCGGCATGACGACTGGGCTTGGATCCAATAATGCGACTCTGCTAGCGATGTTCACTTCGACCGCGAACATCCTCGATGCGACCGAACTGTCGGACAAATTGACATGGAACTTTAGCTCTGGCAGCGAAGCGTTTGATTACCTGGCTACCGGTGAATCACTGACATTGACCTACACGATCGAAGTCACCGATAGCCAAGGTGCGACGGGGACTCGTGCTGTGGTCATCACGATCGAGGGTTCAGCCGATGCGCCGGTGATTACCAACGGTCCCGATTCCGTTGGCCTTTCGGCAACCGGGTCAGGCTTGTCCACCACGGGTTCACTAACTGTGACCGATTTGGACCGCAGCGATATCGTTACCGCATCCGTCGATGCGGTTTCTGTTAGCGGAACGGGGGCCATGAATGCCCCTGGAAGCCTCAGTAATGCGACTGTTGCAAGCTTCTTGACTGTGGCGCCGACAACGATTCTCGATGGCACACAAACAACTGCGGCCCTGACATGGAGCTTCGATTCCGGTAGCCAGGCGTTCAGCTTCCTGGCTGCGGGCGAAACGTATGTGATGGTCTACACGGTTCGCGCGACCGATAACGATGGAACGCCGCTCAGTGATACCGAAACGGTAACTGTCACGATCACCGGCGGAAATAATACACCCAATGTGTTTGTCGATACGGGGGACTCGGCGGCCGAAATCCTTTCGGAGACGAACGGAACATTGTCTAGCACGGGAACACTCACCGTAACCGACCCGAACGTTTCGGACATTGTGACATCGTCGGTGACAGGAGTCGTAGCGAGTGGAACCACCACAGGCTTGGGATCAAACAACGCTGCCTTGTTGGCGATGTTCTCGTCAACCGTGAATGTTTTGGACACCACGGAAACGTCTGACAAACTGACCTGGGCGTTCAACTCTGGCAGCGAAGCGTTCAATTATCTAGCCACCGGCGAATCGCTGACGTTGACTTATACTATTAAGGTCGAAGACAGCCAAGGTGCAATTGATAACCAAGTGGTGACCATAACCATTACCGGTACGGCCGATGCTCCCGTGATCACGGGTGGGCCTGACACTTCGTCACTCACCGAGACCAACGCCGGTTTAAGCGATACCGGTACATTCACAGCTACGGATTTGGACCTGTCCGATAATGTCACAGCAGCAGTTGATTCCGTTGTGATTACGGGGACAGGTGCAACTAGTGTTCCTGCGGGCTTGACGAATGCGACATTACGAAGCTTCTTGTCGGTGACACCAACGGCGATACTCAACGGCGCACAGACGACCAACACGCTGACTTGGAACTTTAATTCTGGCAGCGAAGCGTTCAACTTCTTAGCTACTGGCGAAACATTAGTGCTTACCTACACGGTCAGCGCGACGGATGATGATGGTTCGCCGCTGAGTGATACCGAAACGGTGACGATCACGATTACGGGAACGGCGGATGCACCGGTGATTACCGGTGGACCGGATGTCTCGTCGTTGACGGAGACGAATGCTGGGCTCAGTGATTCAGGTACGTTCACGGTTACCGATCTAGATCTTACCGACAATGTCACGGCCGCGGTTGATTCGGTGGTTGTTACTGGCA
>JBIKLJ010000063.1:0-24326 GCA_044359895.1 Pirellula sp.
GGCTTAAAATCAACCTCGATCATGTGGGACATCGGAGCGGGTAGCGGTTCGGTCGCCATCGAGGCCGCGATGATTGCAAAACATGGTAAGGCGTATGCCATTGAAATGGACGCAGAGGATTACAATCTGCTGGTAGAGAACGCGAAGCAATTTGGCGTCACTAATTTAGTGCCTGTGCTTGGAGAAGCGCCATTGGCATGGGAATCTTTGCCCGATCCAGAAGCGATCTTCGTCGGCGGAACTGGTCGAGCAGTGACAGAGTTGGTTTCGCATGCTTGGCCAAGATTGCAGCCGGGCGGATGCTTGATCGCGAACATGATGAGCATGGACTATGTGGTGGCGTTGCAGCAACTGTTTAGTCTGAAGCTGGGAATCGAACCCATGCTGTGGATGGTGCAGATTTCTCGAGGCAATTATCAATTGGATAAACTGCGGCTAGAATCTTGCAATCCAACCTTCTTGTTGAAGGCAGAAAAGCCACGATAAGAACTCAGCTTTCCGAGCAATCTGACTCTCGATGCTACTTTGCCGGTCGAACAAACAGCAACGCATAAGCCGTTTGCTGTCGCTTGGCAATCATCTCAGGGGATAAAGAGTTGTCAGAATTTTTCGGCATGGGGGTGCTTCCGCTTCTCCAGTTCGAAACAACGAACGGGAGCCCTGACCCGCTGGTGCCGGCAGGAACGATTCGTCGTACGAACCCTTTTGACCCCTCGGCAACTTCAACACTGCTTAATTGCTTTACCAGCCTACGCGCCGAGGCATCCTTGGTGACGGCCAATCGGCACTGTGGAAAATCTTTTTCTTGTTCCAGCATACTCTCCATGGCGAAGCCAATGTTTTCCACCGTCGACTTCAAGAACAAAACTTGCACGTTCCCTTCTTGTTCATCTTGCGCGGTCGTTGCGAGGCCTGATTGAGACAAGCGATTAAGCTCTTCGTTGCTCAAAACATGGTCACTTGAATAGGCGACCCCATGCTCTTCAAGAATGCTTTCCAAAGCGCGATTTTGGAGGGCTACTTCATCGATGGTGATATAGATAGCTGCCGTCAGGTAGTCCTTCGATTTCTTGGGTTCTGTGCTTGCAACAGAATTGGCGCGGTCGGCATCCTTCACGCCGCCTGCGGGGTCGACAACTGCAACGCTAGCTGTCGACGACTCCGTTGGGGCCGCAATGGTCGATTCACCTGTTGCCATTGTTTCGTTGGTGGTGCCAGCCTGATTTTCCGTATTCAGAATTGCGATTGCAGATTCCATATCCGGAAGGGCTGCATTCTGAGAAGGTGCCTCTTCATTAAAAAGGGTGTTCTCCTTCGATTTTTCGGTGGAGCCTGGCGAGGCAGCCAATAGTTCTTCCGCCTTTTCAATCACTTTCAGGTCGGAGGATTCGGAAGTATTTGTTACCTTGGGATCAAGCTGGACAAGCCCTTGCTTTACAGGTTCTTGGACGAAAACAAAGATCAGAGCGAAAACGGCGGCAAGACTAACGCACGCATAGACCCAAGCACGCTTGAACGCTGGAATGCTTTCCAGCGGCGAGATCGATTCCTTGGCCGCTCGTTCTACAAGGGCGCCTGGGCGATGGAAGTCGACGGGCACCAACCATGCGGGAGCTTCCGGCCCCATGACAGCCGCTCGATCGCGTGCAGCCAAAGAGACAGAACGGGCGAAATCTGGTCCCAATCGACCGCGGCTTCTGCCTCGCAGGAGCGAGCTTCTGGATGCCGCAAGTTCGTCCAGCTTTGCTTGTAGGGACGGGTCGTCCGCCATCGCCTGTTCCAACATGCGAAGTTCTTGGTCGGAAAGCATGCCGTCCAGCATTCCGCTCAGGAGTTCATCGAAGTTATTGTTGGGAAGATCCATGATGCGTCAGTACAAGTGAAGTTTTGGTACGCTTCTCCGAGTGCTTGGGAATCGAAAAAGTTCCCGCTCTGCTATTAGAATAGCAGCCAGACAGGTCTGAAAGAGGCAAAAAGCTGCTTTTTCCTTGGTGAACTCCTACCTGGAGACGGCTGAAAAGTGCTCGTTTCTCGGGCCATTTTTTGCTAGGGGAATCTCAGCCGCCAGCATATTCCGATACGGGCACTCCTCGCATGTCTCCCAAAAGCTGGCGATATCTCGCTCGCAGATGCCCCATCCACATTCCCTGGTAAACATTAATGACGATGGAAAGTAGCAAAGTAAAGGGAAGCCAAGCATTCCAGGCTGGCGAGATGGCTTGTGGAAGCTCATCCGTTTCGAGCCCCGCTCCCGGATTCCGCTGCCTAGCGGACGCAAGTACACCACTTGGCCCTTGCGAATACGCAGGCGGTGGGGTTGTATAAGGATTTTGAGCGTAAAGGGGGGGTTGTTGCAATTGTTGCTGCTGTATCCCTAATGGGACCTGGGACTGCGAATAGGGCTGGGCGGGGTTGAAGGGTGGAAACGGACCGGGTGAATTTAAACTGGAATTCTGTCCTAAACCCGCATTGTTCGCGCTGTTATTGAATTCCCCTTGACCAAAGGGCGGGACTGAATTCGAACCATTTGGATTGCTAGCCAGGTAAGGAGACGCAGTATTGCGATTGGGCAGCCCTAAATTGGGGTTGTTGGAGGTGGCGTAACTGTTGGGAGAGTAACTGTTGGGAGAAACGCCAGCGTTTCCCGAAGAAGGTGTGACCACAGGGTTAAAGTTGTCCGTAGCAAGTTGGCTCGGAAGAGACCCAGGTCGCGAATTGGAATTACTAGCACCAGGCAGGTTCGGGAGCGGCAAATTGGGGTTCGGACGATTTGGAACCAAGTTGTTCGTATTGGTGTCCGGGAGAACATCCTGGGCAGGACTTACGTTCATGCTGACAGGTCGGCTCGGTGCCCGATCAATCGTTACTGGCGTGGCATTGTTGCTACGTTCGAGAGGCCGCATATCGAATGCGTTTGCGATGGTTGGGCTTTCGCCGATGCTGGTGCGGCTCAGCGACCGGGGATTGGCAGGAATTCGTTCAACCGGTCCGGAGCCAATTCGCACGATAATTCGTTGCGTCAACCCTTGAATTTCTGGCGGTATGTCGACGGCCAGTTCGCTCCCTTTTTCCCCTTTTGCAAAGTTGTCGACAGCATCGGGTGAGATTTGCAAGATCAGGCTGAAAGCGCCCTGAGGGTCGGTGCCCCAGCCCACTTTGTAAGGCTCGGGTGGATTCAGCGTTCCCTGGCTGCCAACGGATGGGCCCGCCATCGGAAATGAACTTGGTGGAGGGGGGAGGTCAGAATTCCCCAAATTGGGATTCATGTTCGGCAAAACTGGGGTGTTTGCAGAAAAACCCGTCATGGGGGCAGGAAGAACTTCCCCCTGCGGTAGCATAGCTACCAATGTTACCAGAAGTAATAAACCTTGCATTCTCAGCCTCTTTGGCAGTGCCCCCGTCGAAGTTCGACATCCTAAACCGTGCTGCGCAATGACAGCCCGCTGGAGATAATAGAGGATCTGGAGGTTTGGCGTAAATAGAACTCACAGGCAAGTAACAAAATCCAACAGGTTTTCAACGATCATTTAACAGAGAAATCAACCCAAAAAACGGAAACCCGTAAAATTTTCTCAATGCAGTGACATTCTCTAAATTTTATTGCAGATGGAACTTCCTTCGGAATTTTGACTCCAACAACTCATGTTTCCGGAAAAATTGTTAGGGATGGCAAATCCACACGCCTGAACAGACGGACTGGGTAATTTGGTCTGACTGGGTAAGAAGTGGATTGAAAAGTGATTCGACGCCAAGTACCCTCACAGTATGGGATTTTTGCGAGCGTTGTTCGTTCGG
This sequence comes from Pirellula sp., assembly GCA_044359895.1. Lineage (GTDB taxonomy): Bacteria > Planctomycetota > Planctomycetia > Pirellulales > Pirellulaceae > JBKCUI01. The sequence goes on from JBIKLJ010000063.1 coordinate 3,796, forward strand.
CAATTTCCTTTCCATTGCTAAATCATTTTTGTCTCTACGGTGGATGAATCGATGACAGTTTCGCCAAAGCGTCAAGCGCGTACTCCAGTTGCAAACAATCATTCTCGAAAAGCCCAGCGACAAAGCTGGCTAAAGCGAGTGCTCCGACTGGAGTCACTTGAAAAGCGGCAGCTTATGGCGGCTGATCTTCCACTTTTTCACAACGACATGATCCCTTGGGACGTCAATGGCGACTTTTCGGTCTCTCCGTTGGATGCGTTGGTTGTCATTAACCGACTGAATACTCAGGGTTCTTCATCGCTTACCGGACAGTCTCCTACAGACAAATCGTCTTATGTGGACGTCACCGGTGACAACTTCTTGTCTCCACTGGATGCGCTTTCAGTTATTAACGCTTTGAATAACGGCGAAGGCCAAGGCGAACTTGTCGAAGTCAAGTACGAATTTTTTAGAGTTAACGCTGACGGATCGGTTGGGGCTCGATTTGACGATCCCATCCCAGACAACGGACAGCCTGATGCCATTATCAGTCCTGACCAAAAAGTGATCGTCCGTACCTCGGTAACGGATTTGCGACGTGTCAACTCAACCGATCCCGATCGAGTAGGAAACCCTCGTGGCGTATTCAGCGCCTACCATGACTTGAATTACACGAATGAGGTTGGAACTGCTGAAAAACTTTTGTTTCAGTGGGGCGAGTTCAATCAATTGAGCATCCGAAATTCTGCGACCGGGGGAACGTTCCGCTTAAGGTTTGGCACGGATGAGACTGCTTCGATTCCAGTCGCATTCACACAGGAAGGCGTTCAAGATTCGCCAGTCACAGCCGCAAATATTCAGGCTGCGATTGCAGCGTTACCGGGATACGCTGGGAATGTAAAGGTTACCCCGGGCAAGGACACTGATACGGAGTATTTCTTCGATATTGCGTTCGTCAACGGGCGCTCGCGCACCAACATTCCTGACTTCACAGTCTCCGCGAACAACTTGACTGGCGTTTCGCCTACCATCACGCCGGTGACGCAAGCCAATCCGAACCCAGCATCAAGCAATGTTGCTGCTGCGGGTCTTCGGCACGACCTTGGCTTACCAGGCGATGTTCTGACGCAATACTCGAACGGTAAAGACGGTAAACTCCAGAAGACTTCCACCGATCCTGCTGCCGGTTCCTATCAAATCGCTCTAATGGGTGGTTTCACAAGATCCAGCAATTTCCTAAGTCCGAGTGTGGCAACTCAGTTCATTCCAGTTGTAGACGCACTTTTCGTCGGTGGTTCGGTTGGATTGGTGAACCTTGCCGGCACCATTTCTCCATTACCCGGGGCGGGGGACACATCCGGCAATAATTTGGGGATCGCTTTGTTCGGCCAAAGTGGTGGACGAGCTGAATACCTTCCAGCCTCGCGAGTGATTCTTCCAACTGGCTCGATCCGAATTGCCGATCGCTTGACTGCAATTACTGATGAACTCAATGTTAGCGAAGATGCCGTCGCAACCGCAATCAATGTCGTTCAAAATGATATTGAACAAGTTCCTTCGAATTCCAAGAGAGTACTTTCTTACCAACAACCTGCTACAGGCGGTACTGTTTCGGGGGCATTGAACGGACCTAATGTGTTCTTCAGACCCTCGCCGGATTTCAATGGCGCGACAAGCTTCCTGTACACGGTAACCAACGATGCGGGCGACACTTCGGTTGGTACGGTTTTGGTGACTGTAGCAGCCGTGAATGATGCACCCGTTGTTATCAGAACGACTCCGTTTACTGTAGAAGAAGATACACCGACCCCAGGTTTGACGATCACTGCCACCGATGTTTTCTCACCTGGCCCAGCGAACGAATCTTCGCAGGCGTTGACCATTTCCGCAATTAATGTCGGCCCAACGCCGACTCAAGGGGTAGCAAGTCTTGTCGGTGGAAGCATTAATTTTGTACCCACACCTAATTTCTTCGGCAACGTGGTTCTTCAAGTGACTGGCACCGATGATTCCGGGGTTGCGAATGATTCGCTCAGGAACCGTTCGACCTTGGCGACAATCACCATCAGTGTTACTGGCGTCAATGATCCACCTGTCGCTTTCAGCGGCACTCTCGTGGTGAATGAAGATAGTCCACTGATTTTGATCGGAACAGGCGCCCAGACGGATCTCCTACTTAGCTCCAGCAATGGACTCGGTGAGCCAGGAACACCCGTGCTCGCATCGATTCCAGCTACGACTGCGAATGGTGGAACGATCACCACAGTCAGCAACGTGACTACCTACCGACCAGCCTCCAATTTCAACGGGCAAGATAGCTTTGTCTACAGCGTCAGGGAAAGCGACGGAACGCTGACAGCGAACGGTACAATTACCATCACCGTGAACGCAGTCAACGATCCTGCCGTTGCGGTCAACGACACGGGCGCTGCTGATCGATTTGTTGTGCCAGGCATCACTGCGGATAACAATCTCGATGTCATGCGAAATGACAACCCCGGTGCTCCCGACGAAACACGTGACTTTGTTGTGGTATCGGTAACACCTGCAACCATCGGTACCGTATCGGTTGCTCCGAATGGTGCTGGTGTCATATTCGTTCCACCAACAGGCCAGTTCAACGTGACCTCCACGTTCAGCTACACGATCCGTGATTCGCTGAACCGAGAATCCACTGCAAACGTCGAAGTCTTGATCATTCCACCAATCCTTCCGTTCGCGCTGGGTGACTTAGAAATCATTCCCGAGAAAAAAGCAACGCCATCTGTTATCAATGTCCTGTCCAATGACTTTGCAAACGCAAATGCGACCAGACGGCTTGTATCCTTTACCCAACCAAGCGCAGGCACTGGCACCGTTACATTGAACGACAATGGAACACCAACGAATCTAGCGGACGATACGGTTTCGTACCTTGCACCTAATACGAACTATTTTGGTAGCACGACGTTCACGTATACCATGATCGATAGTGCTGTAGACAGTAACCCTGCGATCCTTGAGTCGACCGCCACAGTAACAGTCCAAGTCACGCCAGTGAACGACCCACCAGTGGCTGAACCAAGGTCTGCTACTGTAAAGGAAGACACCACTTTGGTTATTCCAGCTGCTGATATCATTACCGGACTGAGCAAGGGGCCCCTCGAAGACGCTCAAGTCCTGACGATCACGAATGCTGTGAATCAAACGCCTAACAGTGGTATCGTCAGCATCGTGGATGGCAATATCCGATACGCACCAGGAAGTACTGTAGTAACCGGACGAGACTTCTTCGGCGAAGTTTTGGTCGTCTACACGGTGACTGATAACGGATTCACCGGGTCAACCCTGACGCCGCTCAGTGCCAGTGCAACATTGACGATTACCGTCACGGCTGAGAATGATGCTCCGATTTTTGTTGCGGACGAAGTCATCGTGGCGGCCGAAGACACACCTCGGACTTTTGCGATCCGCTTACTGACTGACAACGACTTGCCTGGTCCTGCCAACGAAGCCAATGCGGGACAGGTTGTTACCTTCGTTCCTCTACCTTCAGCAGGTGTCACCACAGCCAATGGAGGTTTGGTGACTCAATCGGGCAACAATTTGATTTACACGCCAGCCGACAATTACAACGGCCCGGACAGCTTCACTTATACGATTAGCGATGGACAATCAAGTCAATCGACAACCGTTGCCACCGCAACGATCCGAGTCACCGAAGTCAACGATGCTCCTTCCGCTGATACATTGACTCGAAATGTTTTCGCAAGTGTTCCAACCACCTTCGACCTAACACAAGCCCTTGCAGCCATGCCAAAGGGTCCTGCTAACGAAAGTGGCCAAACCTTGCGTGTCACCGCTGTGACTCCTGGCGCAAACTTTACTGGTACGCTCTCCTTCAGCGACACTAGCATTACCTATACCGCCCCGCTCGGTGCCAGCGGCCGAGTTACTTTCACTTACCAAGTAACCGACAATGGAACAACGGACGGTAGTGCTGCACCGCTGAGCGCCACAGGCACCTTCAACATCGACATCTCGCCGTTCATCCCAAGTTCGGTGAAGGGATTTGTCTACATCGACGATAATAATTCTGGATCGATGGACCCCTTGGAACTGAAAATGGGTGGCGTGGAAGTGACCTTGGTCACGGCGGCAACCGGATCGACCCCGAGCGTCTCGCGAACCGAGAAGACGCTTGCAGATGGAAGCTACAACTTCGATTTGCTTCCTCCGGGTTCGTACACCGTGAGCTATGCGATCCCGATCCTAGCGGACGATGCACCCGGGGCGAACAGCTACAACGTCAGCGTAGTTGCTCCAGGGGACGTGAACGTCGTTCATAACTTTGCTATTCTGGGCGTTCAGGCTCGCTATGCAAACTTGATTGAATACATGTCGAGTGCTTATGACAGTTCGAATCCACGCAACCGCACGTCGGGTATCTACGCAGCGGTGAACGCGGAAGGAATTTCCGAGTGGACAATCGCTCGAAATGGATTCGAAGGAGATTCCTACCAAGAGGTGGTGCTGACCAACGATGGAACAGAAGCCATTGTGACATCCGTTCGTGGTGCCGACCGCGGAATTTACACCGCAGTTCTCGGCCGCCGCCAATTCGTTCAAGTGGGCGACACACCGAATGGTTCGAGAATCATTCGGGTCATGGCGCGATCGGAAGAACTTGTTTGGACACGAGTTTCGCTTGCTGCTCCACCAGCTTCTATCAAAGCCAAGTCCCGCGGATATCTGGAGACTGTTGACGACGTTTTCGCAGAACAAGGTTGGTAACGAACTCCCCAAGAGCACGATCGCTCTAGGGTTGCAAACGAATAAGAAGCCGAGCGTAACAGTTCGGCTTTTTTCGTATCTCTAAAGTAACACTAATGTCGACGCGATTGCAACGATCGATGCAGAGCACGTCGCCACACTTTGTCATTTACCAATCAAAATCAATATCGAATATCGAACAAGGAATGTCGAAATCCAAAGGAATCCGCACCACACTTCGATATTCCTTATTCGGTGTTCGGCATTCAAAACAACCTGAAAGGAGATGGCAATGAGCGCTAGCCGCGAATACGTATCTGTCGCAATTAAACTCAACGCGGCTAGCGCCAGCGGCTCAATTTCTAACCGATAATTCCTCGAACGACCTCTCCCGCAACATCCGTCAGTCGGAAATTACGGCCGTTGAACAAGTAGGTGAGCTTGGTGTGGTCCATTCCAAGCAAAGCCAGGATCGTGGCATGCAAGTCGTTGACGCTGACTCGGTTTACCGCCGCCCGATGGCCAATCTCGTCCGTCTCACCATAATGCGTCCCCCCCTTCACGCCACCACCTGCAAACCAGGCAGTAAATGCATGCGGGTTATGGTCTCGTCCAGGTTGCGCCCCTTTCTGAGCCAATGGCAATCGACCAAACTCACCCGCACAAATAATCAAAGTGCTTTCCAACAAGCCGCGCTGTTTCAGATCCGAAATCAAGCCAGCGATGGGTGTATCGGTTTCGCCAGCGAACTGTCGATGATTGCCATCGATATCGATGTGACCATCCCACGATAACTGGTTGTCCATTCCACCTGAGAATATCTGCACGAACCTAGTCCCACGCTCCACCAATCGACGAGCCAAAAGCGTTTGCTTCCCAAAGTGGGCACATTTCTCATTGTCGAGCCCATACAGCTTCTTGATACTCTCGGGCTCGCTATCGATGTCAAAAGCCTCGGGAGCGGCCGTCTGCATTCGATATGCGAGCTCAAAACTTTCGATCCTTGCAGCCAGTTCGGCTTCGCCTGGACTGAGTTGCAAGTGCTGTTGATTGAGCTTCGCGATCAAATCCAATTGTCGCCGCTGTTCCCCCGAGGGCATGTGAGGCAAACGAGATAGGTTTGCGATCGGATCCCCCTGGGCCGCCAGAAAAGTACCTTGATAGACGCCTGGCAAAAAGCCAGCGCCCCAATTGGTAGCGTGCCCCTTCGGCAAGCCGCGGCCCTTGGTGTCACACATCACCACATAAGCGGGCAGATTCTGACTCTCGCTGCCAAGACCGTACGTCACCCAGGATCCAACGCCGGGAAAACCCATTCGGCTCATGCCGGTATTCATTTGAAACAAAGCGGGCGCATGGTTGTTGGTTTCCGTGAAACAGCTGTGAATAAATGCCATGTCATCCACATGCTTGGACAGCTCTGGAAAGATCTCGCTAACCCAGGTCCCGCTGTTACCATGTTGCTTGAATTGGAACGGGGACTTCATCAATCCCCCCACCGCATCAACGAAAAAGCCCGTCTTATTGTCGAAACCCTCAAGAGACTTTCCATCGCGTTTTTCCAGCTCTGGCTTATAGTCCCAGGTGTCGACCTGGCTCTGCCCTCCGTTCATGAACAACCAAATGACACTTTTGGCTTTGGCCGGAAAGTGAGGTGGTTGCGGGGCGAGCGGGGCTAAAGACCGATCCACCAACCCTTCGCTGGGGTTGGCTCGAGCCGAACGAGTCAACAGTCCGGCCTCATCGAGGAGCGAGGCAAGGCCAAGCATCCCGAATCCGCTGCCAGCTCGAGCCAAGAACTGACGCCTCGCCAAATGATTGATCAGTCGGTTCGCATTTTGATTTGTCACGTTCTTACCCTTGGATGTGAATGAATGCGTGCACGTGAGGAGCTCCGCGGAAATGAATGGTTGCACGTTGACCAACAATTCGCCACATATCCCACACACCGTCGGAAAGAAGATCGTCGTTGGCGTAGAACTGCAAATTCAAGGAATTCAAACCACCCACCTCATCCAAAATCTCCTTTGCTTCCACAGCATCTTCTTCCCGATAGACCCCTAAAATGGAGCTAAGCGCTTCATTGACCAATTGACGCTGATCGTCGGATAGCTTGGAAACCGAAAGACCAGCATAAGAATCACGAGCCTGCACTAAAACATCGGATTCATCCGGAATGTCGGTTGAGAGCAAAGCCTTCTTGCGTTGCTCAGGATCCAAGGCTGCAAAAACACGGTTCACTTTTTGAGTTTGGAAATAGAACAGGTTGTCTTCGGGGCTGGATTCTTGGCCATGGCCATAAACGATCGGCCCGCCAAAAACAGTCTTCTTCTGGGTGTTACCGTCCGCTCGAAGTGTCAAATGCCGACCGGTTAACATCCATTCAAAGCTCGCATCGCCAGGCTTGCCAAACCAAGCAACGCTGTACGCCCCCAAGCCACCGTCATCGTATTCAGTTTGCTTTAAGATGGTCTCATGCCCAGACTGGGAAGTCAGTTGCTTCACAATTTCCAGAGCCATGGACTGCTGCGACTTCGAATAAAAATCAGAACCGATGTTTGCCTTGACCACGTGCCAATTCGCGTTGACGCGCTTTCGAAGTGGATCATTAAAACCCTTGCAAACCGCAGCGCGTTGATTCTCCGTGAGCGATTCATACATCTCGCCAATAACGGTCTCAGCACGACTGGAGAAAGACGGACCAGCATGAACGGCGCCCGAGGCAGCAAGCCAGCTGCTTGCACCCACGCTGGTAGCGGCCAGGGCGCCAGCAGTTCCAAGGAAATCGCGACGTGTTCGCGCGTTTTTGGCCACGGATTCTCGAGAGGGCTGATGGATGGATTTCATTTTCGGAAGCCTTGGTGGAGAGGTGAATGGGCAAGCGTTTGGAACGCACTTCAAGCGACACGCTAACAAGTGGTTTCACAAAGGAATCGACCGATTGGCGATCCCCTTTCGATCTTATTTTAACAAAATTGCGGCGCGATTGAGAAAATAGGGTCCAGGTTTGAGAGTCGGCCTGCTCATGGCATTTGTTTCCATATTCTTTGTGTTTTGCTTCATTAAGATCGCGTCTGCAGGATATCAGTTTGGGCGTTGGCTTGATCCGAACCCATCGATAGTCACCTAAAAACAAGAGAACCATTAGTCGAGGAACACAAATTCATTGAGACTCAGCATCGCTTGGCACCAGTCCGTCACAGCTAGTTCCAGAGGTTCACTGCGTCCTAAAGACTGATACGACTTCGATTGTTCAGAAACAAACGTGGTCGCGGAATCGATTTCCGATTGGGTCGCTTTTCGTGAAAAACAAGTCTCATAGACTTGTTGAATACGAGCTACCAAAGAAGCATCAGCTTGGCTGCGAGATCTGGTCGCAAGGCCTTCTGCGTACGAGCGCACTATCGGACTGTTCATCATGAGCAAGGCTTGCGGCGCCACCGTGGTTCGGCTTCGCATGGCTAAGTCTTGCAAGGTATCTGGAGCATCGAAAAGAGATAATACCGGTATCAGCTGGCTTCTTTTGATAAAGAAATAAATGCTGCGTCGATTCATGTTCATATCCAGCGATCCAGAACCGAACAGCTTAGGGTCCAGTTTCCCGCTAACGGCAAGCATGCTATCCCGGATGATCTCTGCCTCCAATCGGCGAGTTGCAAACCTGGATAGCCATTGATTCTCTGGATCGATGGAGGCCTTTGTTTCATCGACGTTGGCAGACTGCTGGTAAGCAGCCGACATCAACATCCCTTTGTGCATGTGCTTCAGCTTCCACCCCGAATCGATCAGCTCGCTAGCCAAGTAGTCGAGCAGTTCTGGGTGCGAGGGACGAGCGCCTTGCGTGCCGAAATCGCTGGGGGTTGCAACAAGACCTCGACCAAAATGATGCTGCCATAGTCGATTCACGATCACTCGACTCGCCAACATTCCAGCTCCATGCTTGACGTCCGTGACCCAGTTTGCAAGAGCCGCCCTTCGAAAACTGGTTTTAGCCGTGGCCGGTGGAGATAGCATCCATCGTTTCGGTCCATCTTCATGCTGACTTAGCACCGAAACATAGCGAGTCTCCGCTTCGGCGACTTTTTGATTCGGATCGCCCCGTTTCAAGACAAACGTTTTTTCGTAGAAGTCGGGGCCTTGCGTGTGAAGCCGAACAGCGGGAACCCCTTCACTGCAAATGAGCATTTTGACCAGCGATGGTTTAGGTTTGTTGGCTTCATGCTGCAAAACCGCCAAAGCAAGTTTCCGCCGTTCCTCATCCCTAGGTTTGTACCACTCCATAACCCGCGTGCGCTCTTCCTGAGAAAGCGTTTGAATCGAACGATCGCCTAAAACGTTCAAGGCTTCGCGAACAGCAAGCAGCTCACCACCTGTTTCTACCGGGGCGGGATTGGGCGCTGACGAAACACTCAGACGTACACGCCCTAGGTTGTGTTGGGCATTACCGTGAAACTCCAATACGAATTCCAATTCCGTGCCACCCTTTAACGAAAGTGGGTCCTTGATGTCAAAGACTGCGGCATGGTCCTTACCAAACTGCGGATCGACAGCCCAACCCGAATTGGGATCGGAATCAATCGCCATTGCGACGCTCAAGTGAGCCCCCTGTTCGAACGTCGCTCTGGGGTTCGTGAGCGCAACGCGTCTCAGCGGCTCGTCCGATCCAGCTGCTTTCAACGATAAAGTCACATTGGTCAGATCGAAGTTTCCATTAGGAGCTCGACCTGGCCCACCACTCACCATGGAACCATCGGACAATCCTTCAACACGAATAGCTGTGATACCTGTCAGGTTGGTACTCGTCCGGAACTTATAAACATCAAATTGAGGATTAGTACCTGTAAACAAAAACGATCCATCATTTTGTTTCGCGACCGTTGCCCCACCCTGCGACTCGGCCTGAAAAGGTTCCAAAATTAGCCAAGTCGCGAGTGTGAGATTTTCAGATTGGGACTGCTTCCGCCAAGTATCAAACCGCTTTTCTAGTTCGTTGCTATCGAAGTCAGCAAGCTGTTTTACGATAGGTGCATGTTCCGATTGATATTTCTCAAGGGCCAGCCGATCGCCCTCCGGGTCGACAACCACATCATAGTCGCTTCGGACCGTAGTGGTAAATGCATTGACGATCCCGTAGTAATCCGCGTTGGGAATGGGATCGAATTTATGATCATGGCAGCGTGCGCATCCAATCGTCAGACCCAACATGGTTGTGCCCATGGTTCGAGCCATATCGTCTAATTCATCGTAACGTTCCTTCTCTGCTTGGCTGATCGTGATTTGTGTCGCGTGCACCCCAGCCGCCAGGAAACCGGTTGCCGCTAAAGCTTGCGGATTGTTAGGTGCAAGCTCGTCGCCCGCAAGTTGCCACTGCAAGAACTGATCGTAAGGCATATCGTCATTCAATGCTCGAATCACGAAATCACGGTAGTGGTAAGCATATGGTCGATCGTAGTCTTGCTCGTAGCCATGGCTTTCGGCAAATCGGGCGATATCCAACCAGTGCCTCCCCCATCGCTCGCCATAGTGAGGGCTGGCGAGAAGACGATCAATCAGTTGTTCGGTGGCTCGCGGGTCCGAGCTTTGTTCAAAGGCCGCCACTTCGCTGTAGGGAGGCGGGAAACCAACCAGATCCAGGTAAAGGCGGCGGATCAGCTTGGCTTTGCTCGCGGGCGGGTTCGGCGCAATTCCTTGTTTCAGCATCGCGCTGAGAATAAAACGATCGATACCGTTATGGACCCAAGATTTCGCAAGTTCCCCTAAATCGCTGTCCGCTGGTGGGTTGGATTGCGAGAGCCCTTGGTAAGCCCAGTGCTTTTTCTCGGTCTCGAAATCGATCGTTCGCTGTTTGGAATGTTTCTGCGCCTGCATTCGAGGGTCTGGGGCCCCCATGGCAATCCATTGCCTCAGTAGTTCGATTTCCTTTTCAGGAAGCTTGCCTTCGGGAGGCATCTGGGTAGGAGCCTCGTCGGAATAACTCAGAACCTGATAAACGAGACTTTCATCGGGAGCACCTGGAACGATGGCGATTCCGCTGTCCCCTCCCTGCTGCCAGCCCGGTTTGCTGTCCAGATAGAGATTGGCGTGCAGTTCCTTCGCTTCACCGCTGTGGCATTTGTAACACCGGCTTTGAAGGATCGGTCGGATATTCTGTTCGAAGAAGTGAACTTGGTCCGGTGGAATAGCATCTTCCGCAGAAGCTCGCGCCAAGGTTGCGAAAATAGCAACGACCGCAAGCATGCAGCCGGATGCAAACCGAGAATGAATGAGAGGCACTTGGTGGATCCTCGATGGGTAGGCTGAGATGCGTAAGCGGGAAATCGCGGGCGGGGATGCGGGAAGGTGGGCAACGGTGGCCGGTGATACTTCGCGGTTGAAAGTAACTCCTGCCAAGCCGAATAGATTGCTCAGAAGCCTATCTTGAGCCGGTTTCTTCCGAAAGTCAATCAGCCCACTGAGGATGGGGCAACCAGTCCCGGCCAACCCATTGTGGACGAGGCAACGAGTCCTTTCTTCGAATTTCTTCAAAAAGATCTTCATTTCGATATTGGCTTGTTGAATCGACATTGGCACAGTCTGTCCATTTCCACTAAACTCCCCACTTATCGCGGTTCGCCGATACCATTGCTAGCAAAACCGCGTTTCAATTTAATCCACAGGGAGGGTGGTCATGGGCAAGGAATCGATACGCTTTATTCATGCAGCCGACTTTCATCTTGAACGTCCGATGCACGACTTGCTTGATTTGCCAGAGCATTTAAAACAAGCGTTAGTCGACGCCCCTTGGAAAGCCGCCGAAACAATCTTTGAAACGGCCTTGGTGGAGAATGTGGACTTTCTCTTACTGGCGGGAGACTTGCTGAATCCGGTTGCGTGCGGTGCATGTGGCCCGGCGTTTTTGTTAGAGCATTTCGAGCAGCTTCGCCAACGCAACATTCAGGTCTATTGGGCAGCGGGCACGGTGGACGATCCTGATCGATGGCCGGATGCGGTTTCGCTTCCATCGAATGTCCACTTGTTTTCGAAGCGGCAGCTCGAGCCCGTCATCCATCGTCGCAATGGTTTTGCTTTAGCAACGATTCTTGGCCGGTCCAACGATGGACGCGAGTCGATCCGAGCAGCCGAATTCCAAGCGGAAGCCGACGACACTTATGTGATTGGTCTTGCACATGGGGTAGCGGATAGGGATTCGTTGATCAGTCAGCGGATCGACTATTGGGCTCTGGGAGGCAGCCATTCGCGACAAACTTTGCATGGCGAGGCGCCGCACATGCGAATTGCGGGAACAACGCAGGGGCGTTCCTTTTCGGAAGATGGGGCCCACGGGTATTGGACGGTGGAGGTGGATGGCAACCACGACGCTCAGATTACGGCTCAAGATGTAGATACGTTTCGATACATCACGCAAACGCTCGATACTGAAGATTTGGCGCTGGGTCGAGACATTCGCCAGCTGATGACCAAACGAATCTCGCGGCTTCAATCGGAGAACGGTGCTAGGCACTTGATTGTTCGGTGGAGAATTGAGATGGACTTGGAGAATGCGTCCCAGGTGGGACCAGCCGCGATCGAAGAGATATTGTCTTGGCTTCGCCGCGAATACGGACATGGGTCCTGTTCCGTATGGTCCACGGACATCGAAGTATTATCACCCAAATCCTTTCCCTCCAAGTGGCAAGAAGAGGACACGATCTTGGGCGATTTTTTAAGAACCGCCACTGAAAATCGTAAGACGTTAGGGAAGAACATCAATCTGAAGCCGATCGTCGAAAGCGAAACTCCAGGCACCCCGGCCTGGGAGGCACTACTGGCAAACGAAGACTCCAACGCTTCCATGCAAATGCTCGACCGTGCAACCTTGCTCGGCGTGGACATGCTGCGTGGTCACAAAGTGGATTTACTGGCTCCGACAAGAAGATTTGGAGGTACCAAGGCATGAAGGTACGAGATATTCAGATAGATGGTTTTGGTGTCTGGTCTGGTCTTTCGGTCGATTCCATGGCCGAAGGGATGACCGTTTTTTACGGACCGAACGAAGCAGGGAAAACGACCCTGATGAACTTTCTGAGGACGATGCTGTACGGTTTCACCGCCGAGCGTCGTCAACGCTATTTGCCACCCGTGTACTCAGGCAAACCGGGCGGGGCCATGCGAGTCAGCGGGCCAGGCGGCGGCTACGAGATCGCTCGGCGTGCAACCTTGAACGACCCTAGCATTGTGGGTCAACTCACGGTCACCAGTTCGGACGGAATCACGCAAGGGCAGCATCGATTAACATCGCTCCTTGGCAGCGTCGACGAATCGATCTTCACCAACGTCTTCGCCATCGGTCTTCGCGAGCTACAAGAATTAAGTACTCTGGATGATACAGCCGCGGCGGACGAGTTGTACAAGCTATCGAGCGGCCTGGATCGTGTTTCGCTCGTCGATGTCATGCGCCAGCTCAAAGCAGCTCGCGGGCAGATCGTTGCGGACGCCGCTGACTCGGGTCAGATGGCAACGATGCTTGCTAAACGTGAAAAGCTTCGCGATGAAATCGAGCAGCTAACGGTCCGCGGACGTCGCTGGGGCGAACTAGCAGCCCATCGCAAGAACCAACAAACGGAAATCGAAGAGCTAAAGCAACGCGTCGCCCAGTGGGAACTCGAAGCCAAGGCAGTAGAAACATCGCTACAAGTCCGCGATCCTTGGGTACAACGCGATCTTGCTCGCGGACGATTGAAGGCACTGAACGCACGCGTTGATCTACCTGAGAATGCAGTCACCAAACTCAATGAAATTCAAGACCAAATCGATGAGAAGCGACGCCAGATCCAGGCTGTCAAAGAAGATCGAAAGCAGATCCGACGCCGCGCCAGCGATATGCCTGTCAGCAAAGGGATTCTATCCTTAGCTGGTAAGATTGAAGCCGCTGGGGAACAAGGGCCATGGATCTCATCGCTCCAAAAGCAAATCCAACGCTTGGAATCCGACTACGCTCAGACTCAAGAGCAATTGATCGAAGACGCGAAACGACTTGGTTTGAGCGAACAAGATCAAGCCGCTTTGCTTGGCGATAAACGTCTCGCCAACATGCCCGATTTGTCACGTCAGGCCATCAGTCAATTAGCAGGTCCTGCACGCGACGTTCGCGTCCATCAGCTTCGGCTCAAACAAGCCAAAGAACAAGGGCTGAACGACAAGAAGGAAGCAGAACGGCTGGCTGCGGAGATCGATGAGTTCTTGGCGGTCCGAAACGAAGATGACTTGCAAAGAGCACATAAAAATTACAATGACTTATTGCTTTCCCTGCGCAAGAGCCAGAATCTCGAAGATCGCCTCGACAAGCTGCAGAAGCACAAGAAAGAAATCGAAGTCGATGCGGTTGGCTTAGAAAGCGAAGAAGGGTTGCCGATCGACCACGTCTTCCGATTGGCTCCACCATTCGTGCTTGGCTCGGTCATGTTGTTCTTAGGTTTAGGAAGGTTCTTTGGCTGGCAAGTGACCGGTTCCAGTACTGCAAAAACCTTGGGCCGAACCGTCTCGACCGCTGCTGAAATTGCTGCCCAGCAAGCTCAACAATCCGCAGGACTCCTTTGGTTTCTGTTGGGCATGGCCATCCTGATTGGCACCTACTACTATTGGAAACGATTGGAAGATGGCTCGCGAATCGACCTGAAGGATTGCGATTCACAACTAGACGCCTTGAATATCCAGTTGCGAAAGACGGAAGCCGAACGGGACGAATTGCAAAAAGGAATGCCAGAGCATCCTGGATCGTTGGAGCAACGAATCCGTGAAGCCGAGCATGAAGTCGCACAGTGCGAGGCATTCTTGCCCGTCCTCCATAATCTTCAAGCTGCCCAACAACGCTATAAGACCGCCAAGCAACACGGCATGGAAGCAGCTGCTGGTCTCAAGTCGGCTCGCCATCAATGGAAAAAGACGCTCGCACAGCTGGGACTTGCGGATTCGCTATCACCCAAGAGCATTCGGATCTTAGCGGAGGGGTATGAATCGTTGTTGCAAACACGTCGACGTCTCAAGACGCAGCAAGATGAACTCGATTCTCGCAAGCTGGAAATGTCGACGTCGCTCCAACGCATCGAAGCCTTGTCGTTGCAATTAAAAGTTGCCATCGATGATGCCAACAATGATCCTCGCGATCCTTCGCGAAGCAATAGGATGGAACGGGTGGAACAATCACGCGATAGTTCGCAGTCCGTCTCTGGAAAGAATGCGGATCGCCGCGAACAACGCGATCGTCGTGACGGTCGCGACCAGCGGGATCATGGCCGGGATCAACGCAGCCGCGATGAACAAATGGCTATTCGAGCCGCTTCGGCCGCATCGCAAGTCTCGGAAGGTCTTTCCGATGGTCCGATCATGAAGCTTCAAGAACTATCGAATACCCTGGCCCAACATCAACAGTACATTGCACAGCGCAAGCAATTGCGAGCAGAAGATGAAGAACTCGCACGCAAACAAAAATCGCTTCAGAAGTTGTTCGATCGCTGGGTTCGAGCTCGGCAGTCCCATCTGGCCGATCTTGGCGTCGAAGATCAACAGCAACTGGAAGAACAATTGTCACTCAAGCATCAATACTTGAAACTGCAAGAAGAAATCGCAAATCTGGATTCCAGAGTCAGCGGAATCATCGGCGGCCATGTTCCCTACGACTCTATTGCTAGACTCTTAGAAAACGCGCCCGCTGGGGAGCTAGAAAAAAGATGGGACACTCTTGGACAACGCATTCAACAAGCAGAGGAACGCATTTCTCAGCTCCTTCAGCGGCAAGGGGAAACATCGCAAGAAATGAAGAGCTTGGCGGCAGACCGTCGGTTATCCGAAGCAAAGCTAGAACTTGCATGCCTTGAAAAGCAAATGGTTGCCTGTGGAGAGCACTGGCGTACGCTAGGTGCAACCACGTGCATGCTCGAAAAAGTGTGTGAAGTCTATGAAACAGAACGGCAGCCTGAAACTCTGCGCGAAGCGTCCGCTTTCCTGAAGCAACTAACCGACGGCAAGTATGTTCGAGTATGGACCCCCCTGGGCAAGAACGCACTTCGCATCGACAACGAAAAGAATCAAAGTCTGCCGTTGGAAGTTCTTAGCCGGGGCACACGCGAAGCGGTATTCATCGCCTTGCGACTGTCCCTTGCCGCTGCGTATTCTCGACGAGGTGTCACGTTGCCGTTGGTACTAGACGACGTTTTGGTCAACTTTGATTCGATCCGAGCTACCAACGCTGCAAAAGTCCTCCGCGATTTCGCGGCCTTGGGGCATCAAGTTGTCATGTTCACTTGCCATGAACACATCATGAAAATCTTTCACCATATTCATGTGCAAGTTCGCGTTCTGCCCATGCAGGGCCAAACTGGCGAAGCGAAGATATACCAGCCACATGACACGCCAGTAGCTCGCATTCCGGAGCCGATCGTTCTTCGCAAGCCAGAAGTAATCCTCGAACCGGTGAAGCCACCGGTCGAGGATTACATCCCCACCCCGATCGTACAACCGGTTGCCATCGTTGAGCCCACAGTGATCACGAACGATCCGATGCCCATCATGGAGCCACCGCCACCGGTGGTTCTGAAACCGAAACGTCAACCCGTTCCGGTCACGATGTTGACCGAAGAAGAACCATTCATGGGCATCGATCGACTTTGGTACGATTACGACGAAGAGCCATCCATTGAAACCACGCAACGCCTGTGGTCAGAGATAGACCAATTGCATGTCCCCTTGGAAGGTGAGCCTCACGATCTATGGTGGAGTGCTACCAAGGGAAGTAATGATCTATAAAAGTGGTGCAATCGAGCCCCAGGCTGACTGTTCAACATGGATGTTGCATCGCTTAAACCGTCTCAAGCTTGTCTTTTAAGGGCGTCTGCCGATAGGTTACGGCGATCGTGCCAAAATCGAGCTCCAGTTGGTCGTACCGACGGCAGTTATCAAACTCCTTGTAGAGCAAGCTGGGCTGCACATCCCGATTGTTCTGGTACTTTTCGCTGGCGTATTCGCGCACGTCTCCGGTGAGCTCGTGATAGAAGATTTGACAAATTCGCAGCCCGCCATAAATGCGAATCGGTTGAACGGCGAACATCTCGATAGTCCAGTGGCCCCGAAAACCCACGTCCCCAAATCCTGAAGAACAATGCACGAAAAGCCCCAACCGGGCGATCGAACTTCGGCCCTCAATCATCGGAACCAAATTGTGAGTTTCCGTGTGCTCAACCGTTCGACCCAGATAAATTTGGCCCGGGCTTAGAATCATTCCCTCGTCCGGAATCGTCATACGACGGAAACGATTCGGCTGCTTAGCATCCAGTACCACTTCTTCGTAGACCAAAAGCTC
Source organism: Pirellula sp. (assembly GCA_044359895.1). Classification (GTDB taxonomy): domain Bacteria; phylum Planctomycetota; class Planctomycetia; order Pirellulales; family Pirellulaceae; genus JBKCUI01. The sequence continues at coordinate 20,861 of JBIKLJ010000063.1, forward strand.
GTTGTGCAACGTCAAATTGTAGCTGTTTGGATTGAGGCAATCCTCGCAGAAGGGGGTAATCCGGATATCGGTACCCTGCCGAGCTCTAATTTCTTCGCCTGAAAGCACCATATTGCAACCCCGAAGCGACTATGGAAGACGATGGATGAAAGTTAGGAATCGCAATTGTTGTGCGGTTCTCGTAGAGAGCAGGATACACGCCTCAGGGCTCAAATGGCTACTGGCTAGAAATGTTTTGTGAACGAATCTTCCAAAAAGCTGCCAACAATGGCCGAAAAACGAAAAAAATTGCCGAAACGGGTTATTCGTCAAAACAGCTAGGAAATTGTGTGACTTCGTTTTGGGCTGGGAATGCCACCTAAGCTACCGACAAAGACGTTCATGATTGCCACAAAAAAAATTTGTGAACTTTTGAGGCCCTTTCGACGTCAAAAGGGTCGAACGGTTTCAGGGAAGGTCGCTATGGTTGCGACTACAATGGTGCCGATAGAATCGAAGAATGGAAAACAAGAATCGCCGCTGACCAGCGAATGCCCCTAGGAAAAGAGGCTTTGCTGGCGAAAAAGCAAACGATACAAAACCAGGATGGTTGGGTTGAAGAAACTATGACAAAATATCAAGAAACTACTTTCGAAAATTTGAGGCCATCCCGCTTCATCAGCCACTTTAGGCTACTTGGACTAAGGCGTGGTGAATGCCGCACTCAGGTAATTCGTTCTGCCGCACAGGCCATGTCCGTTGCCCTCTCGCACCATGAAAATCACTCGCAAGGGGAACTTGCGGATCGTCGGCGTGCTCGAATCGCGTTCGCCGCGTACAGACTGCTAGATCCACGGGAACGTCGTGACCTCTACGAACGAGTTCAATTGAGCTATCCTATTGATCGGGAAGCCATCCAAGAGACCAACCTTTCTGGCCAAGCAGATTATCTTGTTCCTTCCAAAAGAGAACCGGAACAGTTCAAGCAACAGCCTATTGTCAGAGCTTCCGAAAAGCCATCAACCGTGCTGTTGATGAAGCAGCCGCTGATCGATCAAGCATTCGACGGTTCGGACGACGAATCGTTAGTCGAAGCGGAAATCGTTTCCCAGCAAGACGACCAAGAATCCCAATTGAATGAACGACGAGGCATCGTTCGATTGATTCGGGAATTGGACCGACTGGAGCCCCGCACCCAATCAACTTTGGATTGGATTCGCTCGCGGTTGGGAATTTAGCACTACCACCCAGTAGTGCTTACAGTGTGTTGCTTACCGAACAAAGCCCTTTGCCTTCAGCAATTCCAAAACGGCGCTCACGCTTTCAGCAACATTTAAGTCGCCTGTGTTCAAGATCATATCCGGATCTTCAGGTATCTCGTACAAGGCTTTGTTGCTATCGACCGCGGGTTCCATTCTGCCAGCCGCTTTGATGTCTCGGGCTTTTCGAATGCTTTCGTCGGCGGTGCAATGGATCGTCAAAAATCGGTCTTTGCCGATAACCTCTGCAACGCGTTCCCGCACCGATTGATTGGGGGCGACGAATGCTGCTAGGCAGATCATTCCGTTGTCGTTGAAAAGTTTGGCGACGTGTGCGGAACGACGTAGATTTTCACTGCGTTCTTCTACGGTATACCCGAGGTCGATGTTGACCCCTTTCCGCATTTGTTCGCCATCGAGAACAGATACCGCACGCCCCTCATCGAACAAGGCGCGTTCTACGGCCCGCGCGATGGTGGTCTTACCGGTCCCGGTTAGCCCAGTGAACAAGACGGTCGCTGGCTTTTGGCCGAACCGAGCGGCTCGTTCGGAGTCCGTGACGCTGGATAATTGTTCCTGTTTGTCGGAGACTTGCGAATCGGTACTTTCCCAAGCTGCGGTTGCTGCTTTGGCCGAATCGCGATCGGAGATCATTCCTGCTCCGACCGTCGTGTTGTTGATACGATCGATAATGATGAACGAACCGGTGAATCGATTGCGGCGGTAGGCATCGAAATAGAGTTGTTGGCTCAAGGTAACCGAACAACGACCTATTTCATTCAATTGCAGATCGGGTGCTGGTGTTCGATGCAGCGTATTCACATCGACTCGGTATTTCAACGAATCGATTTGGCCAGTGACGGTTTGGGTCGTGTGTTTGAAGAGGTAGGTTTTGCCTGGGACCATCGCTTCGGCGCTCATCCAAACAATGGTCGCATCGAATCCGTTGCTCATCTTTGGGACGTTTCCGGGCCTAACGATCATATCGCCGCGTGAGCAATCAACTTCGTCCTCAAAAAGCAATGTGATCGATTGGGAACTGAAGGCTTCCTCCAAGTCACCATCCTGAGTCACAATGCGTTTGACTTTGCTGGTACGTTTGGAGGGAAGGACCATGATTTGGTCTCCCTTGCGAATGATGCCAGAGGCGACGGTACCGCAGAAGCCACGGTAGTCCAAGTTCGGTCTATTCACATATTGGACCGGCAATCGGAAGTCTTCCAGATTGCGATCGGATCCGATGTAAACCGTTTCAAGGAAGTTCATCAGTGTCGTGCCTTTGTACCATGGCATGTTGGTACTGGGGTCAACAAGGTTCTCGCCGTGCAACGCCACGATGGGAATAAAATGAAGATCCGGGAGATCCAAACGCGATACGAAGTCTCGATAGTCTTTGCAAATTTCGTCAAATCGTTCTTGGCTATATCCGACCAAATCCATTTTGTTGATCGCAACGACCACGTGACGAATTCCAAGCAACGAAACAATAAAGCTGTGTCGCTTGGTTTGAGTCAAAACACCATATCGAGCATCGATCAGAATGATGGCGAGATCGGCCGTCGATGCACCGGTCGCCATATTGCGGGTGTACTGTTCGTGGCCTGGTGTATCCGCAATGATGAACTTGCGTTTTGCCGTTGAAAAGTAGCGGTAGGCGACATCGATCGTGATACCTTGTTCGCGTTCGGCTTTTAGCCCATCGGTTACCAACGCTGGATCGAAACCGCCCCCGGTGGTTCCATGGACTTTGCTTTCCGTTTCCAGCTGAGCGAGCTGATCTTCGTAAAGCATTTTGCTATCGAAAAGCAGGCGTCCAATCAAAGTACTTTTTCCGTCATCGACGCTTCCACACGTGATGAATCGGAGCAGTTCCTTCTGTTCGTGTTGTTTGAGATATGCCAGAATGTCTTTGGCAATGAGGTCGCTTTGGTGTGACATGCTTTAGAAATATCCCTGCGTCTTCTTGAGTTCCATACCAGCCCCGCCACCATCCTTATCGATCACTCGACCTTGCCGTTCCGAAGTGGTGGTCAGAAGCATTTCTTGAATGATTTCTGGCAGAGTCGCTGCGGTGGATTCGACGCCACCGGTTAATGGGTAGCAACCAAGGGTTCGAAAGCGAATCATTTTGTTCTCGACCGTTTCGCCTGGTCGCGGCTTGATCCGATCATCATTCAAGTGAATCCACGTTCCGTTTCGCCAAACGACTGGTAGCATTTTGGCAAAAT